>JAYSQC010000567.1:0-13360 GCA_043721755.1 Schlesneria sp.
AAGGGATGCCAGCCTCGCGAAAGCGGGAGACATTCTGAGCTGGCCAGCATCCCTTCAGGATGCAAATCCCCTTTCGATGGCTACGCACCGGGGGTGTCGCGGACGCTCAACCCCCGGCGAATGGCTGTGATCCCTGCGGGATGAAAACCGACGACGGCACACATCCGTTCTGAACCAGCAATCCCCCCAAAACCTCGGATGAACCAGAATTTTGGCACGACCGTGATGCTGGTTGATCGGCTGGGCAATGTTGACGCGCTGTCGTTCAATCCGATCTCCAGTCGCGAACTGAAGCAGGAGATTGTCGATCTGGACGCGACCAAGGCCCGTGAAGCGATGAAAACACTGACGCCGGTCGAGTTTGCTTACAGGGCGGATCCCCTGAACAGGCACGTCGGCTTCATCGCCGAGGATGTGCCCGATCTGGTGGCCAACCCGGATCGCAAATCCGTCCCGATCAGGGATGTCGTGGCTTTGGTCACGAAAGTCGTCAAGGACCAGCAGCAGACCATCGACGAGCAGAAGAAGTTGATCGACGAGCTTTCCCAGCGACTGACCAAACTGGAAGCCGAGATGAGCAACAAGAAGTCGTGTGGTGTGCCGGAGAGGATTCAGAAGCTCGCCGCAACGGGGGGCTGCGTCCGGAAGAACACCTGTCCCTCAAGGTCGTTTCTCGGGCCAGACTGCAATGGTCGAACGCAAAGGGGGCCAGTCGTGACTCCAAGAGACTGGCCCCGGTTCTGCGCTGGAACCCGATATTTCCCGCCGCCGATGAAGTGCCCCCGGTCGATGCCGAGCGGGAATTGATGGGTGTGATCCGGCTGAGCCGCAGGCCCTGCGGACTCGGTTTATCGACCTTGCGAGTACGGCCACGGCTGGGGTGAACCACCGGATGACGGGCTACTCGATGACGGGCCGCTGTTGTTCGGCATTGGCTGGCCAGCTTGGCTACCGCCGTTCCACATGGGGATCGTGTTTGGAGCAGCCCCGTTGTGGGAACCGGCTCCCGCAGGCTGCGAACCGCTGTTGGGCCACGCTCCGCTAAAAGGTCGCGATCCGTTGTTGGGCTGGCTGTTGGGCACAGTCGCAGGCTCGTCCCACGGAGCTTTCGCATAACGTGAGCGGCGGCCACCGCTCACGTCGGGAGACGCCGCACCAGAACCCGTGTTGGCTTGCGCCGGCGGCTGGCTCCAAGAGTTGGAATCGCCCGAACCGAACTGGGAAGGCAAGTCCCCTGGGCGAGAGAGAGCGTTGCCCGAGGATTCGGGCGAGATCGGAATGTTGCCCGTCGGTGAGTTCGACTGTGTCGATTCGGTCCAGCCGGTAGAGACTCCCCCCGGACGCTTTGACGCCGCGAAAGTAGATAGGGAATCGGCATTCGATTCATTGCCGCCCGTCTGCTGAATCATTCCTCGATTGGGCGAGCTGTTTGGGTTCGATGAATAGTAGGGAGCCAACTGGACGCCGGAGTTCTGTCCCTGGGATGAGTTCTGCTCTTGGAATGCGGCCCCCCCCTGAGACCAAGGTCCCCCGTTCTGGTTCTGATACAGACCGGAGCTTTGATTCTGGTGTTGTGGAGGTGAATTGAACTCACCGCCAAACCTCTGATCGTCAGAGGGTCTGTCGGCAGGCGGCGTGAAAGAACCGCCCGTCGATCCGGAATCACTCGGGATCACGGGGAACATTCCGCCAATGCTCATACCCAGTTGAGCCGCAGCGCGACCGGCACGAGTTCCCTCATCCGTGAAGTTCGTTTGCTCGATACTTTGTGATGCACCGGGTGACTGCTGCCCCCACGATGATCCGTTGGGTGCCGGTTGCTGCGGTGCCGAGTTATTCGTGGCATTGCCTCGAACAACCGGAGCGCCCTGCCAGAATGGGATGTTCGAGTGAGGCTTCGTCCCTGCCGGAGCGCTCAGTGAATCCTGCGAGGGAGCCGCCGCGTAACGGTGCTGCGGATCCTGTTGTACGTAGCCATTCGAGTTACTGCCGGGATACGGCAACATCGCGTTGTCTGACTGCGCTGGTCCGCCGGCCGCAATCCCATTTTGGCCACCAGAACCTAGATAGGAGTTGTCGCCGTTTCCGTTTGCCCACGCCCGATCGTTCGGCCCGCTGCGGTCATTCGGCGTGCTGATGGGGCGCTGATCGCCAACCGGTCGCGAGTCTTGCACCAAAGCGTCACCCCGCGCGCCGCGCGCCGCCACTCCATCGTTGGAGAACGGACCTTGACTGTTCTCTGACGGGCGTTGCTGAGCGTTCTCAAACTGTCGTCGCTCGAAATCAGCCCGCGGTTGTTCGCGTGTCATGCGACCGGAGTCAGCAAGCCGATCATCGGCGGGCATCGGTGGTGCGGAACGTTGTCCCGGCGCGGGTTGGTTCAACGCGAAGTCCTGTTCGCGATTCCCCCCGACTCGCGAACCGGCTCCCGACGGTCGGCCTTGTGGGAACAGCTTCGCCAGGTACTGCTGTGCTTCAGACTCGGTGGCCCCTTTGCTGAGGAGCGCGTAGGCGTCTTCATAACGTCCCTGCTTCCCATACAGCGTACTGAGGTTGAGCGTCGCGCCCTTGTGGCCCGGTTCGACGGCCAAGGCTTCGAGCAGCATCTTCTCGGCCTGTGGATCGCCGCCGCGCAGCCAGTGCGAGTAACCGATGTCGTTGAGCAAATTCGGGTTTCGAGGCTGCTTCTTCAGAGCCGCTTCGTAGTGGTTGTCGGCCACGCCGAACAGTTGTTGTTTGTCGGCGATCACAGCCAAACCATGATGCGCATCGGCGTCATCCGACTTGACCGCCAACGCCTGTTCAAACGCGCGGCGCGACTCCTCCAACCGACCTTCCTTCAGCCGTTGATTCCCGTCACGCAGGCTCTCGGCAACGGTCTTGCTTTGCCGCTCTTCAGCCCGTTTGGCCAGCCGCTCCTTCAATTCGGGCGACATCTCAACGTGCTTGGGAGTTTTCTTTTTCTGACCCCAGTAGCTCACGACTTCCTCGTGATTCGGGTCGTTGCCCGGTGGTTTGGCGTCCTTCTTCCACGAGGCCGTCCATTTTTCGGAGGCGCTGTTCATCGACGCACACCCGCTGGCGGCGCACGACAAAAGTGCCATAGCCAGCAGCGAAGCCACGCAGGTCAAGCGAGCAGAATTCGTCATTCAACCGATCCTTGGTTGAGGCGAGGGCAGACAGACATCGAGTTGAGTTGGCAGCCCGAAGACAGGAAACAGCGAAGCGATTAAAGCGGCGAAACGGTCGAAAGACAGGCAGAAAGTGCCGCTCGTCAGAGGGGACGCCGACACGAAACATCCATTCTCGTGCCGACTGCGGCGAAATGTTAAAGTCTGCCTCAATTCGTGTCGAGACGAGCTTTTCTGCTGAAAACCACTCGCGATGCGGGTTCCTTCGTTTAACCGCGTGGGCAACGCCCCGCGTGTCGAAGGCGAAACAGCGTTCCATGCCGCGCGGGGCGTTGCCCACGCGGTTAAACGAGCTTCCTGTTCCTCCCCCCTTCCAAAGACCGCCCCATGCTCGCCAAACGCATCATTCCGTGCCTCGATGTTCACGCCGGTCGCGTCGTCAAAGGGGTCAACTTTTTGAACCTGCGCGACGCGGGTGATCCCGTGCAGATCGCCGCTCAGTACGAAGAGGACGGCGCGGATGAACTCGTCTTCCTCGATATCACCGCCAGCCACGAGCAGCGCGAGATCATGCTCGACGTGGTCCGCCGCACGTCCGAAGTCTGCTTCATGCCGCTGACCGTCGGCGGCGGCATTCGGACGCTCGATGACATCCGCATGTTGCTGAGTGCCGGTTGCGACAAGGTCTCGATCAACTCGACCGCAGTGAAAGACCCGAACCTCGTCCGCGAGGCGGCTCTGAAATTCGGCAGTCAGTGCATCGTCGTAAACATCGACCCGAAACGGATTCAGCGTGACGGCCGCGAAGTGTGGGAAGTCCATGTCAACGGCGGTCGCGTCCCCACGGGACTCGAAGCGGTCGCCTGGGCACGCGAAGTTGAACGACTCGGCGCGGGCGAGATCGTGCTGACCTGCATGGACGCCGACGGGACTCAAGACGGCTACGACCTAGAGATGACGCGCGCGGTCGCCGACGCCGTGAACATCCCCGTCGTCGCGAGTGGCGGCGCGGGACACCCCGAACACCTGCGAACAATCCTGACCGAAGGCCACGCCAGCGCCGCCCTCGCCGCCAGCATCTTCCACTACGGCACGCACCCCATCGGCGTCACCAAGCAATACCTCGCCGACCACGGCGTCCCGATCCGCTTCAACCGGGTCTGATTGGCGACAGCGTTTGTGAGATGCGTTTGGAAGTGATGATTCGCGTCACTCCGCGCCGCTCACTTCACGATATAGCCCAGGTCGCCCGTGGGATTCAGACTCGAGGGTTTGAGGTCGAGGCCCCCTTGGTCGGAGTGATCGGGACCAACGCTCCAGACGACGGCGTTGATTGGCTCATCGCGACGGTAGCGAATCGGCTCTCCCTTCAGATCGCACGGATCAACCGGGATCACGTCGAGGTACTGCGGCACAAGGCGGCTCAGTTCGGCGGGGAACTCGCCGTGTTCGCGCCGGTATTTCTGAAGGGCGAGTACCACTTCCAAGACGGCTTGGCGACCTTCTTCTTCATGGCCGGATGTACTCTTAGAGATCGAGTCCGATGCCCAGAATGCGATGCTCGCTAACGAGCGTTGAATCGCGAACGTGATCTCGGCTGGCTTGAGGCGATTCGGTGGGTTCACCGAGTTTGGATCGGGATGAAAGAGCAGTGGGGATGTCGAAGCGGGCGTTCTGCGTCTTGTCAGCGGCTGGTCCATCTCCTCAAGACAATTGGCCAAGATTTGCCGTTGTAGGCGGAGCATCAAATGTGGGTCGCCGACAACCCACATCCGGAACTGTCGTGACAAGTTCGGTTCGCTACTGAAAAGGCTCGGGGCGTCCTCTGCCAATTCGCGCAGACGCATTTTTGATAGCAGTTCATTGAGCCAGACGTACTCGGACTTCAGGACATCGGACCAGGGAGCAGATGTCGCGAACACGGCTCGCACCTCATTCAATGCCTCACGCAATTGACCGGCCGAGACGGCGGGATGTTCCGCCCATCGCACGATGTCATCGACCGTACTCAAGTACATCCGTTTGCCGAACAGGCGGTCGAGCAACGTTCCTTTCTGGCCGAGATGTCGGCTGAAACGGAAGCCCGCAAGATGCCATTCCCAAGCGGTAGCCATGTCGCCTTGCTGCTCAAGCTCTTCAGCCTCCAATCGTGCGAGGAGGAACATTCGCTGCAGGCTCATAATGTTCGCGGTCCAGATCGACTCCCCGCCTTTCTTAGGCAGCGGATGCTGTGCGAGTGGAAACGTCGTTCCGCGCTTCCACTCCAAGAGCGCGTCGCGTTGAGCGATCCGCCAAGCCGAAATCAGTTCGCGCTCCTCCGGGGTGTTCTTTCGCTGCTCGAAGACAATGCCCGGATTCCTCCCGCGTTTCTCGGGGTCAGACTCAACGGCGGCGTTGATCGCGTCGTACTTCGTGAGCGCGGCTTCGTAGACGAGGATCGCGTTCTGATCGGCGGGGACATCGCGTTGGGAGAACTCCGCCACGTCGAACGGATCACCGATATCGGGGACTTGTGACAGCGACCAGAGGCGGAAGAAGACCGGCGCCGCGAACAAGGTCATCGCCAGCATCGCTGCCCAAGCTGTGACCGAAATCGAGGTCATCCGTTGCCACAGTGATGGAGTTGGCTCGATGTCGGTCATGCTGACTTACGCTGCTTTCCACGAGCATCACGGCACTGTTTCGAGGTTGCTGAGCGTTCGCTTCAGCCGTGTCAGGGCACCCGGCGTGATTTTGCTGCCGGTGGTGTCGAGGCGTTTGAGGTGTGTCAGTTTTTCGAGTGTCTTCAGTCCGTCATCGGTGACGGCGGTCTGGGGCAGGCGCAGCTCGTGCAGGTTGGCGAAGTACTTGAGGCGGGGGGCGAGGTGCCTCATTGCGGCATCGTTGCAGCGTGAGCCTGCGAGGTCGAACACGATCCCTTGCTCGTTCTCGAAAACCTTGCCGCCGAGAGACGTGGCGGTCGAGACCGCCGCGCGGCGCTGCCAGCCGGGGTACGCGAGATCACAGCCAATGATTGAGACGATGGTCACGATCACCCATGCCGCACCGAGTCGCCGTTTGGCGATCGGCGAGCCGTCCCAGCGGACGATCAGCAGCAGCAGGCACGTTGACAGGCCGATGAGGCTAGCCAACCACGTCGCGTCCATTTGCGTGTGACCGGCGACGAGTTTCGTGCCGATCAACGCCATCATCGTGCCGGAGAGCAGCGTTAGGTTGAGGATCGTCACCAAGCCCAATCCGCCCGTGAACAGCGGCGGCCTGCGGCGCGACGCATCGACTCCGCGCGTGAACGTCACTGCGAAGACGACCAGCACGCCGACGATGAAGCCTTCGTAGATGTGGGCACCGGTCTTGATGATCTTCGCCACGCCATCGATCACGACTCGCAAAAAGAGTGCGCCGAGCAGCGTTCCCGGCACCGTGCCGATTCCGCCTTGCAGGCTGCATCCGCCGACGACAGCGGCGGCGATGGCGTTCAGTTCCGCACCGCGTCCCAGAGTTTGAGGCACCGCCGCGCTTTGGTCACAGATCGCGAGGACTCCCGCCAGCGAAGCGAGTACCGAACTCAGGCAGTACGCCAGCCATTTCAAGCGGTCGGTCTGAATGCCGCTGAGCCGCGCGGCTTGTTCGTTGCCTCCCAACGCATAGAGATGTCGCCCGGTGACCGTCTTTGCGAGGAGCAGCCACGTCGCCAGCGCCAGCACGGCCAGCAGCACGGCTGGAATCCAGATCGACTGCGCGAGGTAGCGGAAGCCGCGATCATTGATGTTGATTTGCGAACTGGCTCCACCGATGACCGACAGCGTGACGTTCTCGATGATCGCCATGCTGAGGCTTCGCAACCCGACGAGAGTCCCCAGCGTGGCGACGAACGGCGGGAGACCGATCACAGTGATGAGCCAAGCGTGCAAGCTGCCGATCAACAACCCGACGACCAGCGTCCCGGCGATGGCTAGGCCCATCGTGGTCACGTCGAGCGGTTGATTCCCGAGCATCGCTTCGGGCGAGAGCAACAGCAGCAGCGACGCACAGACGGTCCCACTGAAGGCGATCACCGAACCGGTCGAAAGGTCGATGCCGCCCGAGATGATGACCAGCGCGGCTCCCAGCGAGATCAGTCCCAACTGAGTCGTCTGCCGCGTGAGGTCGATGAGACTGGCCTGCGGGTCTCGCCAGTAGTTGTGCTGCGCATCGAGCAGCGTCGTCAGCACGATCACGACCCCAATCGCCACGAGCAAACTCGCCTCGTGCCGCCGCCAGAATCGTGACCACGCTTCGCTCATCAATCCCCCTGCTTTGCTGGGTCCGCAAAACCGTAGGGTGGGACCAGCGGCGCTTCGCCGCGCCGGCCCACCATAGAACACACGTTGTTGTCCAAAGGTGGGCCGGCGCTCGAAGCGAGCTGGTCCCACCCTACGCTAATGCCACCCTCGCTCACGACTGCTTCAGGCCGTACTGGTCGAGCCACGCGCGGAACTTGTCGAGCGTCATGAACTCGACCTTCGGGCCGAACAGATCGCGCTTCAGGGGCGACTTGTCGTCGGGGACGATCACCTTGAGGCCCGTGTCGAACAGGTCGCCGTTCGGTTGATCGAGCGTGGGGAGCATCTCGGTAACGACATCCTTTTTGTCGGTCGCCAGCGCGAGCATCAGTCGCACGCCCTGATGGCCCATTGCGTAGGGATTCTGCACGACCATCGCATCGACCTGATGTTCCTGCATGGCGATGATCGTGTTCGGTTCGGCATCGAACACGACGATGCTGAAGTCGCCGCGACGCTTGAGTTCACCGACGACCACGTCCACGATCGCGGGGGCGTTGTACGACCAGATGCCGACCAGCGTGTTGACCTTGGGATGGTTACGAATCGCGTTGCGAACGTTCTCGCGGGCGCGGTCGAGTTGCACGTCGTCGGCCATCACGTCGGTGCGCGTGAACTTCTCACCGGCTCCCTCGGAGAAGCCGCCGATCCGTTCGATGGCGTTCTGAGCTTCCGTCAATCCGACGAACGCCACGAACTCACCGCCGTCGGGTCGCACACCCAAAGCACACTGCCCGAGGACTCGACCACCGACCACGTTGTCGGTCCCGACAAAGGCCGTGCGGGCATCGCGGTACTTGTCGCGATCGACATCCGAGTCGATCGTCAGAATCTTGACACCCTTCTTTTGGAGCGCCCGCAGTTCGTCGGCGATCGCGGCGTTGTCGGCCTTGGTCACCGAGATGCCGATCGCCGCGACATCCCCTTGGCTGCCGTATTGCTTGAGCTTGTCGATCTGACCGGCGGGCGTGCCGTCGTTCGTTTCCATGATCGCCGTGAACCCAGCCTCTTCGAGTTTGAACTCTTTCTCGGCGTCTTGCAGTCCCGCGCGACAGGCATCCCAGAATGGCGAGTTCCCATTGGTGAGGAGGATGATCCGCTTCTTGCCACCGGCAGTGTCTGGTTGAGCCGTTGCTCCTGCTTGTTTCTGCTCGCTGCTGTGTCCACCGGCGGGACCACCAGCCGAAGGAGCCTTGGGAACCGAGGCATCACAGCCAACGAAACAACTCGCCATGAGGGCGACACACCAACCAACGGACCACGGACGCAGGCGAGACAACATGGAAGAGACCTCAAAAAAGTGAGAGAAATGGAACGGAAAGATTGTACTTCCCGCGGCACAAAGTGAGAGGGTTCCGAGCGGGGCGGGGGGGCCCCCCCCCCACCCCGCTCAGATGTCTCATCACTGATCGCACGCAGATTACTTCGCGGGCTTCACCGGCTTGGGGTCGCAGTATTGCAGTGCGATCAGGACGTAGGCGGTCGCGAGGTCGGGGTTCCCTTCGTACCAGCGGTCGTTTTTGTTCAGCCACGCGCCGTTCTCTTGTTGAATCGAGAAGAGGTGTTCGGCGAGTTCCTTGCGCCAGTCGTGCGACTTGCCGTCGGCGTCCTTCACCAGGTCGAGTTCCATCGTGGTGAAGGCCTTGGCAAACATCTGGTAGTAGTAGAAGACTCCTTGTTGGCCGAGACCGGGGTTTTCGGTCACTGAGTAGAACTTGGTGATCCACTCGACCGCCGCTTTCACACGCTGGTCTTCGGGTTTCAGGCCCGCGTAGATCATGCTCTTTAGTCCGGCGTAGGTCATGCTGCCGTACGACCGCAGCCCGCCGTTGGCCGTGTTTCCCGCCTGCGAATTCCCGCCTGCGGCGGGTGTGTAATAGAAGCCGCCGTCATTCACCTTTGAGGAGTGGGCGGTCGTGTTGTGTTCGGATTCCAAGTTTTGGCAGCGTGACAAAAAGATCAGAGCGTTCTGCACGGCAGGGTCGTCCGACTTGGCTCCCGCCGCTTTCAGAGCATCCAGAAAGAAGACAGTGTTCGACAGATCGGGCCGGTCGCCCGTGCGACCGTATCCCGCGCCGCCGTACTTGGGGTCGGACTTGTCAGTCGTCTCGCTGTCGTCCCATTGCAGCTTGCGCAGGAAAGCGTCGGCTTTCTTGATCGTGTCGGTGTACTTGCCGTCCTTGTTGGCCGCGTGGAAGGCAAGCAGGCAGATCGAGGTCTCGTAGTTGCTGTGATGGCTCTTCGGGAAGTAGATGCCGCCGTCGGGCTGTACGAACGTGGCGAGATGTTTGAGTCCCTTCTCCACGACAGCGTCTGTCACCGGAACACCGCTCACGAGGAGCGAGTACGTGATGAGTCCGGAGATGCCAGGGGCTTCCGGCGAAGTCCAATGGCCACCGTCCGCCTGGCTCGTCTTCAGGAAGTTGGTTGCTCGCTGGCGAGACTTCGCCAAGTCCTCAGCCTTCGGCCCGACGGTCTGAGCCACCAGGTCGGTTCCACCGCACAAAACCGTTGCCACGAGAACACACTTACCAAACCACAAAGCTGTGCGAGTCATGTTGCACCCCTGAATACTTGAGTCCAGAAACCGGCGAAACATGAGAACCATTCGCCGCGAGACACCATACGTTTTGGCGACACGGATGGGAATCGAATGCGCGGGCTGAGGAAACCACGATTGAGTGAAGCCGGGAAGTTGCTTGCTCCATTCGATCCCGCCGTCTTTCATTCGCGCTCCCCTCAATTCGCGCGGAAATCGTCCCGTGCGAATTGAGGGGAGCGAGAATGAAGAGACAGGAGCGAACCAAGCGGGGTTTAGGCAGTGGCGGCGAAATAGCCGACCCGCATCAAATCCGTAGCGACGGCCTGAGCAGCCTGTTGAAATCGTAGGATGGACGCCCTCGTCCGTCTGTTTTCAACTCGAAATCACTCGGACGAGGGCGTCCAAGTTACGTTTTCAACAGGCTGCTAGCTCTGGAAGCAGGTGAAGTCGCCAGAGTCGTTGCCAATCGAACCCGTTCAGAAATTGCCGCCGACGCGATGCTCGTCCTCGCGGGCACCGCGGATCGCGGCCAGTTGAAAAACGACGAGTCAGCCGTGGGCGGGTCACTTCTCCAACGGCATTCACGGGCAAGCGAGACGCTTACCCTACGTTTTTCAACAGGCTGGTCGGTGTCGTTTTCAGCGTGATTCGGTCGTCGCAACGGCAGTTCTCGCCAGTGGCCGTGCGGAACGGCGACTGTTCGCTGCGGAGTAGGCTGTGGGGAGGTAGATTCTCTGCGGACGATCTTGTTCCCGTTTAGAACTGCCACTATCACCCGGCCACTCCCAAATTCATGTCGATGACTCCTCAATTTGATGGTACTCCGGTCAGGCGCGTCGGGCGGGCGGCTTTGGTCGTCTGGTCGGTGTTGCTGATGGCTGGGTTCGTGATGGCTCGGTTTCTCGAACCGGACCCACGCGGATTTGGAACGCACCGTCAGTTGGGTTTGCCCGAATGCACCTTTCGTTTGGTCTTCTCGAAGCCCTGTCCGGGTTGCGGGATGACGACTTCCTTTTCCCATTTTGCACGAGGCCACTTGGTGGCGGCGGCACGCGCCAATCCGGCGGGGCTGCTGTTGGCGGTCGTGTCGGCGTTGATGATTCCGTGGTGCCTGTTCAGCGCGGTGCAAGGCCGCTTGTGGTGTGTTGATGAGCCGTTGCCATTCTTCGCGTATTTGGTGATCGCACTCGGTGGGGTTTCGACCGCACTGTGGGCGTGGAAGTTGTGGTGGGGCGGGTGATCGAAGCGGGATTGCGGCGACAAATCACCAACCCGAAGCGTGAGCGAGGACGCTCCTCACGCGACTCCCTGCGCGGCCTGTCTGCAAGACATTCCTCGCTCACACTTCGGGTTGGTGTGGTTCACGCTGCAAGACGTTCCTCGCTCACGTTTCGGGTTCGTGTTGGTGAGAGCCGAGTCGGAGACTCGACCTTCCTGTGTTACTGACCGTTGGGCGAAGGATCGCCATTATGCAACAGACCACATTTCATCGAAGACGTTCCCTGCGATCGCGTCGCCTGTGGCTGAAGGCTGCGGGCGGAGTGCTGTGTGCGGCGCTCGCTTGCTCGCTTCCCGGCTGCTCGCTGGGAGTCATGTTCGGCAAGATGCTGACGGGCGATCCGATGGTCCCGGCTGAGTTTCGGGCGATGACGCGCGAAGACCTCGCCAAGGGGAAGCTCACGGTTCTCGTCGTCTGCACGACACCGGATTCGGTGGAGTCGGACTTGGCGACGCTGAAGTTCGACATGATCGACGGCGTGACGCGCCGCATGAAATACAACGGCGTGAAGGTCATCAATCCGGATCTCGTCGCCAAGTGGTTGGACGAGCACGGCACCGTCGGTTCGGACCTGTCTGAATTGGCTCAGGACTTTGAAGCCGACTACATCGTGCATCTCGACGTGCAGGAGTTTGGGTTTCGCGAACCGAACAGCCCGAAGCTGATGCGCGGCCACTCGTCCGGTTTTGTCCGGGTCTCGAAGGTGGAAGAGGCCGGTTCACAGCGGTTTGCTCACGCGGTCTACTCGAACGAGTTCACCTCGACCTACCCGACACATCAACCGATTTCCGAGCAGACGAAGACCTCGCTCACGTTTCAGAAGGACTATGTGGATCGCGTCTGCGATCAGTTGGCTCAGAAGTTTTACGACCACCGTCCGGGGACCGACTTCTGACAGCAACTAGCCCGACGCGCCAGCGAGGGCAAACCGTGATGGAGAGTGAAGCCCTCGCTGGCGCGCCGGGCTAGTGATGAACCCCGCAATGATGCGCCCGCCAAAAGTAGCCTTCATCGCTCCGCGTGAAGAGAGCCGAACGCTCAATGACGCTGTTTCCCGCGTCTCCGGGTCGCTGGTGACTCGGCTGACTTCGCGGAGCGATGAAGGCTACTTTTGGCGGGCACGTCCGCAATACAAAGTTGATCGACCACTCGCCCTCTCCCCGCAAAGCCAAGGCGAGGGAACCAGAGAAGACTTCACACACACGACTGTGCCTCACTTCACGCCCGGTTCCTCGGTTCACGCTGCACAGCGCATTACAAAAAGGTTCTGCCATGAGAATCGGATCGACCAAGAAAAGTTTCGTGCGAGGCTGGGGTTCACTGGTGGCGGCACTGCTCGTGTGCACCATGCTCAGCGGGTGCAGCTACGTGTTGTTCCTCGGCTATTTGATCGGCGGGCCGCCGTCAGTGGAGCCGGAGTTTGACTCGCAGACGAAGGAGTCGATGACCGACAAGGAAGTGACCGTCGCCGTCGTTTGCTTCGCGCCGAATGAGGTGTTGTACGGCTTCGAGAACGTGCATCACGAGCTGGCCAAGTACGTCACGTTTCGGCTGCAAGAACACAAGATCAAGACGGTGCCACCCGACTATGTGAAGGGCTGGCTGGAAGAGAACAAGGACTGGGACAAGCCGGAAGAAATCGGCGCGTACTTCAAGGCGACCTACGTCGTCTACATCGACCTCAACGAGTTCTCACTCTACGAAGAGGGGAGCGCCAGCCTTTATCGCGGTCAGGCTGAGGCGATCGTCAGCGTCTGGAAGATGGACGACGGCGGCGAAGCCGAGAAGATTTTCTCCGCCGAGAAGATTTCCAAGTACCCGGCTCAACAGCCGATCAGCACGTCGGAAGAGACGTTCACGAATTTCAAGGCCCGCTATCTGTCACGCCTCAGCGACCAGATCGGCCGGTTCTTCTACGAGTACTACATCTCGGACGAGATCGCCGGTGATAGTTGAGACGGGCGGCAAGATATACCTCGCGCGGCCAAGAATGAGGCCATTGCCTCGTTTAACCGCGTGGGCCACGCCCCGCGCGTCGAGGGCCAACCCGCTTGCCACATCGCTCGACGCGCGGGGCGTGGCCCAC
>JAYSQC010000568.1:0-10901 GCA_043721755.1 Schlesneria sp.
CCGCCAGCCGGAGGCGTGCGTGCTTCGGAACACGGCAAACATTGGCAACACTCCGAAACGCGCACGCCTCCGGCTGGCGGTTAAACGAGCGTTGGCCAAGCCTCCCTGAAACACCGGATGAACCCAAACCAATATAGAACCGATTTGGACGCAGGCTGGATCTTTCTAGGGAAATCTCGACAGCAACGGCCCCGTGCCCCATCGGCTGCGACGACAGGGCCTCCGCATCTCATTTACCTTGTTTTCACCGGCAGTTTTCGCACGTCACATGAATCGGTGTGCCAGTTCTGCGTGGCCTACAACTCAATTACTCAGCAAAACAGGCACATTTAGATGCGGAGGCCCTGGCTGCGACGACCGGTCGTGTTCGCGCTCGACCACGGCACGCTCCGAGCGCCCGCACGTCGGCTTGTACGACCCACTGTGAGAGGTTTGCCTCGTTCCACCGCGTGGGCAACGCCGCCGTCTTGCAACTGCGAAACGAAAGCGGCCCCGCGTTCAGGAACGCGGGGCCGCTGGGTTGTCTTCAATCAGCACTCAGATTGGCTGTTCAGCGATCATAGTCCACGACGACTCGCCCGTGGGCCGAGACGATGTCGATGGCATACTTGCCGTAGTCGTAGCGGACCTTGTTGCCGCAGCGCGTGACCTTCACTTTGGGGCAGCCACATTCAGGGACGCAAATCTGCACATTGACGCACGCCTTCGTGCAGCAGTCCGTCTTGCAGGCACAGGGATCGGGAACTTGCACGATGATCGGCTTCGCACAAGGTGCCGCCTTGAATTCTTGGCGGTACTTCACGTTCTGGTACACCTCAACCGAGCTGTGCATCATCGGCATCTCGCCGACAGGACCGCTGTACTGAACTTCAGGCACTAGGTTTAGTGGGGCGGGCAGCGGCAGATCGACTTGGCCCAGCAGCGTGGGGGTGCTTCCCAACTGGCTGATCGGACGAACGAACCGGGACTCGGCACCGTTAGAAACGGTGGCCATCGCGACCAATCCCAACAGACAACTTGCAACAAACTTTCTCATCGTAGCTCTCCTTCTGTGAGGACCGGCATCCACTCCGTGGCGAGATGCAGGCGATCTCAACTCAAAAATTCAGAGGCACTCGCAACCAGCCGCAGTGGCCAATTGTCTGAGCCTCAGGCAAAACATAGATCATGAGTCAGGGCGTGCCCGGTTCGGTTCGGTCAAACTTGGCAAAAGCCACCCGGTTTAAGACTCAATATGCAAGATACGAATAGTAGGTTGACCTTGCCGGGACAAGGAGTGGGCGTCAAATTCCCCTCATTCAGCCCAGTCGTCAGGGTTGGCTGATGTGTCAGTCGCGATCAAGCTGCCTCGTACTACTTAGGTCTCGAATCCTGTCGTACGGAGCGCATTTCGGCCTTCAGAAAGTAGCCTTCATCGCTCCGCGTGAAGGAAGCCGAGTACGATTCCAGCATCGACTTCCCATCGGCTTCCTTCACGCGGAGCGATGAAGGCTACTTTGGCTGCGGCTACGCCGCGTCGTTTCACCGCGTGGGCAACGCGGTGAAACGATCTCATCCACGGTTTGGAAGCACATCATCGAACTCATTGCGGTGACACCGTGCTGAAACCATAATCCGCCCCGTTCATCACGCTGCCACAAAACGCCAGCGGACTCATTTTCTCAGTGAGTCCCTCGCTGAAATCGAAGGAGAGTTCGAGATGTTGAGTTTCGGGAACAACGGGCGTGGTGGAATGGCATCGTTCGCGCCGAGCCACCCGACTCGGTTCGGTCGTGGGTTATCGATGGCTCTGATCGTATTGGCCTGCGCGATCGGCTGCGGTGGCAAGCCCGAGACGATTTCCAAAGGTGAGAAGTCTGCGGCTGCTCCGAAGACCTCAGCCAAATCGAAGACCGCCGCGCGGAACGAAGACGGTGACGCGGGAGACTCGAAGTCCGCATCAAGTCGCAGCGGCAATTCCAGTGGTGGTGGCGGCAAGAAGAGCAGTCGCGGCATCCCGTATGACGCCTTCTTCGACGACCCCTTGGGCGAGGTCTCGAACGCGGCCACAGCACCGATGGCCGCGACCGTCGCCAAGACGGATGCCGCTCCGGCAGAGACACCAGCCAAAACAACCACCGATGCTCCCAAGCCGGCGGCAGGGGGAGGTGGTCTCGTGTGGAGCGATTTCATCTCGATCGATGTCGTTCAAGACGAGACCAAGAAGCTACGCAACCAAATCACGACGGACATGCAGGGGCCGGGGTCGTACAACAAGAAGTGCAAGGATATTAGCTGGGATGCGGCCGCTTTGGCGGGGCTGGCAGGGGTCGTGATCGAACACAGTGAAGCAGCTACATGGAAGAGCAACGCTCACTATGTGCGGGAATTCAGCATGGAGTTGTCGGCCGCATCCGGCCAGCCGGGCAAGGAGTACTACGACAAGTCGAAGGCCGCGTATGAGAAGCTGATTTCGGTGTTCAGCGGCACGGTTCCCGCCGACGCGGGAGAGGTCGCTCCGAAGCGACCGTTCCACGAATTCGCCGAACGCGCGGGCGTGATGAAGCGGATCGAAAAGGCATCCGAATGGCTGCGGCTCAACATCAACACCGAGGCGAAGCTGAAGTCGGAATTGGAAACGATCCAATACGAAGCCATGCTGATCGCCACGCTCGGAAAGATCAGTGCGATGGAGGGCTACCCCGACACGGAAGAGGCGGACTATCAGAAGTTTTCTATGGACCTGATCACCGGTGCCAAAGAGGCAGGCGATGCGGCTAAGGACCAGAACTATGCGAAATTCACGGAGTCGATCAACAAGATCGGCAAGTCGTGTACGGAGTGTCATCCGAAGTATCGGCAGTGATCAGCCGACGACCGCAACCAACCCGTTTTTTACCGAGCAGTTCACCACGCCGGAGCGATCTCATGCCGTTCTTCTCCTTCCGAAGTGTCGCGTCTGTTGGACTCGTGCTGATTGCCTGCATGGCCGCCGCCGCTGTCCCGCGAGTCGTCTTCGCTGACGTGTTCGAGTTGAAGACGGGCAACACCATCGAGGGCGACGTGCTCAAGCAGCAGGGCGATGTGCTGCTGGTTGATATCGGCGTGGAAGTCGTGAAGGTTCCGTTGTCGCAGATCAAGACGCGGACGGCGTCGAAAGGCTCGGCCAACGTTCCGGTCGAAGTGAAGAAGCACAACCTCTACCGAACGGCCGAGCTTCCGCGTCGCAGCGTGAAAGACTTGACCGAGAAGTTTGGCGAGGGCGTGGTGCTGATCCAGACACCGGGTGGCCTCGGCTCGGGATTCATCGTCAACGAGAGCGGCTTCTGCGTGACGAACTGCCACGTCATCGAGAAGGAGACGCGGATCTCGGCCACCATTTTTCATCGCGGAGCCGACGGTGAGTTCAACCGGCGGCGCGTGGATGACGTGCGGATCGTCGCCTTGAACCCGTTCTTCGATCTCGCGCTGCTCCAGATCCCGGCGCAGAAAGACTTGGTGTTCAAGCCGGTCTTCCTCGCCGCTGACGAAGACCTGCAAGAGGGCGACGAGGTCTTTGCGATCGGCAACCCGCTCGGTTTGGAACGATCCGTTTCGCAGGGGATCATCGGCACGAAGAACCGCAATTTCAAAGGGCAGGTCTACATTCAGACGACGGCCGAGATCAATCCGGGCAACAGCGGCGGTCCACTGTTCAATGCTCGCGGCGAAGTGATCGGCGTGACCAACATGAAGCTGTTGTTTGCCGAGGGCCTCGGCTTCGCGATCCCCTCACCGTACTTGAAGCTGTTCCTCGACAAC
This sequence comes from Schlesneria sp., assembly GCA_043721755.1. Lineage (GTDB taxonomy): Bacteria > Planctomycetota > Planctomycetia > Planctomycetales > Planctomycetaceae > Schlesneria. Next base: position 3,781 of record JAYSQC010000568.1, read on the forward strand.
CACGAAGCATTCGCCTTCGACCGCAACAATCCGAACTCGGGCTTCCGCTATCTCGACCCGCCACGTCGCAAGACACCGGACGCCACGAGTCACAAGTAGTCGCTGAGCAACGTCCGTTTGCGACGTAATACACCGCCGTTTATTTCGCGACCAAGAGCCAGTGGGGCAACCACGGATTTCACGGAGGACACGGATAAAACAATGACAGATAAAGCTCAAGGTCATGTCGGGCGAAGCTCTGCGACGCTCTTCTCACCCTTCTTCATCCGTGATCTCAGTGAAATCCGTGGTCAGTTTTTTGCTTCGGCCTGATGCCGTTGCCCAGCCCTGATGCTCGTGACGAATGAATCAAATTGCGATCTCTGTTTTGGCCGGTCAGCGCCTTGGAGACGCCTGCGTCGTGAAACCGCGTCCGAGTGGTTCGGGTAGCCTGAGTTGCGGTCGCTTCATCCACGCGACAGCCCTTCGCATCAGCGTCTGCTGTCGATGAGCTTTGACTCGCGAGCTTACAGCGGGATTGTCTTGAGAAACGGGACTCGCCAAGATACGCCGCCGAATCGGACGGGGTTCGGCATGGCTTCACCTCTGTTATGGAACCGCTCGTCAGACGATGGCGAATCGTGCGGTTCTGTCTCCCTTCGCCAAACGCATCGAATAGAAACGAGATTTTTCATGAGACGACTGTGGTTCGGGACCGCTGCGGTGTTGATGTGCCTCGCACAGGGATGGGCGGGCGGGCAGATGGCCCGCGCGGACGAAGAGGCCGGCGGTGAGAAGTTGCTGCCGAAAGAGACCCTCATCTTCGTTACGATCCCCGATGTGGATCAGTTCAAAAAGGAGTGGGACAAATCGACGGGCGGCGCGCTGTTTCGCGATGCCGAGTTGAAGCCGTTCCTCGACGACGTGAAGAAGAAGCTGAGTGAACTCTCGGAGCAGGTTCAGGGTGAGCTGGGCGTCTCGATCGACGACTTGCTCAAGCTGCCTCAGGGCGAAGTCACGTTTGCCGTGATGGAGCAGCCCGCGCGGAAGGTCTCGGCGGTGTTGATGGTCGATTACAGCGACAGCAAGGAGACCGTCGAAAAACTGCTGAAGAAGCTGCACGAGTCGCTGGAAGACGCGACCGAACATTCGGCCGAGGATGTCAACGATGTCGAAATTCACACGTTCACATTCAAAGACGCCGGAGAGGACTTCCCGTTCAAGACGCTGTCGTACTTCAACGATGAGAACTACTTGGTGTTTGGTTCTGAAGTGGCGGCCCTGAAGGCGATTCTCGATCGTTGGGAAGGGGACAGCGACAACACGCTCGCCGCGAACGACACCTTCAAGCACGTCATGAACCGCTGTCAGGATGAGTCGGGCATACCGTCGATGAAGTTCTTCATCGACCCGATCGGCTTGGTGCGGGCGGGGATCAGCATGGCCCAAGCGTCTCAGCCGCAGGTCGGCATGGCGGTGCCGTTCATCTCGATGCTCGGCTTCGACAAGTTGAAGGGCTGGGGCGGCGCGATCTACATGGCCACCGGCGACTTTGATGCCGTCTCCAAGACGTATGTGTTTGCCGAGGCAGCGGGCGTTCTGAGCGTGTTTCAATTCCCCGCCACCGCGTTGGCTCCACCGAAATGGGTTTCGGCCGGGGCCAGCATGTATGTCGGCGGCAACTGGAATGTCGCCGGGGCTTATCAAGCAATTGAAGGTCTGGTCGATATGTTCCAAGGTCGCGGTGCGCTCGCCCGAATTATGGATCAGGTCGCGAACAACGATCCGGGAATTCATCCGAAGAAAGACTTCCTCGATCTGCTCGACGGCAAATTCCATGTGGTCGGGGGAGGCCAGGCGCAGGACGACGACGACGCGGTCGCGAATCCGTTCTTCGTGGCGATCACCGTGAAGGACGGAGACAAGGCGAAGAAGCTGCTCGCGAAACTGGCCACGATGGACGGAGCCGATGTCGAATCGCGCGACTTCAACGGTGAGACCGTCTACGAAGTCTCGCTGCCGGATCAAACGCTGTCGTTCGCTGTGGCGGAGGGGCAACTCGTCATCACCAATGACACGCCGATGCTCGAAGGCATGCTGCGCTCGGACACTGCCGCCGCCGCCACGCTGGCGGACTCCGCCGCGTTCAAGCTGATCTCGAAGCACTTCCCCGCGAAGGCCTCGATGATCTCGTTCCAGAAGCAGGACAATCAGTTGAAGCAGATGTACGACCTGCTGAAGAACGCCGAGAACCAAAACTTCCTCGAAGGGATCGACCTCGGGAAGCTCCCTCCGTTTGAAGTCTTGCAGAAGTACCTGCGAACCAGCGGTTCGTACACGGTCCCCGATAAAGAGGGCGCGCTGACGACGGGCTTCCAGTTGAAAGACAACGGTCAGTGAGTGATGAGCCGGAAACGTGTGGCTGGGGTCGGCGCTTCGCCGCCCCCGAGCTGAAGTCCGACTTTCCAAAAAAGTGGACTTCGCGCGGGGTAACGGCCGGTTGAATACACTTTTCACGGTTAAACGAGCCAAACCTCTTACGTTGGGCCGTGCGGGGTATAGCCCTGTAGGACGGGCACTCTTGCCCGTCTTTACGCTTGAAAACGGGCGGGCAAGAGTGCCCGTCCTACTTTTTTGGTTCATCGGATGTTTTGGGGGATTCATTGGAGCGCGATGGACGACGGAGACCGGTCTTCATCCTGAAAGGATGTCAGCCATTAGCCGGGGGTTGAGCGAAGCGACACCCCCGGACGAGGTTGGGCAAATGGCTGTTGCATCCTGAAGGGATGCCAGCCTCGCGTAACGGCAGGCATCCTGAGCTGGCCAGCATCCCTTCAGGATGCAAATCCCCTCTCTATGGGTTTGCACCGGGGGTGTCGCGGACGCTCAACCCCCGGCTAATCGCTGACATCCCTTCGGGATCAAATCGACGGACTCCATCCCGCTCATGGGAATCCCCCCAAAACGTCGGATGAACCACTTTTTTACAACAGGCTGCTCACGGCGTTACTCGACACTCTTCGCGTACTCATTCTGATTGGGAGTCTTTCCCCGTGCGTGTGGTCTTCCTGTTGACGCTGCTGTGGTTCGGCTGCCTCGGTGCGGCGATGGCGGGAGAAGTGGTCTCGGTGATCGAGGCCACCGAGACCAGTTCATCGCGTCTGATGCTGATCGATTGGACGAACGAGCGACTCACGATGGAAGGCGATTCGCGCCGTGAAGTGCCGCTCGATGAAGTCGTCTCGCTGCACTTCGACCGGAAAGCGACCACCTTCTCGGGGGGCGAGTCGCTCGTCCTGTTGGCCAACGGGGATCGGCTGGTGGCACGCTCGACGGCCATCGCGGATGACGTGCTGACGGCGGCGTGGAAGACCGGCGCGGTTCAGAATGACCTGAAGTTGCCGCTCGAAACGGTGGCTGCTGTGGTCTTCGACCTTCCCGCGGCGAAGGCCGATCGTCAGCGGTTGTTCGCCGATTTGCAGGCACTGCCGCCGGGCGACGACATCGTGCTGCTGGCCAACGGCGATCGAACGCAGGGTGAGTTCGAGCAACTCGATGGCGCATTCGTCACTCTAAAACAGGCGACCGGTCCCCTGAAGCTGGATCGCAGCCGAGTTCGCGCGATCCGGTTCAACCCCGCGTTGACGAGTGCTTCCAAAAATGAAGGTCGTCGATCGGTACTCGCACTCGTCGATGGCTCGCGTTTCACGGTGACGGGTGTCGAATTGAAAGAGTCCGAACTCAAGCTGACCACTCCGTCGCAGCAAGTCCTCGCACTGCCGCTCGCCGCCGTTGTGTCGTGTCACGTCTACGGCAGCCGCGTGGTCTCACTGGCTGACCGTGAACCGGTTGAGGTCTCGTTCACGCCGTACCTCGCCGCGCGCTGGCCGCTCGTGAAGAACGCCAATGTGTTGCGTGCCCCGCTGTCGTTACGCGGGACCGAGTACGGCGCGGGTTTGGGGATGCACAGCCGCATGTCGGCGACTTATGCCCTCAACCCGCAGGACCGCGAGTTCCGAGCGACCGTCGGCATCGACGATCTTGCGAACGGAGCGGGCAGCGTGCGCTTTGGCCTCGAACTGGATGGCAACCGCGTCTGGACCAGCGATGAAATCACGGGACGTTCTCTTCCGCTCGTCATCCCGCCTCTCGCTGTTCGCGGCGCGCAGCGACTGACGCTGCTCGTCGATTTCGGCCAGCACGCCGACATCGCGGACTACGCCAACTGGTGCGAGGCCGTGCTGATCGCCGAACCGAAGTAGCGGGGTGAGACCTCCACGCACTTTACTTGTGGTTCATCCGATGTTTTTGGGGGGATTCCAATGTGCGAGGATGAAGTCCGTCGTTTTGATCCCGAAGGGATGTCAGCCATTAGCCGGGGGTTGAGCGTCCGCGACACCCCCGGTGCGCAGCCATCGAAAGGGGATTTGCATCCTGAAGGGATGCCGGCCAGCTCAGAATGTCTCCCCGTTTTTGCGAGGCTGGCATCCCTTCAGGATGCAACAGCCATTTGTCCAACCGCTTCCGGGGGTGTCGCTCCGCTCAACCCCCGGCTAATGGCTGACATCCCTTCAGGATGAAGACCGATCGCCGTCGGCCATCGCGTTCCAATGAATCCCCCCAAAAAAGTCGGATGAACCGAAAAACGGGCAAGCGAGACGCTTACCCTACGTTTCGGGTGGGCGTGTTTGAAGTCGTCTTGACCGGGTTCGGGGACCGGCATAAGTTCCCGCCCTCCCCTGTCCCAGTTTTTTGTCTTTGGGTTCATCCCACTCGTCGTTCCGTGCTGCGCGAAGGATCGCGTGAGCGGACGGCGTTTCGTTTGTTGCTGTCTCAATTGGACGCGGATCGTGCGCGACCGTGCCGCGAAAGGAGTCGTTGGTCATGCCTACGCTGCACTCTCTGAATCGGTACTCGGTCAACCGGCTGCGCCCTCTCCATTGGTGGCTGCTCGTCGTGGTTTGCGTTTCGTTTCCGCTCGCACTGTCGGCGCGAGATACGAAGGCGAAGGCCAAACCTGCGGCCAGTCCGCCCGTGTTTGCCAGCGATGACGACGAAGAGGATGAAGAAGCCCAGCGCTTCGCGACCAAGATCGTGACGCCTCTGATCGGGGACCTCACCAGTTTTGCGGGGCTCGAACCGGTCGTGTTGGAAGGTGTCGGACTGGTCGTCGGTCTGAACGGGACCGGCGGCGATCCGGCTCCGTCCGCGTTTCGCACCGCGCTGATGGAAGACCTCAAGAAGAATGGTCTCGCCAATCCGAATGCCATCTTGGCTCGGCCCGACACGGCGCTGGTTCTCGTTCGCGCGAAGCTGCCGCCGCTGCTCAACAAGGGTGAAAAGATCGATGTCGAGGTGCGTGTTCCGGACAGTGCGGAAGCCTCGAGCATTTCCGGCGGCTGGCTGATGGAGGTCTATCTGACCGAGCAAGCCTTCATTCCGGGACGCGGCGTTTTGAAAGGCCATGCCTACGCGAAGGCCGAGGGGGCGATCCTGACTTCCGGGATTGGCAGCGACGCGGCGAACAATCCCGCGCTGCTCAAGCAGGGGCGAGTCCTCGGCGGGGCCACGGTCCTCAAGGAACGTGATCTCGCGCTCTATCTGCGCAACGACTACCGCAGCATCCGCAACGCGACCCGCGTCGCCGACTCCATCGGACAACGATTCCACGACTTCGATAAGCAGGGGATCAAGAAGCCGATGGCCGAAGCGAAGACCGATCAAAAGATCGAACTGTCCGTGCATCCGAAGTACAAAAACAACTACCCGCGCTACCTCCAAGTGATCCGGCACATGGCCTTCAAGGAGGACAGTGTCGCAATGCGTGTGAGAATGCAGAAGCTGAAGCAGGAGCTGTTTGAACCCGAGAAGTCCGACGAAGTCGCTCTGCAACTGGAAGCGATCGGCGGTGAAGCCGTGCCCATTTTGAAGCAGGGTCTGACCTCGCCATTGATCGAAGTCCGGTTCCACTCGGCGATCGCCCTCGCCTATCTGGGCAGCCCCGAAGGCTTGCCGGTGTTGATCGAAGCGTCGCGCACGGAACGGGCTTTCCGTGTATTTGCGCTCGCCGCGCTCTCCACGCTGGAAGATGCCGAAGCGCACCTCGGGCTGCGCGAACTGATGAATGACTCGACGCCCGAGACGCGCTACGGGGCGTTCCGCGCCCTGTGGACACTCGACTCCAAAGACCCCTTCATCCGCGGCGTCACGCTCGGATTGCCCGAGAACGTCGCAGCGAAGAAGAACCGCAACTTGGGCGATTACAAGCTGCACATCCTGCAAACCACGGGCGAGCCGATGGTTCACGCCACGCTGCGCACGCGACCCGAGATTGTGATCTTCGGTGCCGATCAGCAGTTCCTCGCCCCGCTGTATCTCACCGCCGGTCGTCACGTCATGGTGACGGCGCAACCGGGATCATCGACAGTCTCGCTGGCTCGGTTTGAAGTCGGCAAGCCTGACGAACGGCGCGAGGTTTCCGCCCGCGTGGCCGATGTGATTCGCGCGGCCGACGAATTGGGTGCGACCTACCCTGACATCGTGCAGATGCTGGCCGACGCCTCGAAACAGAAGAACCTGCCGACGCGACTGGCCGCGAATGAACTCCCCGAAGGAGGCCGCATTTACTACCGCCCGAACAGCGACCCGACCAAACCGGGTGGCAAGAAGGGGACGAAGGTCGGCAAGGACAACTACATGCCGAACCTGTTCCCCGAACAGAACGAACCGGACGAAGTGGCGGCTCGTAAAGCGAAGGAGAAGAAGGAGGGAGACGGCTCGGCCAGCATGGCCAACGTCCCGCCGAAGTCCGCGTCTACAAACGACGACACGCCACCTGCTCAAACCGATGAACCGAAGTCACGCACCGCCGACTCAGCGAAGTCTCCGGCGAAGAAAGAAGAGACCAAACCGAAAAGCCGCTTGCCGTGGTTTGGCGGATCGAAGAAGTGAGGGATCCCGGGAAGAAGAAATTGATCAGGCTCGCGCGGCCGTTGATGAAACCTCTGAGCGGGGCGGCGTCAGCCCCCTGGTTCTTGGGCGTCAGCCCTCTTGGGAAGAACCGGGGGGCTGACGCCCAATGGCACTTACTTTACTAACCCGCAGCGTGAGCGAGGGCGATGACATGAGGCGTTTCCCTTTGT
>JAYSQC010000569.1:0-11129 GCA_043721755.1 Schlesneria sp.
GCGCGTCCCGATGATCGGCTTGCCGGCTTCCACATAATCGACGAAGTGCTGCATTTGCTCGTCAGGCAGATTGCGGAATCGCAGTCCAAGGATCGCGAGATCGGCTGTCTTGAGGGCCTCAATGCCCGGAGTGTGATCGGGCGACTTGTCGTCATGGTTCGGCTTGATGAAGCCGGTCTGAGTGTCGATCGAAAACAGCACTGTGCATTTGAAGCCGTGATGCTTCGAGAGAATTTTTGCTAACTGAGGGAGCGCTTCTTCCGAGCGGTACTCGTCATCACCGCTGATCAGCACGATGTGCTTTCCCTTGCCGGGACCATCGCCCCCTTCAAACACGAGCCAAGGGTCATCGGCCCACAGCGAACTCGTCGAGAACCCGGCCATCGCCGCCAACGCCCAAACACACAGCCGCATTGCCAATCGTCCTGTCATCAGTGAAACCCCTTCTGCTGCATCCGTTGGTGAGAATCTCGCCGAAACAAGGCGACAGAGTACCAGTGACCCCGCGAGGTTTGAAGCGGCTCGGTGCTACTGTAGTCCCGCCGCTCCGTCGGTGGGACGTGCTGCAACGAGCGTCCCTGTTTGCGAGAAGCCGTCCCGGCGGCGGAGCGACGGTAGCAAGCAAGAAGCCCGGCTTGTCTTCAAGCCGGGCCTCGGGAGATGCAGGCAACACGAGCGGAAGGCGACTCAACAAACCCACCGTTGAACGCCGTCCGAATGAGACACTTCGAGCTGAGGTCGAAGTGATCCGGCGATGAGTCGGAATTGAAGTGGAACGACATTGCTGATGAGGAAGCTCCCATCCGCAGCGGTGGCCGTTCCCACTGAGACCAGCTCACCCGACTGCAAGCGGAACAGCTCGATCTGCCACGGATCACGATCCAAGATCAACAGTTCTCGCGTCCCGACGCTGGCGTAAAAAGCACGCTTGCGCCGGGAACGGTCTCCGTCACTCACGACTTCGATGGCGAGATCGGGGCCACCCAGAAAATGAGTCTGCCGGTCCTCGGCCGAGTTCCCCTTTAGGAAGACCGCCACATCGGGAACGCGGTAGTTTTGGGTCCAGTCATCTTCACGATCAGTGACATTGCAGCCCGCGTACACCTCGCCCTGATTCGTCATCGTCACGATGATTTGCAGGATGGTGGCCAGCATGGTGGCGATGCGCTGATGTTCGTTATCAGGGTCGGGCATGACGATGTACCTTCCGTTCCAAACTTCATCTTTGTGATCCAGCCCGAGTCGCCGTCGTCGTCTGATGATGCGCCGGATCGTCGAGCGTTCGGTCAGCACGAGTTCCATGGGAGAAGTCTTTCTGGGGCAGAGGCTCAGTTCAGCGGGACATTCTTCCGTTCCCCGTCGGGCGTGTCGAGCGCGACGTGGTCAAGTACTGGACCTCATGCGGCACATGCTGACACTAACCCGAAGCGTAAGCGAGGAGTGGGACTCGCCTCCCCGCTTACGCTTCCTCGCTTACGCTTCGGGTTAGTGTGACATCCACCATCAAAACTTACTTGCGGTATCACGGCCACTCAAAACAAGAAGCCCGGCTTGAAGACAAGCCGGGCTTCGGTATTTGAGCGTCGTGTGACGAACCCACTCACGCGGTTTTCATCGCCGCGCCGAGAATCTGGCTCGTGCTGGGACGCATCACGCGGGGATCGACTTGCTCGGCCTTGAGCAGCGTGGCGCGGATGTCCTTGCCCGAGATCGAGACCGGCTTTTCGTCCTTGTGACGTTCGCAGAGGTCCACCCGACCGCACGAATCGTAGTAGGCGGCAAAGCCGACCTTGAGTGGCTTGATCTGCAAGTCGCCACCGAGGTTGTCGAAGATTTGGTGCGCATCGAAGTCGCCCCAGATGTTCTCGCCGTTGGCATACGGTGCGTCGGCGTGCTTGCGGCCGATGATGATGTGCGTGTAGCCCATGTTCTGGCGATAGATGGCGTGCATCACCGCCTCCTTCGGACCTCCGTAGAACATCTTGATGTCGAGGCCCAGCAGGACGACTCGATCGGGGACCGCTTCGTTGCGAGGCCCCCACAAGCTTTGGTCGCTGTCGCCATCGCCGAGTTGCCGCTGCGCGATGAGCGCTTCGTATGTCTCCATCCGAATTTCGGCGTTCACGTCGTCGCCTTTGGTCTCACCGATCAGCGGGTTGAGGACCGCGAGTGCGTTCTTCCCTTCGCGAACCAATGTCTCCAACCCGTAGACGAGAGCGTACTCGTGAGCACGGTGGAGCGGGTTCCGAGTCTGGAACGCGACCGCTGCATCGCAGCCTCGTTCGGCGAGCAGCTTGCGAACTTCGCGCGGCGTGAGCACGTACTTGCCGAACTTGGCGTTCTTCGGTTGAGGCAACACGCGAATCTCACCACCGATGAGGTGTGAGTTCGCAGCGTCACCGGTCAGAACCATGTTGGCACCGGGATGATCGGCACGATCCGACAGATAGACGCTCTTGAGATACTTGAGCTTCGGCCACGCATAGACATCGGTGATGTCGAGCGTTGCGACCACGTCGCCGGCGGGGTTGGTGAGAGCGACCTTCTGGCCGGCCTTGAGCGTCTTGGCCATATCACCGGTGACGGGGAACGCCAGCGGGATCGTCCAGGCATAGTTCTTGCCGTTGGACTCGATGCAGCATTCTTCCAGCACCTTGTTGTAGACGGCACTGGTCATCGGGCCGGTCAAAGGGCTGAGTGTTCCGTCGCCGAGACGGTAGACGGTGGACAAGTCGGCGGTGGAGACGGGCACCTTCGCCAAACCCGCGGCCTCCGCCTTGAAAGCATCCATTTCTCCAGCAGACACAGTGCGACAGACGGGTTCGGAGAGTCCGCCGTGGGGAACGATCAAATCAGCCATCACAGTCCTCATTCAAGTTGTCAAAAGGTTCAGACTTTGCCGGTAAATTCGGTTAGTCGGGGCCGCGACGTTAGAGAAAAGGTGCTGAAAGTTCAAGCAGTCGGTTTGGGACATCAGGGCCGTCGCTTGGATCACACTCCTGTGCGGGAATCCGCTTGAAGTCCGGCTTTTCCTAAAGCCGGACTTCAGCCCCTGAGTCGTCCCACGTCGCCAAACGGCATCAACGAGTGTGTCCGTTTGGCACCGACTCGCGTTGCCCTGTGCAACATGTCTTTGCAGCTTGAACTCCAAGGGAAAAGAGGCCGTGAAACTCGCGTTGTCCGATCAAATCCGTTTGCACACCCTTCAAATCCGAGATAAGCCTTCAATCGGACGATTTGCTGTTTCGGTGGTTGTTTACTTCTGGAGGATGTCTCCCATGCCGACGAGCCTGTTTCGATCTGTGTTCCAATCTTGTGCAGTCGCCATGCGACGCGGGTGGCTCGTCCGACATGGTGTCGCAGCCGGGCTGGCCTGCTTGGTGGGACTTGGTCATTCGGCAGCGGTTGGCCCGAAGATGGCTGGCGAACGCCATTCCCACAGTGAATGCCGTTCGGGAGTCTGTGCCATTCCCTTGGTCGATCACAAACGGGCCGCTCTGGCGGGACTGCAATACGCGCCACGAGTTGCCGAGCGGGCGTTATCGGACACGTTCCTGTTGCACAGCCGTCCGTCCGCGACGAAGACCATCTATTTGGACTTCGATGGTCATGTGACGACGGGCACGTACTGGAACAGCGATGTGGGCGGCGCGCCGATCACCACGTCGGTCTACTCGTTCGAGGGCGACAACTCGTTCTCCAATACGGAACTCACACAGATTCAGGAAATCTGGTCGCGCGTGGCCGAGTGCTTCGCCCCGTTTGATGTGGATGTCACGACACAGCCTCCGCCAATCTCAGACTTGATCAAGTCGGGTGCGTCGGACACTCGTTGGGGAGTTCGCGTCGCGATTGGAGAAACGAATCCGTCACCTGCTCCGGGGGCCGGTGGCGTCGCGTACATCGGCAGCTTCAGTTGGAACACGGACACGCCGACGTACGTCTTCATGGTCGGGTCGGGCGAGTTCGGCAAGTACATCGCCGACGCCACCGTTCACGAGGTCGGTCACACGCTCGGGCTGTATCACGACGGTCGCCTCTCTCCGTCCGAAGGCTATTACACGGGACACGGTTCGGGCCAGATCGGCTGGGCACCTCAGATGGGTGTCGGCTACTACCAGAACCTCGTGCAGTGGAGTAAGGGCGAATATGCCTCCGCGAACAACACCGAAGATGACTTGGCCATCATCACGACGCAAAACGGTTTCGGTTATCGCGCCGACGACTTTCCGAACAGTCTGAGTGACGCGGCCGCCATTGATGGCACGCCCACCGGCGGGCTGTTCAACGTGTTGCAGACAGGCGTGATTGAGCAGCGCGGCGATACGGACTGGTTCAAGATCACAGCCTCATCCGGAACGCTGACTCTGGATGCGGCTGGCGGTCCCACTAATTCGATGCTCGATCTGCAATTGGAGCTGTTGGACTCCACCGGAACGCTGCTCGCGGTCAACAATCCGATCGACGATGTGACGGCGCGAATCAACATGAACGTGTCGGCGGGCACGTACTACTTGAAGGTCGATGGCGTTGGCGTCGGGGCACCACCGGTGTCGGGTTACACCGACTACAGCAGTCTCGGGCAGTACCGATTGACCGGATCGTTTGCCACCTCGGGCAGCGGGTCCACCAATAATGTTCTTTCGGTGTACAACCCGAAGACGAAAATCTTGACGCTGACCGGAGACTCGGGATCGAACTCGGTCACGGTGACACGCGATTCGTCGGGACGAGTGACCGTGACGGGAACGGCCGGGACCACGATCAACTCGTTGAGTTCCCACGCGCTGCCCGTCCTGCCAAGAATCGGACTGGTGGTCCGGATGAACGACGGAGACGATTCGCTGGTCGTCACGGGGATGTACATCACCACGTTGGACGCGCTGCTGGGCGGCGGTGCGGACAATCTGCGAATGACGCTCTGCAACATCGGCTGGCTGAAGCTGGATGGAGGTCCGGGAACGGACGCCTACACGCGACTGACCACGCCGATCAAACGAGTCACCGTGACAAACGTCCCGTGATTCTGGGTCTGGGCTTGAGTCTCGGTACGACCGCGCGCGGCCACTAACCCGAAGCGTAAGCGAGGACGTGAGCAGCATCCTCGCTTACGCTTCGGGTTAGTGTCAGCTTCGACCGCGCGTCGTTTAACCGCGTGGGCAACGCCCCGCGCGTCGAGCGACATTTGAACCTGTTTCCGCATCAACGCGCGGGGCATTGCCCACGCGGTTAAACGAGTCAGTTCCTTCCGCGTGAAGTCACGCTCAACGAGCCAACGGCAGAAACTGACCCCGCGCATAACCGTGGCCGAGGGCGTTCAGGTCGCGCTGGAAGATGACTCGCGGCGGAACTTGCGTGGCATCGACCATGGCTTCGATGCGTGTCACCGGCCCACCACCGTCGAAGAAGCCGAAGACCTGCGCCCGATAGACATCGCCGCGCGCGGTGAGGTACGGGTCCAACGCGCGCATCTTCCAGATATCGACCAACCCTTCGACGAACAGCCAGCCCGCCGTGTTGTGGCGCTGGATGACCTCGGGGTCCGGTTGGCCGTTCGAGTCGAGCTTCTGTGCGGTCATGATCTTCTCTGTTAGCTCTTCGTCCATGCCGGGGAGGCCGATCAAAATTTCGCGACGCGCCTGATTGAGATTGATCCGGCCTTCGAGGTACTCGTCACCGGTGATCGCGAGTGCGTCCATCAGTTGAGGCAGCAGCGTCGGCAGGGAAGAGGTGTCGGCGGGCCACGGACTCTCCAGCGTTTGTTTCACTCCATCGACGGTCACGTCGGCCTTTGAGCCGATCAAATCCCAGAGCGTGTTGACCTTGTTCTGGCCCCCCTTCGAGATGTCGATGCCGCCGCGCGTCACATTCCCCGTCGCTTTGAAGGCTCCTTCCGCAATGGCCTTCGTCAAATCTTGCACGGCCTTTTGTTGAGCCTGTTTGGTCTGGCTGGCTGTGGAACTCGATGCGACCGACGTGCCGCTGGTGTCTTCGGGAGGCAAGTCTTTGGGACCGCTGATGCGGTAAGCGATCACGAACTTGGCCGCGTCTACGCCGAACTCATCTTCGAGTGCGTCGTACAACTCGGTCAGCAGTCCGTTGTTGGTGTCGATCTTTTTGGTGCCATCCGCCCGGCGGTTGGCTTCGCGCCCATGTGCCGACAAGAACGCGACCCAACCGTGATCGAGCACACCGTCGGCGTTGTCCAGCGGCGGCGTCTTGTCGCCATCGTCCTCACCGGGATCGAGCAGCCCGTTGCGATTGGCATCTTCCCCGTAAAGCAGCGCGGGGGTGACACCTTGCACGAGCAACAATTCGTCGATGGTTTCGAGCGGCCCGTTCTTGGCTTGGTACGGGGGAGTGAGCGCTTCGTAGATCTCGGACTCGGCACCGTAGGGGCGTTTGGTGTCGTCGGCGTCGATCCAGTCGAGCAGCGCGTCGGCGATCTCGATCGTCATGCCGGGGATGTTCAACAGGAGCGTGTGGACTTGCTCATCCTCCAGCTTCAGCCGGTCGAGCAGATTGAGATTGAGCTTGGCCGACTCATCCATCAGTCCGTAGCGGATCGCGTTCCCCGCGACGTTGTGTTCGACGGGGGCGATGATCGTGAAGCGGGCGTTGCCGCGCAGCCGTTCCGAGACAGAAACCGTCTTGCCGAGAAACACGCTCGGGTTGTGGATCAAGTTTTCGAGCGCCGGGTCCGTCCGGTTGGCGAGGATCGTGGCGATGTACTCGACGCCGGAATCGGCCGCCTCGCGCGCCTGCACGTCCGAGCCATACATCGTGGTCGCTTCCAACTCGGTCAGCATCGACTGCGTGAAGTTGTAGGCCGCCAGCGTGAGCATCGCGACCACGACCAGCACGATCAGTAACACGGTCCCCGCGCGTCGCGGTTCGGCCTGAGAACCGGTCCCCGAATGACACGAACCCGAAGCGTGAGCGAGGACGAGAGTCGAGCGACACGCCTCCTCGCTCACGCTTCGGGTGGGTGTTGATCGAAACACAGCGTCATGTTTGGACACGTTGTGAGTGATTGATGTCTTCCGACGGTTCCGATTCATGGCAACAACTCCGGAGGGAACGGGTCCGCGACGGGGACCAAGATCACCGTGCGAAACTGATCGACCGACGCACTGACCGGGACATTGATGAGCGGCCCGCCGCGTGTGCCCACGGGCGTGAACCCGATCGAGACTTCGATCGCTCGCGGCAAGTAGCCGCTCTCCGTGCTGTCCCACATCGTGTACCAAGCGGCTCCGTCGAAGTAACGGAACGCGAGGGACGACACTTCCGGCGCGAGCGACTGCGACCGCGAGGCCGTGAGCGCGTCGCCGCCGTCCGTTTCGATCGCCTGCACGATCAGGCGATCGCCTTCGCTGCGGATCAGCCCCGAGCCGATGGCACTCCCGCTTCCTGACAGAGCGAGAGAGTACGTCACCGCCTGCAAGTCACTCGTGCGAGTTTCAACAGTGTTGCCATCGACGTTCGCCGCGAAATTCAGATCGCGCCGCGCGCGGGAAATGTGCAGCTCGATCCGCGTGGCATCGCCGCGAATGCCGATGCTCTTCGCTGATGGCTCGGTCTCCGTCGTGGCGGTGGCAGCGGTGTCCGTCGTTCCCGTGGCACCGGTTCCCGTCGAGGCCGAGCCGGCCGTGGAGGTGCCCGAGGTGGACGCCGCTTCATCGGTCTCACCGTCGCTCGGCGGAGGAGGCACGAACATGACGGCGCGCACGTCCTGAGCGATCCTCTTGATCAAGGCTCGTGTCACTTGAGACCGCGCCATTTCATGACGACCACTCGCCGTCAGTCGCCACGATTGCTCCATCGCCGCAGAGATGGCACCGAGCAAAATGATGGCCAGCGTCAGGGACAACATCACTTCCAGCAGCGTGAAGCCGCGACGCTTGCGGTTACAACGACAGGAATAGGGTGGCGTCTCGTTTAACCGCGTGGGCAACGCCCCGCGCGTGAACGGTGGGCCACCCGCGATTTCACCCGACGCGCGGGGCGTTGCCCACGCGGTTAAACGAACTGCTTGGACACGACAGTGTTCACCAGCGTGATGCCCCTTCATTGTGTCGCCCCCTGACTCTGCGCTTCCGCGTCCGCCTCCGCTTGTTGCTTCTCGGCGGCGTCGAGGAAGATGCTCGGGTCGCGCATCCAACGGTTCAGCGAGAACTGCACGTTGGCCAATCGATTGTTGCCCGTGTGATCCACCGTCACTTGGACCTGCAACAGGTCTGGGAACGGGCTGTCGCCAATGCTGACGCTGTACGTCCATTTGGAATCGTCTGGAAACGCCACATTGGACTTCGGCCCCAAGGCCTCGATCCCCGCGAGGACTTCGGCCAGCTTGGCCTCACACCGCACGATCGCCTGCGTCTTGAGTCGCGCTTGAATTGCGGCCCGGCTCCCGCTCCAAGCCAGTTGCGACAACGCGGCCATCGCGCCGAAGAAGATGGTCAGCGCAAGAATGATCTCCAACAGCGTCAGCCCGCGGCGCGAGTCCCTTCGTGGAATGGCGCGACCGAAGTCCGGCTTGTACTTCACGCGGCTCAAAGGGAGAGGTTTCCGAGCGGGGCGGCGTAAGCCCCCTGGCTCTTGGGCGTAAGCCCGCCTTCGAAGAACCGGGGGGCTGACGCCGCCCCGCTCGGATGTCTCATCACTGTCCGCGAGAGGTATCGCTGTGTTAGCCGAACTTCTCTTTGAGCGAAACTCGCCCTTCAGGGAAGTCCGGCTTTCGGAAAAGCCGGACTTCGTGCTGTTTCGAGATGCGGCCTTCATGGACGGTCCTCCCGTTGGAGTCGGCCCATCGCGACGGCTCCCGTGAGTCCGCGCACGTTCAACGTGACTTGCTGACCGCGCTCATCAACGACGGTGAACTCGGCATCGGTGGCAGACCCATCCGGCTGAAAGAGGATCGGCCCCGACCATGACAGTCCCGACAACTTGTCAGCCTGAGGTAGCCCGCTCAACACATCCGACGCCAACTGCTGGCTCCCGCCGGTGGTCGTGGAGGAACTGGCTGTCGCACCCGCCGCCGCAATTTTCGAGTTGCCGAACTTCACGCCCTTGGGCAGATCATTACTGGCCTTGCCGAATCGTCCCAAACCTTCGGCCGCTCCGGCCCCTTGAGTTCGCGCATCGACCGCTTCAAACTCACGCTCGAACGGCACGACCAGAAAGTGCGTCCCCGCGATCTCGTGACGAAACTGGTAGACCAGCCCGCTTTCAATGGCGTTGACGCGAGCGACCGCCACGAGGGCACGCACCTTCTCCGCCGAGTCCACAATCTTCTGCTCGTTGTGAATCCGCAAAACACTCGGCCACGCGAGCGCCGCGAGAATCCCCAACACCGACAACGCCAGCAGCATTTCAATCAGCGTCATTCCCGCGCGACGCGACTTTTCGGCGCGCCGCAGCGCGAACGGCAATGTCCGCGCCGTTAGTGAACCGTTCGCTGGAAATGGCCTGCTGCCAAACATCGTTCTGAATTCCCTAGCGTGTCGATTTGAATGAGCCGAGGCTGTCGAGCGAGTTGGAGGATGAACCAGTCATGTAGGGTGCGTGAAGTTCTCGGAACGCACCGTCGTCTGCCGCCGATTATAGACAGCCCCGGCTGAACCCGGCCTGAATCGAGTCGCGATACCTCGCGCGGCCAAAATGACGCACCATCGTTTAACCGCGTGGGCAACGCCCCGCGCGTCGAGCGACGTGGAACGCGGTTTCGCGATTCGACGCGCGGGGCGTTGCCCACGCGGTTAAACGAGTCAATTCAAGCCGCACGCGGTAGATCACTGAGCCACAGCGCGAGGCGGAGTCTACTTCGACACTCAAAACGAAGGAACGCTGAGTTCTTCGCCGTGATGAATACCCGTCATCCTTCACGCAGCCGAAGCGGACACTAACCCGACGCGTAAGCGAGGACGCACCACACCGCCTCGCTTACGCTTCGGGTTAGTGTGATTGAGGAATCCTCACTCGAATACGGCAGATCCTTGTTTGCCGGCCAGCAAACGCCTTCCCGCTTCTATCGCCTCTTTCACGAGCGGTCCCATTTTGGGATGCGAGGGTTGGAGATCGACCCCGAGACCGCCCTCGACCAGCGTCTCTGTCGCCGTCGGACCGATCGAGGCCACGACGCACCGATTCGCGGCGGACAGCCACTCGCTCGACAGTCCCGATTCCCCCGCAATCTCCAACACGCTGTGAAGTTGCTGGGCACTCGTGAACAGAATGACATCGAAGTCGCCCGCGATGGTTCGATGCACGGCGTCTCGCAACGGAGCGGTCTCCGCGGGCAGTGCCCAGCGGTAAACGGGGACCGGCAGCAGGCTCGCCCCGCGCGACTCCAGTTCGCGGTAAAGCTCGTCGCTCGGCTTGCCGTACTCCTGAATCGCGATGCGGCGACCGGAGAGATCGACCGCAGCCGTCAGCGTGTTGAGCAGCTCCCGCCATGTGTTTGGCTCGGGGGCGCGATGGTCGATTCGCAGGCCCCATTTGCTCAGCACGACTGTCGGCTTGGGGCCGCGCACGACCGTGATGCAACGCTCCATCGCCGACACGACCTCCGCGCGAGGCCACCGCGTTTCGAGCGACTCCATCAACGCGGCCGCTCCCACGCCGGTCAGAAACACCACCACGTCGATGCGCCCGGCCAGCAGCTCCTCACCAAACGCAAACGCGGCCGGATTCTCTTCGAGCGGAATCTCACGCATCGACGGTGCGACGGTCGCCACTCCGCCATGCCGTTCGATCAGCGACCGCATCTCGTCAGCGCGACGACTCTCCAAACTGAGGACTCGTAGCGGAGTCCGCTCATCGCTCGCACCTGCCGTTGAACCGGTCGTCGCGTCCGTCATTGCATTGCCTCCCCAAAGCCTGCCCCGTAGCACATCGGATCGTTTTAGGCGAGCGGCAAGAAAAAGCGTACCCACTGAAGCCTGACGCGCAAGCGAAGGATGTTCGACATCCCAGGCTTCGCTTGCGCGTCAGGCTTCAATGGCCGATCTGACAACTTCTGCTGCTCACCTTAGAACTTGTCCAAGAACAACACCAACCCGAAGCGTGAGCGAGGACGAGAGTCGAGCGACATCCGTCCTCGCTCACGCTTCGGGTTGGTGTTGTTC
>JAYSQC010000570.1:0-1196 GCA_043721755.1 Schlesneria sp.
GACGCCACCCCGCTCAGAGATTCCTCAGAAGTACGGACGCCCAAACATCGCCACCACAAATCTTCGCGGCACGCGAAGAAACGAAACGTGAGTCGTACGGGAACACACGGAAGTGGAAGAGTTGCAACCAGTCGCCGTTTCGCACAGCGTTTGTTGAGCAGCATGAGATTCTGAAACGCAACTTCTTTCTCTTCTTCCCTTCCGTGACTTTCCGTACGACTCACGTTTTGTTTCTTGGCCGGGCGCGAAGATTTCCGCACTGTCACCAAGTGATCCCCGCTGCCGGAGAAGCTTGTCATTAGCCCACTTCATCCACGAACCGCCGTCAGAAGACCTCAACCAGAAAATGGTGAACAAGAAGATGAAAACGAGATCCAGAGGTTTCCTCTCTGAGTCTTCTTGTCCACCATCTTCTTGTTCCTGTCGGTTGCGGCGAAGCCACGCTGGGTTTTCCGTGGTGAATCATTCGGGTTAGCAGGGCCGAGCAAACTCTCTTGCGCTTTGCTTCGCCATCCGCCAGACTGTCAGTGTGACCTCAATTGGGAAAGAGGCCGCAATCACGACCAACCCATCACAGACGGAAGCCATCCCATGAAGCAGGTACTCAGTGTCGGTCAATGCGGGTTCGATCACGGCGCGATCAGCCGCTTCTTGAGCGGTCAGTTCGAGGTGGAGGTCACTCCCGTCGCAACGGCAATCAAAGCTCTCGACCTCTTGAGAAAGCAGCCGTTTGATTTGGTGCTGGTCAACCGCCAGTTCGATGCCGATGGCGATGAGGGGCTGGATTTTGTGAAGGCTCTCAAGGCGGACGACGCTCTCGCGACGAAGCCGGTCATGTTGGTCACGAACTTCCCAAAGTACGACCAACAGGCGGTGGCCCTCGGTGCCGTGAGTGGGTTCGGCAAAGCGGCGATCGGTTCACCCGATGTCGTTCGCAAATTGGAACCGTTCCTAAAATGAGATGACTCACAGCGCGAGCGCCAACGAAGCCGACGAGGCTGTGACGGGTGCCGTCGTTCATTGGTGGTCATCTTCCAGCCCCCTCTCCCCCGTCTTCGGGGAAGAGGGTTAGCCCGGAAGATTCACCACGAAAAACGCGAAAGGGAAGAAGAGACGAGAGTTCTGTTCCCCAGTGACCGCCAAGGAACGACGCGCAATGTCTTGAGATGCTCTGATCGCAACTCTCTTCACTTTCG
>JAYSQC010000571.1:0-1594 GCA_043721755.1 Schlesneria sp.
CGATGAAGACGGCGACGGCTTCCACGAAGTCCACGTCCACACGATGGAAGGTTGCTGGTCGCTGCGGCGATCTGGGCTCCGCCCTCACCGAGGCCTTTCACAAGAAAAACGGCCGCTCGACGTCGGCTTCTTCCCGTTCGTTCACAACGCCCGAAAACGCGGAAAAGCACTCCTCGAATCACTCGTTACAACCCTCCTCGCAAAACCTCCCCGGAACGCCGGATGAGCCTACATAAAACACTTCAGCACGCCTTCGACGGATGACTCCAGTTCAACGCGGCTTCCGCTGAGCATTCCCTTCGATTTTGCACTCATCACTCATCACTTTGCTCTTCTCTTCAAAACAACCAAACTTGAGAACCTCCATCATGCTCACAACACACGCCGCGACTCCCGCATCATCTGGCTCGAACCGGCTGCGCCTCGCGCTGTGCGATGCCGGACACGATCGCTACTTCATGGACTTTTCCGACGTGACGAGCATTCAGCAGTCGAACGTCATCTCACGGATGCCAACCGCCGAGCGTCCCGATGGCGGGCTGTCCACCGGGCAGGGCGAGGTTCCCGTTTTCTTGCTCGCTCAACGGCTGGGAGCCGCGCCGTCGAGAGCGACGCGCCGGTACTGCCTGATCGTGGGAAACGCCGCCGCGCGGTGGGGCTTGCTCGTGGATCGCGTCCATCACGCGGACGACTGCGACGCCCGAGAACTCGTCGCACTGCCTGGCAACCTTCAGTCGGAGTGGTGTCGCCACGGACTGATTCGCGCGGACAAAACATCCTCGAAGGAGGCCGTCTCCGAATCGCCGGAGCAGGCTCACTCGGAGACTCAATCGTCGCGCTTGCGGCTCGTGCTGCGGGTCGGCGCGTTGCATCCCGAGTTCTCATTCCGCAGTGAGTCTCATCACGGGAACTCAACCCACGCGCCGCTGGCGTGCGACGCGGCGTCCCTGAACGCTGCCGCGCGGCGACAGAGCGTTCGCCAACTCCTGTCCTTCGCGCTGACGGACGCTGGCTTGGCGGGAGGTTCGATTCGCATCGGCCTCAACGCCACACAGGTCGCCGAAATCTTGGCGCCTCCGGAACTGACGCGGCTGCCTCACGCCGGTCCCGCGATCCTCGGCATGGTGGCGCGGCCGTGCGGTTCCCGTCGTTGATCTGGCGGCAAGGCTCGGCCTCACACTGCGCCGGCGGCAACAGCCGACGCGCCTCCTCATCACGCGCACTCAGAATGTTGCTGCGCCGTTGATCGGCTTCCTGAGTTCCGCCGACATTCGCACCGATCGCGAAACGGCCCGGCAGTGTGAGGATCATTCCGCCCGCCCCGACTCTCTGCTCGGAGCCTTCCATCTCGGTGACAGCACGGTCCTGATTCCCGACCTGCACCGCGTGCTGCTCGCGTGAGATTTGGTCCGTGCCGGAGAGGACATTCGATCCGACTGGTCTTCCATCGCGAAGCCATGGCGGCGATTCGCAACGGTGGCTGGGGCGGTGTCAGCCCAGGGCCAGCGCGCACACGGGGCTGGCGTGGGGGAGTGGGTGGTTAGCGCGAAGCGATGTCAGCTTGTCATGTCGTCGGCCGTGTGGATCGGTGGAG
>JAYSQC010000572.1:0-9784 GCA_043721755.1 Schlesneria sp.
GGCCCGTCGCGCCACGGGGCACCGGTTCGAGCCATCCCAAGCACGGCCTTGAAGAACAGGCGGTGGCCGGCGCTCACCGGGCTCGGTTCCCCCCGCGAACGGGAAGAAGATGTTCGATGCGAACCCCATCGGCAGCCGAAATCGCGTGGCGAGACAGCATGGAGTGCCTTCCTTAGCAGGAGCGGAAAGCCGACCATGACTCCCAAACCATCACCAATGTCCACACGACCTAAGCACACGTTGAAAACGTAGAGCAGGCGGCTTGCCTGCTCACGGCTCCGTTGAAACGCACAGGCGAGCCGCCCGTGCTACGACTTTTTTCAACGGGCAGTTAACATCGCGCGACTATGGCTCAACCACGGACATTCATCCTGGCGGGAGGCGGGACTGGCGGGCATCTGTTTCCCGGCGTCGCCCTCGCGCTGGAATTGCAACGGCGCGAACCGGATGCGCGACTGCTGTTCGTCGGTTCGGAACGAACGCTCGAACAGACGATCCTCAGTCGCCATCAGTTCGAGCGACGCGCATTGCCCGTCGAACCGCCGCGCGAAGTCACGCGTCATCCGTGGCGGTTCCTCACTCGCAACTGGTCGGCATGGCGCGCGGCGCGGCGGTTGATCCGTTTCGAGCGGCCCTGCGCGGTCATCGGTTTGGGAGGCTACGCGAGTGCCCCGGTCGTGTGGGAAGCCTCACACGCGGGCGTTCCCATCATTCTCTTGGAACAGAACGTGGTCCCCGGCCGAGCGACTCGTTGGCTGAGCCGCTTGGCCAGCGTCGTCTGCACCTCATTCGCCGAGACCTCAGCCCGCTTGCCGCGCCGCGTGATGGTCGATCTCACTGGCACGCCGGTTCGTCGTGAGATCGTCGAGTCTGCGCCCTCCACCGCCGATACGATTGTTTCCACGACACACGCTCCGCGCGAGTTGCTCATTCTCGGTGGCAGCCAAGGAGCCGACTCGCTCAACGACGCCGTTGTCGCCGCACTGCGTTTGATCGGTGAGGCACGATCCGGCTGGCGCATTGTTCACCAAACGGGACCGCGTCAGCTCGACGTGATGCGGGCCGCTCACGCGGCACTGTCGCCGAACGCTCTCGTGGAAGCGTTCTTCGAGGATCTGCCCACTCGGTATCGAACGGCATCCCTCGTTGTGTCGCGGGCTGGCGCGACCACACTCGCGGAACTCGCCTGTTCCGGACTTCCGTCCATTCTGATGCCGTACCCGCACGCCACCGATGACCATCAACGCGCGAACGCTCTGGCCCACGTTGCTCACGGGGCAGCCCACTGCGTCCCGCATCGTCTCTCCACCGCAGAGACTTCGTCAGCGCTGGCGGAATCACTGCTACGTCTGATGTGTGACGAATCGCTGCGTCGCCAGATGAGTCTCGCCGCCAAAGCCTTCGCCCACCCCTTGGCAACTCACGCGGTCGTCGATCGCGTTTTGTCGGTGGCAAGACGTTGAAATTGTGATCGCTGGCGTTGTGCCGCTCGCGGGTGAGGATGGCACATTTCACACTAACCCGAAGCGTAAGCGAGGACGTGCGCTGCATCCTCGCTTACGCTTCGGGTTAGTGTCCGCTTCTCCCGTGAGCGGCACTCCCACGACCGGAAAGCAACAGCGGGAATCGTCCGGCAATCCATTGTTTGCGACCGAGTTTGCGGCACGAATGCTTCGGTCCCGTCGAGCCGATCCCCTTGAAACGCAACGCTTGACAGCCATTCATACTGACTGGATGATGCCGCCCGCCCGATGTGTCGTGAAAATCGGCCGCCATTTTACAGATCGCTCATTGATGCGCGGTGTGACATGAGTGGTGGCTGTGGGCTAAAGCGACCGGTCAGAAACATTTCAGGGGCGAGGATTCACCTCGCAGGGGAAGAATGACATGTCTAGTGGACAACGGCGGCTGGATATCGAAGAGATCGGCGGAGTTACCGTCGCCAAGTTCGTCGATAAGAAGATCCTCGACGAAACGAACATTCAAAACATCGGAAACCAGCTCTTCGCCCTCGTCGATGAAGACGGTCGCAAGAAGATCGTTCTCGACTTCAGCATCGTCGAGTACCTGTCCAGCGCGGCTCTCGGCAAGCTGATCACGATGGACAAGAAGGTCAAGGCGGCGAAATCCAAGCTGCGACTCTGCTGTATCCGCCCCGAAATCTACGAAGTCTTTGAAATCACCCGCCTCAACAAAATCTTCGACATCAAATCGACGCAGGAAGATGCCCTCGAAGGTATCTGATCCCTGACCGTACTTCTTACGCAGCCGCTACTCAGCGGCTGTCTCTCTTTTCACACCGGTTGTAATCGCACGTCATGCCGGTTCACGAACAATTTGAAGTCGTCATTCCGAGCGACACCGAGGCGGGGCTGGCGGTGCAGGAACGCATCGTCTCCCGGCTGGAGAGCTTGGAGTATTCCATGCGCGACGTGTTCGGCGTGCGTCTCGCTTTGGAAGAAGCGTTGGTCAACGCGATCAAGCATGGCAACGGCTTGGATCCCGACAAGACCGTTCGAGTGAACTGTCTCATCGAAGACGATCTCCTCAGAATTGAGATTGAAGATCAAGGCCCCGGCTTCAACATGAGCGATGTTCCCGACCCCACTGCCGATGAAAACTTGGAGCGCCCTTGCGGTCGTGGCATCATGCTCATCAAGTCGTTCATGACGAGCGTCGAGTACAACGCGAAGGGAAATCGCGTTGTCTTGGAAAAGATACGCTCTCCCGCATGATGCCGACTCTATCGGGATGGTGGTGTGTGGAATCTCCGCCGGTCTCATGGTGAGACATGTCACTGTGAAGTGAGCGACGCCAGTCTTCTTGATCTTGCTGAACAAACGAAACGGCGAGCAGGTGCATCACCTGCTCGCCGTTTTCATTTCGGAATGTTTGGGAGCGAGAAGAACTCTCGTGACTTCGATCACGACGGGCGCTTCGTCGCTGGCAGATCAGAGTACTTTTTCAATCGTCTCGCGCAGAACGGCCCCCGATTTTTGGAGGGCCATTTTTTCCTTGGGCCAGAGGTCCACTTCGATCACACCGAGAACGCCTTTTCGGCCGATAACCGTCGGGACCGAGATCGCGACATCACGCAGGCCGTAGGCTCCGGTTTGGAGCGAACTCACCGGCAGGATGCGTCGTTGATCGAGGGCGATCGCGTGGACGACATCGGCGATGGAGACTCCCACTGCGAAGCCCGCGCCTCCCTTTTTCTTGATGACTTCGGCACCGCTGCCGCGCGTCTTCTTTTCGATGTCGGCGATCAGTTGCGAGTTCACACCCGGATACTTTTCGAGCGGCATCCCGGCGATCTGGGCCGCCGACCAGATCGGCACCATGCTGTCGCCGTGTTCGCCGTAGATCGTGACCTCGACCTGAGTCGGCGGGACATCCAAGCGTTGAGCCAGCAAACTCCGCAACCGCGTCGTATCGAGTACCGTGCCGAGGCCGATCACCTGCGACGCGGGCAACCCGAGTTCCTTGATCGCCAGATACGTGAGCACATCGACCGGGTTCGAGACCACGAACACAATCGCGTCCTTGCGCAAGCCACCCGACTTGAGTTCGCTCAGAATTCCGCGAAACAAAGTGACGTTACGACCGATCAGATCGAGACGGCTCTCTTCCGGCTTGCGTCGCAGTCCCGCCGTGATGACCACGCAGTCGCTGTCAGCGACGGACTTCATGTCACCCGACGTGATCTTCTGGTCAGAGAGCAGGCTCGCCCCGTGCAGCAGGTCGAGTGCCTGCCCCTCGCACGCTTCCTGATTCAGATCGACCAGATGAATGTGCCGCACGATCCGTCCGGTCTGCAATGCAAACCCGGCACACGACCCGACCAAACCGCCACCGCCAATGATGCTGACTTTCATGATGCCTTTCGTTGCCTCTTGTAGGGTGGGCACTGCCCACCAAATAGTTATGAATTGCGTCCGAAGACGGTGGGCAGTGCCCACCCTACTGAAGTGGTCTCACTTTTCCATCGCCACGGAGACCTGGTCTGTATTGAGCTACTCGGTCGCCTCAATGACATCGCGCCACCGTTTGGGGACGCGATTCCATCGGGCCATGTACGTCTTCTCCAATGGGATGTTCACGTAGTGTTCTGTCGTCAGAAACAGGGGCATGTCGGGCAGCGGCTCACCCAATCCAACCGGTTCAAAGTAGGCGGTTGGAACGGTGTCCGCCGTGTACGACGAAACTCCGTAGGGCTGTTCTTCCGTCACGCTGTGAGCGACGCACTGAACCCGTTCCCAGTACGCAGCGTGAATGCCGCGTAGGTCGTGAGTGTGTGGTTTGTGAAGGTCGATCACCATCAAATGGCCTCCGCGATCCAAGGCGTCAATCAGTTTGTCGGTGAACCGGTCCAAGGCCGCTTCCGTCGATTTGTTTCCGAACGAAACGATTTCAATCATCGCGACCACGCGATCGCCGTCGAAGTGGCGGACAGACACGCGATCTGCCCGAGCAGCATAGATGTCGATCTCGGCCTGCTCGGTGAAGCGGACTTGCGGCGGTCGCTTCATCGTCGCGAAGACGTGTCCGCTGGATGTCAAATCCCATTCTGGAGTGCTTCCGTCGGTTGGGCCACGCGACTGCAATGCGACGACATCGGGTGCAGGCCCTTTCGCAACCTGTTCCGCCATGGCATAGAAACCTTCGGGCAACAATCCCTCATTCAGGACATCGCGAATCTCATTGATCCACGCCTGATGGAAATCGTGAAAGTTCCCGGCGACGACTTTGGACCAGTCATGAATTGGCATCGTGACACCTCGTCTCTGAAAAGCGGCTTTGAGCTTTGCGGCCACTTCCAGATTCTAGCCAAGACCGGTCACTTGCTCATCGCCGCGACGACCTGTTCTGTGATGAGCCTCACCAGCGTCTCCATGTCCGGTTCCGAGGCCGCAGCGTTTTTGACGCCGCTGAGGATCGGAGCGGCTCCGGTGATCGCGTTGCCACCACCTGTGGCGGCCTTCTGGCGTTCGAGATAGCCCGCATAGACCGGTGCCGGTTCAAAGGCTTTCGATTGCGGCATGTTCTCTTTGTAACCGTCGCGGAACGCCGTGTTGCTGCACAGATCGCAGTCCTCGACATGGAAGCGGGGGTCGTCGAACCCGAGCTTCTTCTTCAGATCAAGCAACTCGGTCGATTCACGCTCGTCGAGATAGGTCACTCGGCCGAGTTGCTTCGACAAGAGCAGGATGCGGCAGTAGGCGTCGAGGATCTCAGTCTTCCAGTACGCTTCTTCGATCGTCTTGCCGAACGTCACCGTGCCGTGATTGGTGAGGATGATCGTGTTGGTTCCGTTCGCCAGAAACGGCACGACCGTGTTGGCGAAGGCGTGTCCGCCGGGAGTCTCATACGGCGCGATCGGCACCTCGCCCATGAAGACTTCGATCTCGGGGAGGATGCACTGCGGAATCGGCTCACGAGCGACCGCGAACGCCGTGGCATGTGGCGGATGACAGTGAACGACCGCCTTTACGTCCGGCCGATGTTTCATGATGGCGAGGTGCAGCAAGACCTCGCTGGTCCGCTTTCGCTTGCCGGCGATCTGCGTCCCTTCCATATCAACCGCACAGATATCGTCGGGCGTCATGAAGCCTTTGCAGATCATCGTTGGTGAGCAAAGGACTTCGTTCTCACCCACGCGGATCGAGATGTTGCCATCGTTCGCCGCCGCGAAGCCCTTGTTGTAGACGCGACGCCCGATTTCGCAGATGTCTTCTTTGAGCTTCCGATCGTTGATCCCGGTGTTCCACTGACTGGCCATGTTCGTTTCCTTGCGTTGCTGCTTCGTTTAACCGCGTGGCCAACGGCCCGCGCGAGATGATCGTTCGACAGGGGAAGGCGGTCTCACCGTTCGACGCGCGGGGCGTTGCCCACGCGGTTAAACGAGCGATCATTTTTCCCCGCTACTCCACTTCAATGTTGTCCAAAATACAGGCGTTGTAGGCATCGAGCGGCTTGTAGTGGGGAGCGAACGGGTTGGCCGCTTCGCCGCCTTCACTGAAGCCGATCTTCAAGCCGGGCGACGCGCCCAGTTCGTCGTACACGACGAGAGCCTCCTCCCGCCCTTTGTCGTCTCCCTTGAGACCGGCCACCGTCAACGGCACCACGACGAGCCATGTGCCACCCGCGACCATCGCGTTGCACTTGGACAGCGTCACTTTGCCGATCACTTCGCCGACTCGCATCGTTTTGTCTTCCGAGCGGGGGACGTGAGTCCCCCGGTTCTGTGCCGATCTACAACCCATCACACCGCAGCCAGGGGACTCACGTCCCCCGCTCGGAAATCAAAACAGGGCTGACGCCCAAGCATCACCATCCCGCCGGAACCTGGGGCCTCTTCGCCGCGCAGTCCCGCAGCAGGTTTCTCATCTCAATAAACGTCCGACCATTCGGGTTGATGCAGACGACGTTCGCGCCGAGGTGCTGCATCGTCAGTTCGAGCTGCTTCCGATCCGAGATCACGGCCGCACGGACTCGTTCGTTCCGGTTGGCTCGACACGCGATGATCTCGGCGAATTCGCTGAGGATCACCACGCCTTCGTGTTCCGCTTTACCAATCGATCCGATCGCCAGCGTCGCCGCTTCAATCACTTGTCCCACGAGTTCGATCTTCCAACCTTCAGGCTGCCGTTTCAGTCCGTCATGCAGCGCCTTCACCGTCGGCGTGACCGTCTGCACGATCAACTGCCACCGCGCCACACCCTTCGTCGTTCCACTTCCGTTTGAAGTCAGCTTGTCGATCCGGCTCCAATCAATTCGCTTTGTGTGCAGCCAGTCGCGCGCCGACGGCGTGAGGATCGAACGGCGTCCGATCTTCAGCGGCTGTCCCACGCGAGCGGTCTCTTCCAACAGACCGGCCGTAATGATCGAGGCCGTCAGTTCGATGACCGCGGGCTTCTCGACCACCGACTTCACAACGGTCGTCGTCTTGGTTGTGGACTTCGGCAACTCAACCACCGGACGCACCGACGCCGGCTGAAGCTGAGCCAGCACGTTCGACACGATCTGTTGAATGAGAGCCTGATCCACAGTTGTCTTCTCGTAGGGTAAGCGTCTCGCTTGCCCGTGTTTTCTTCACTTCAAAAACCTGCCGCGAACCGATCACGGGCAAGCGAGACACTTACCCTACGTCAGTCCACAATCCCCAACACATGCCACCGGGCCGGAGTGGTATCCGCCCCCACCATCTCCCGCGCCGTCTTGCCATCCGACGAGATGATGACTGTGTCGCCCTTGCCTCCGCCCTGGTTGTCGATCACCAACTGAGGCGATCCATCCGCCCCGCCCGTCGGATCGAGTGGCTGTACCAACAGCATCCGCCAGCCCTTCAGCGTGGGATGCTTCACCGTCGATGTTGCCCGGCCGATGACTTTCGCGAACTGCATGACTTCACCAGAAAACCAATCAGGAGTTTGTGACCACAGATTTCACGGATGGGCACAGATAAGAAAAGAAATTTGAGGTGGCCTTTGTCACGTCCGCCATTACCTGACATGTCTTCGTCTTGATTGTCTTTGCTTTATCTGTCTTTGCTTTATCTGTCTTTGCCTTATCTGTGCCCATCCGTGTTATCTGTGGTCGAAATTTCTTTTCTTCAAATCACCCGCAGGTCGTCCACGAGCACGCAGCGTCGTTGGCGAGTGAACGTCATCGGGTTCGTCACGCCTTCACCTGTCGGCGTGGCGATGCTGAAGCTGAGATAGCCTTCGCCGCCGAGTCCGAGTCCCGCCATGCTCGGGCCGTTCTTGACGAACAGCGTCGTGTCCATGTCGCGGCCCATGCGGGTCATGTGGCGGACGTTGCGTGAGTGGATGAGGCTCGTGTGGCGGAAGCCGTGTTCAAATTCGAGGGCCAGTTCGACGCCATGAGCGAAGTTCTTGCAGCGCACGAACGGGACGAACGGCATCATCTGTTCTTCGGGGACGAACGGGTTCGACGTGTCGGTCTCACCGAACAGCAGTTGTGTTCCGGCGGGGACTCGGACGCCGATCAGCTCGGCCAGCTTCGAGGCGTCGAGACCGACCAGATCGCGGTTGAGGTGATAGTGATCGCCCGGCTTCGTCGGTGGAGTGAACGCCAACTTGGTGAGGGCGTCGATCTCGCGGTCGTTCAGGCGGTAAGCCCCGTGACGCGGCAGCGTGTCCATGAGTTGATCGAAGATCGCCTCGACGGCGAAGACCTCCTTCTCGCCGATGCAGAGGAGGTTGTTGTCGTAGGCGGCTCCCTTCACGATCGACATCGCTGTGTTTTCGAGGCACGCCGTTTCGTCAACGACAACCGGCGGATTGCCCGGTCCCGCGACGATCGCTTTCTTGCGGCTTTCCATCGCGGCCCGAGCGACTGCCGGTCCGCCCGTCACGCACAGCAGTTTGACTTGGCGATGACCGAAGATCGTGGCGGCCGTTTCGAGCGACGGCTTCTCGATGATCGTGATCAGGTTTTCGAGTCCGGTCGCTTTGAAGATCGCCTTGTTGAAGCGGCGCACCCCTTCGCAGGCGATGCGAGCACCACCCGGATGCGGGTTCACAACGAGCGTGTTTCCGCCCGCGACCATGTTGATCACGTTGCCCGCCAGCGTCGGCAGCGAATGCGTCACCGGAGTGATCGCACCGATGACCCCGAACGGCGCGTACTCGGTGATGCTCAACCCGTGATCGCCACTCACCGCGTCAGTCCGCATGAACTCAACACCAGGGACGAGCTTGATGATCTTGAGCTTCTCGATCTTGTGATCGAGCCGGCCAATCTTCGTCTCGTCGAGTTCGAGCTTGCCCCACGCCTCAGCGTTGGACTCCGCCATCGCCTTGACGATCTCGACAATCTTCACGCGCGACGCGACGCCGGCCTTCTGCAATTGGAGGAAGGATTCGTGCGCCGCAGCGCAGGCTTCATTGGCATCGGCAAACACGCCGAACTTACCGCGCAACGCCGGACCGCTGCTGGACGCACCCTTGCCGCCACAGCCGCAGTCCTGCTTCGCCGCCGGAGCGGGCGCTGCCGTCGGTGCCGCACCGCCCAGACGGCCCAGCACTTCAGCAACCACGTCTCGGATTAAAGTTTCGTTCACAGCACTCATAAATTCTCAGGTAACAATTCTGGGTTCAACCCTTCACGCGTTTCTCTTTCTTGGCCGACTGCGACAGCGCGAGATAGTTCTCGCCGGTGACGACTTTGCGTCCGCTTTTCTTCTCCAGCTCCCGGCGCGCATTGCCGGCGACTTTGCCACCGTCACCGGCAGCTTGATGGTTCGGTTCGAAGCCTTGCGCGTCGCGGTTGCGCGCAATTTCCGTCGTCGCCGCCTCGCCCAGCATCGAGAAGATGAGTTCGAGGTCGTTCATGTGGTCGCGCAGGTTTTCGCGCTTGAGCTTCTTGAACTCGGCATATTCGCTAGGCGTCAGCCCGAAGGCGGCCTTGGAAATTTCCGCCGTGAGAATCGAGTATTCGCGCTGCTCCTTCACGCCGCGTTTCTTCCACTCGTCCGTCAACTCGTCGCGGATGGCGATGGAACGCATCCGCTTCTCAATCCAGTCGTCGGAGTAGCCCTTGGCTTTGTAGATGGCACGCGTGCGCTTGGTCGCGAGTTCCGGGTCTTCAATCTCCTGGATGCGCTCGTAGCCAACCTTCGCCAGCCAGCGTTTGAACGGCTCGGCTTTCGGGCTGGGGATGGATTGGATCAGCCGAAAGATGCCCTCAGTGTTCCAGCATTGGAGCGATTGCCGTCCGCCGGCTGTCTCAAACTCCAAGCCAAGGGGGGGGGCAATTTGCC
>JAYSQC010000573.1:0-19104 GCA_043721755.1 Schlesneria sp.
TTCAGCCGAACGAGCTCACGCTCGAAAATCCCCACCCCATCGCCAAACTCGCCGTCTAAAATCTGCGCGCCCCGCGAAGAAACAAAACGTGAGTAGCACAGAGGGCACGGATAAAGAGAAGAGCGAGTCTTCATTCCCAAAGATCGCCCCTGTGATCCTGTTTTATCCGTGTTCTCCGTGCCATCCATGGTTGAAACTCTGCCCTGCATTCGACACGCAAAGAATGCCGCAGGCCCGGCACTCTGATGAGCACCGGGCCTGCGTTACTGAACCCTCGCTGCGGAACTAGAGAGTCCGCACGAGTTGGTGGCCGCCATCTGGACAGCCCGTCGACTACCGTCAGGCTTGGCCACCTCGCTGGCATTTACAACTGTCTGGAATCAAAAAGTCACCGTCCTTTCGTGCTAGAGTTTTCGCTTCGGCCGGGCAGCCAGTGCCCACCACTTCGCGACCTTTCCAG
Source organism: Schlesneria sp. (assembly GCA_043721755.1). Classification (GTDB taxonomy): domain Bacteria; phylum Planctomycetota; class Planctomycetia; order Planctomycetales; family Planctomycetaceae; genus Schlesneria. Next base: position 461 of record JAYSQC010000573.1, read on the forward strand.
TCCGTCGCGTACGTCACCGCGACCCACGGGCGAGATCATTCCCCAACTTGCCGGAGATGGCAAGAGGGGACTTCGCCTCGTTCCACATTTTTCAGGAAGTCGGACACGGGCGGAATCGATTGGGTTCGCGCGTTCTCGGGGTCAGTGCTGCATCACGCCTGAAGTCCGGCTTAGCTTTGTAAGCCGGACTTCAAGAGGCCCCCCGACACTCGTCCCATCCGCCTTCAATTACTCAATGAGCGTGGGTCAGGGGCTGACTGCGGATGCGTGTTCCCTGCGGATGCTGCGACGGGTTGAGGTGTTGGTCGAGGCCAATCACTTCCAGCGTCAGGCCCTTGGACTCGAAGTCGCGGCTCAACTCGTGCAATTTTTCCAGCGTCGTGTGATCGACCAAGACCGTTTCTGAGAGATCGACGATCACGCTTTTATCCTGCAACAGTCCGTACTGGTAAATCTGGCTGCGGAAGAGGAGCCAGTTGCTGAAGACGGCCGACTTGCTGGCGGCGATTCGGCAGGTTTTGTCATCGACCTGTTCGATGTTCAGGAACGGTCGGAAGAGCGAAGTCATCGGCATCCCGTGCATGAAGTGAATTAGCAGCTTCACTCCCATGCCGATGAAGATTCCAACCAGCAGGTCGGTGGCCAGCACGCCGATGATCGTTGAGACGAACACCACAAGTTGCTCGCGGCCGATGTGATAGACGTGAGCGAACTCGCGGATGTGTGCCAGACGCGAACCGGTAAAGACCAACATCGCTGCCAGCGCAGCCAACGGGATCAGGTTGAGCAGGCTGGGGATGAAGGCGACGGCGGCGAGCAGGAACAGTCCGTGGAACAGGTTCGAGAACTTCGACTTCGCCCCGTTGTCGATGTTCGCGCGGCTGCGAACGATCTCGGCAATCATCGGGATGCCGCCGAGGAACGCCACGACTGTGTTGGCCACTCCGACCGCGAGCAGGTCGCGGTTCAGATCCGTCTTGCGCTTCTGGGGATCCAGCGTATCGACCGCCTTCGAGCTGAGCAGTGACTCCAGGCTGCCGATGATTGAGAACAGCGCAATCCACTTCCACGCGAAGACTTGCTTGAGGATCGAGAAGTCCGGGAAGACGACCATCCGCGTGAGATCGAGTGCCCGCGTGCCGAGCGTCTGCACGGCGTCGAGCGGGACGTTCACGAGATGCTTCTTGGCCGCCAGCGTGAAGCTGCCGCCGAACACCGAATACGTGTAGTCGGCCGCGCCTGGAAACGGCACGTGCAGCACGAACAGCGCCAGCGGAATGGTTGCGATCAACACGATCAACTGTGCGGGAACCTGCTTGGCGAGCTTCGGAAAAAACGTCGGCATCCCAAACATGATGACCAGTCCGACGATGCCGATCACGGCAATCAACGGGTTGAAGTGAGTCAGCGCCGTGGGGAGATGCAGGATCAGATCGAGGGGTTCAAAACTGTGGCCATGCGCGTCCATCAGGAACTCCTTGGGGACGCCGAACGCAACCGGAAGCTGCTTCGCCATGATGATGACACCGATCGAAGCGAGCAGCCCATGAACGGCCGATGACGGAAAGAAGTCTCCCAACACGCCCCCCTTCAACGCTCCGAATGCGATCTGCATCAGCCCCGAGATCACCGCCACCGCGAGCATCATCTTGTATGCGGCGAATGTCGCGTCGCCTTCCGACAGTCCCGTATCCTTGGCGAAAGTGGTGCAGTCGGCGACGCAGCCCAGCACGATCACGATCAGTCCCGCCGCCGGTCCCTTAATGGTGAGCTGCGAGTTACTGAGCAGCGTCGCGATGATCCCGCCCGCGATGGCGGTGTAGATGCCAGCAATCGGCGGGCAACCGCTCGCCCCCGCGATGCCAAGGCACAGCGGCAGCGCGATCAAGAAGACCATGAAGCCGGACCTCAAATCGCTGGCCAGCGAAAAGGAGGCGTTGGACGGTAAAGGCGATGTGGGCGTGGGCGTGGGCATGAGTCATCCTTAAGTAGATCAATCGTGACGGTTCGCGTCGTGGAGTGAGTGCAACGTGCAAGACAGAAATTACTTGCATCTGCCGCAAGGCTTGAGTTGATTTCACGGCGTGGAAATGAATCCGCATGGCGAGCGAGGGTGTCGTCGGCTCTCGCTGGCATCACCCGCGCCAGAGCCGCCATATCAGTCGATCTCGTGATCGTGTTTCTCGTGTGGATCGTGAGCCGCAGGCTTCTCGGACGAGAGACCCTCGCGGTGTTGCAGCAGTTCGTGGGCGGCGCGGTAGCGGGAGGCGACTCTGTCGTGAGGCAGCAGTCCGCCGATCACGATGATGGCGACCAGAGTCAGCACTGCGAAACGTTCGTTGCGTCCGAGTCGCAGCGAGACGGTCGATTGATGCCGCGTCCCGGTGAAGAGTTTGAAGTACGCCTGGACGACCGCGATGCCGTTCAACGCGGCGGCGATCACGACCGCGACGCCGACGTAGGGATACGTTTCGACGGCTCCATCCACGAGCAATTCGGCTCCGACAAATCCCGCTGTGCCGGGGAAGCCGACGCTGGCGAGGCCCGTCAGCAGGAAGCAGACCGCCAGCGCGGGGGCATGCTCGTAGAGACCTTGAAACTCGGTGAGATTCAACCGTCCGCGTCGTGCTTCCAGCGCGCGCAGCGTCAGTCCGAAGCCCGCCAACGAGAGCATGATCGACACCCAGACGCACAACGCGCCAGTCAGTCCGACCGGCGTGACCATTTCCAAGCCGACGAGCACCATCGCCGAGTGACTGAGAAACAGGAAGCAGATGAACCGGCGGGCATCGCGCTGCACGAGAGCCATTCCCGCCGCATAGACCGCCGTGAAGAGCGAGATCAGCCCCATACTTTGCAGCACCCAGTCGGGCGCGATCGGCAGCACGAGCCTCACGGCGGCATACGCGCCCGTCAGCGGTGCAGCGAACAGCAGTGCGGTCCCCAGCGAGGCCCGCTCGAAGAGGTCGGGGAGCCAACTGTGGAACGGCGCGATCCCGCTCCGAATCAGAACCGCTCCGAGCATCGGCACGACGCACCACAGGCTGTGAATCCGGCCGTCTCCTTCGATCTCGTACTCGGTCCAACCCGCGACCATGAGGCCCACGAACACCAACATGTACAGCGAGTAGACGCGCGTCGACTGGCCGCGCGACCGCAGTTCGAGATACGGCGGAACGGTCCCCGCCGCCAACAGCGCGATGACGAGCCACGGCTCCTTGCAACTGAACGTCGCCAGCAGAATGGCTTCGGAAATGAGGGTCGAGACGAACGAGAACCGGCGCACCTTCGTCCCCTGCGTGGTGAGCGTCGTCAGGAAATAGAGCAGCGCGACGAGCGGCAGCAGCGGCGCGCTGAGCTGGTCGATCACGAAGACCTCGCGTCCGACGAGCCTCGTCAACAGATGCCACGCATCGTCCGCTTCGACCGCGTGAAGCTGCTCGAAGTCGAACCAAGCACCGGCCGTGCAGAACAGCACCAAACCGGTGAAAGCCAGACAGCCGTTTCTGGCTTGATGCGGATCACGCGCCCGCCAGACGCACAGCGCACCGATCAAAGCGACGAGAACGGAAAATTCGAGCCAAGGGAAATGCAGATCACTCATAGCAGCTCCTCCAGTGTGGGGGATGCCGCGTCATCGGCCTCGCCAGTGCGACTGGTTCCGCCCGACAGGAACTGCGTCCAACGTTGCTCAAGTGCATCGCAACCTCGGAAGAAGGTCAGCATCGGCGCGACGACGTAATCTGTCAGACACGCATCCAAGTAGCCGCGTTGCAGCGCGAGTCGGTACAGCCACAAGCGGCTGGTTTCAGACAATCGTCCACCGATCCCACTGGGTCGCGTTGGCAGGCTTTCGCCGATGGCATTTTCGAGCGTACGGTAGTCGTGCAGCAGGGTCGGTGCCCGCAGGAACTGCAACGTCCGCAAGCAGGCATGACCGAGGATGTGGATCAGGGCGAGGTATCTCAGACCGAAGCCGATCTCGGCGACGATCAGACCGACTTGAGTCAGCGAGGCGAACGACAACGCACACTTGATGTCGGTCTGCACGCGCGCGGCAAACGCGCCGAACACGGCCGTGGTCAAACCGACGATCACGATGATCACTCTCAACAGCGGAGACCGGTCGAGCAACGGGCTGACTCGCAACAACAAGAACGCGCCGAGATGGACCGAGAGCGCTCCGTAGAAGACGGCACTGGACGGCGTCGGCCCTTCCATCGCGCGGGGCAACCAACCGGAGAACGGCACCAAGGCCGACTTCCCCATCGCGGCGACCAACAGCAGCAGACCGACCGCCAAGCACTGCGGCTCCGTCAACAACGCCGTCCCCTCGGGCCAGTGACCGATGCGGACCAGCTTGTCGAAGTCGCCCTCGCCCGTCAGATGGTGCAGCACGATGGAGGCCATCAGCAGCGCGGCGTCGGACAGTCGATAAACGGACCAGACGTGCAGGCCGTTCTGTACGGGCGACAATCGCTCGTGATAGAACGCAACCAGCAGTGCCGACGACAGGCCGACCAGTTCCCAACCGGTGAACAGCGTTTCGATCGTCCCCGCCAGCGAGGTCATGACCATGCCGAGGACGAACAGCGAGTAGAAGACGAAGAAGCGGTTGAAGCCCGGCTCGCGGTGCATGTAGCGGTTGCAGAAGGCTCCAATCGTGCCGCACAACGCGAAGGTCATGATGACGAACGGGACCGACAGCCGGTCGAACTCAAACTTGAACACGAAGTGATAGTGAAAGTGCGGCTGGTTGATATCGACCCACTTGCCGAGCGCGATCGGGACGTGCCGCGTCCCCGACGCCAGCATCAGCGCGAGGATCGCGATCGACGCCAGCAGCCCGGTCATGATCGCCACTTCGACGAACGCCACGATGGTCCGTTCGCGCAGCGGTTTCTCGCGCAGCAACGACGACAGTCCCAGCAGCGCAAACAGCACCGCCGGAGCGCCGACGACCGTCAGTCCGAGAATTTGAAAGGTCAGCTCTGGGTCAAACATGGTGTCTCATTGGAAACAGGGTGTCTCATTCGAGAGGAATTGGCATCAGAACACCGGGAGCGTCAGCTTCTCATTGCTCTTCGGAGCGGGGCGGCGTCAGCCCCCTGGCTCTTCGTCTTGGGCGTCAGCCCCTACGTCAGACAACTCGGAACGAGGCAGCGGATGTTCAACCGAAGAACCAGGGGGCTGACGCCGCCCCGCTCCGAAAACAGAAGAGGGCTGACGCCCAAGAGTCGCGAGGTAAATGACCGCAATCGGTCTTCACGGCACGATTTGGGCGAACTCCATGTGGTCGCGAGTCCCTCGATACCAATCGAGCGATGACGCGGCTTGAGGCAGTTCCGTGATGTCGGGTTGGTACGGATGAAACTCTCCTTGGCGGTAGACCAGAATTTCGTTCGAGTTCGGGTTGAGCAGTGCCAGTTGGCTCCAGCCATTTCGCAAAATCTTTCCGACGAGCGGGTCGCGCTCCATGATCTGACGAATGCCGTCGGGCGTGGTTTCGATGAGGAACAGCAGTCGCACCGGCTCGTGAATCTCGACCCCCTGCCAAGGCAAGCCGGGACGAAGATCGCTCGACGCGCCGTCCATCACGCCGAGCAGTGACGTGACGTTGTGCGGCAGTTTGGTCCCGCAGCCCCAACCGGGCGAGTCGATGTACGAGAAGAAGTATTGCAGGTTGATCCCTTCGCAAACGGGAATGACCGGCGCGAGGATGCGGCCGAGGATCGACAGCCGTTCGTCATCCTGATGCGGATCGTAGGACTGCATGAAGCAGCGTCGGTCGAGATACAGCCCGCGCGTGCGCGACCGACGACCGACGAAGCAAAGGCCGTTCGTCGCGTTGCCGAACTCGGGCCGCGTCTGGGCGAGGTCTTCCGACCGGCCTTCCACGTGACGGTGCGCTTCGGCAAAGGACAAATTGAGCGGAGCCGATTGAAAGCGGCGACAGCGTTCGTGCGCATTCCGTTCGCAGGCCGATTCGAGTGAGACTCGTGCGGCTTCAAAGTCGGCTTGGTGCGACTTCGGCAACAGATCAAGGTCATGAAACGTCAGCTTGTCACTGCAGGTGTTGTGCTGTCCGCCCAAGAACACGGTCTCATTCGGGATGTTCAAACCGCGACGAAACAGAATCGATCGGACTCGTGAATCGTTGAGCATCGCCGCCAACGCCCGCGCGTTCGGCCCGCCCGCTCCTCCGGAACAGGCTCCGCAGTCGTAAGCCGACTTGTGCGGATTGTTCAGACAGAAGGAACCATGCCCGAAGAACAGGAACAACCGCGCGAAGTTGGGGGCGATCCCGATATCGCGCAGCACACGTTCGCCGATGTTGGCCATTTCCTCGAGATTGAAGCCGACGTGATCTCCCTCGGGACCGGGCGGATCGGCTTGGCGTTCGAGGTTCAATCGCGTGATCTGCGGGGCCTCGACAAAACTGCTCACCGCCCGGCGAAACTGAGCCGTCAATCGTGGGAACAGCACGCGCGCGACGAGTGGAATCGAAGCCAGCACACCCAGTCCGGCCGTCAGTGCGGCCCCGCGGGCGATGCTGCGACTGCCGACATGGAACGAGTGCGACGCGGTTCCGATGGCCTTGCGGGTCTTGGCACGCCGCCGGTCCTCATCAACGAGCGAATAGACGACCTCTTCCGTGACCCAGTGCTTGGGCCGCACGACAATCGGACACAACGTCGAGAAGTGGGCGTCGGCTACGCCCCGGAAATAAATCGGGACGTTGAAGAAGCCCGCCGTACTAAAGGTCTCCGCGTCGGGAGCCACCTCTTCGATATGACGCCGAAACGATTCCTCGCGCGTGTCGATGCAGAAGGCCGCTTGAAATCGTGGCGACGGAACGCGGTGAGATTCGCGCTGCGTATGAACGGAGATCGCGTCGAGAGCACGCCGACGGAAGCGGCGTTCAAACGCGAGATGGAACAGCCGCCGCCGCTCGACGCTGGTGAAGCCTTCAATTTCCGAGACTAGCTCCGACCAATCGTCCGCGTTCAAGCGGTGCAACGCGGACGGACTCCAACCCAACGTCTGCGCGAGTTGAAAGAGGAGCAAGGCCCGCCCCTCGACGGGGTTCGAGTGGCCGTGGCCGTTCTTCAATTCGGTGGCGGCGCGCAAACCGGACAGCGGTCCACGGTAGTCCATCGCGTTGGCGGCTACGTGCGTCACGGCAACTCGCTCTAGGATCAGTCGGATCGCGAGGAACTCGATCAGACTGCCACTCGGTGCCGACAGCGCTACGCGATCGGGGCGAACTTCCAGTTGCCAGATCATCCCCGCCCACCCGCGCAGCGCCAGCAGACTGGCCGTGAGGAAGTCGTCCTGCTCGCCATCGTTCACACCGAGCAGATCGAGCGACTCACGGATCGAATCGAGCGGAGTGAGCTGCGCCGTTTGCACTCGCGCGAGTTCCTTCGCCAGTCCGCGCATCCACACATCCGGTGGTCCAGCGGACAGACAGTAAACCTCGCAAAACGCCCGAAAGAAGCCGTGTTCGCGCACGGGCAACTTCCAACCCGCCATCCCCTGATCGGTGAAGGCCGCACAAAACCGGATCAGCACATCGTTGACCAGCGCGTCACTGTCTTGGTTCGACACCCGTTGCAAGGCATCGCGATGTCGGAGCGGATGCAGCTTGATTGCGGTCGTTGGTCCAGACTTGAGATGCAATGCGCCGTCACGACAGACACGCCACAGCAGTCGCAGCGTGAACGCCTCCCACGTCGCGTTGCTCCACTGTTCGATCGTGGACTCACCGAATCGTTGAATCAAATCGTCGTGCAGGTGCCGATCGTGAGTCCCGTGGGGGGCCGTGCTGCGGTGAGCATCGTCGCCACCATCGCGCAGATCGCGCATGACCCAGCGTTTGGTTTCGTCGATCACACGCGTCCGAGCGGGCTGCGGCACGTCGTCGCGGAACCGCGTCAGCGCATCAGTCTCCGCAATGAACCACCGCAACTCTTCGACCGGCCCGGTCTGCAAGGCGTGTTGCAGCATTGTCAGTCGAACCTCGAACGGCGTGGTGAGCGATCCCAGTTTGACATCGGCCCGTTCGGCCAGATCGCGGCGCAGCACGATCAATAAATCTTCGAATCGAATCCGACCGCGCGCCAGTTTCTCGCGATAACGATCTTCAGTGAGATACGGCTGCACTCCAAAGAGGTTCGCGCCGAGCAACAGCCCCTGCTCGAACGGCAAGTCTTCCAGAGCTTGGAGCGTGTTGAGAAACACGAACGCCGTGATCGGGCCGTGAATCGGCAACAACCCGGCCGACTTCTCGATCGAACGCCGCAAGCGTTCATGGTCGGCAGCAAGCGGCGGTTCGATATCGGGAGCAGGGTCCGTGTTTGCAGTCATGTTCCGTCACTTCCGCCGTCAGGCGGCCGATGAAGATACGATCAGGTGGGTCTCACGCTCTCGATCGACTGTTCGACAAGCAACCACACCGAACTTGACTATAGGGCGGGCCTCGGGCATCTCCCAGACGAGGTGGCTTACAAGGCTGACAGATCAACACAATCCCTCAACCGATACCTTTCTCAGCCGAAATGGACGCACCGTCGTTTAACCGCGTGGGCAACGCCCCGCGCGTCGAATGACGAAACCGCTTTCCACGTCGCTCGACGCGCGGGGCGTTGCCCACGCGGTTAAACGAGCCAATTCCTACCGTACGAGGTAGAGCCACCCGAAAGCCTGACAAGTCCGTCACCTACCGGGGAAATCAGATCGTCGCGAGCAGGCGTCACAGCTATCATCGCCATCCGCTCGCCCTCGCGAGCCTGCCACTCGGTCCATAAAAGGTGCTGCCGCCGTGCGAATTCTTGTCGTTGAAGATGATCCCGTGATTGGCCGTTCGCTCGTGCAGGGCTTCACCGAGGCCGGTCACACCTGCGAATGGGCGCAGGACGGCGAGGCGGGAACCGAAGCCGCAAAGTCTCAGCAATCGGAAGTGGTGGTACTCGACCTGATGCTGCCCAAACGGAGTGGCCTAGAAGTACTCGGCGACATGCGCGGCGCGGGCGTGCAGTGCCCGGTCATCTTGGTCACGGCCGTCGGTTCGGTGGAGGACCGGATCAAGGGACTCAACGCCGGGGCTGACGACTACCTCGTCAAACCGTTCGACTTCGCGGAGTTGCTCGCTCGGATCAACGCCATCGTCCGGCGCACGAATCATCGTCCGCAGCCGGTCATCAACGTGGGTGATGTCACGCTCGATCTCACCACGCGCCGCGTGACACGCGCCGGTCGCGATGTCGATCTGACGCCAATTGAGTTCAGCATGACCGAGTTGCTGATGCGGTTTGCAGGACAGGTCGTCACGCGGAAAATGCTCTGCGAACACGTCTGGGGCTTCAACTGGGACGGCACCACCAACGTGATCGAAGTCCACGTCAACCGCCTCCGCGGCAAACTCGACAAAGGTGAGAATGGTGCGTCATTCATCACCACCGTGCGCGGCCGCGGTTACGCGATCGCCAATGAGGCCGTGCCGCTCGCGTGAGGCGCTCGTCGTCCCGGTGATGCGGCAGAGGAGCGGGTTCGTAATCACTTCCCGACAACCGTAGTCCGGACTACGTCACCCCGAATCGGGAAGTGATTGCGATCCCGTTCCTAAGGACTGAATTTCGGCTTGTACCTCGCACGGTCAGTGATGAGACCTCTGAGCGGGGCGGCGTAAGCCCTCCGGTTCTTGGGCGTAAGCCCGCTGTGGAAGAATCGGGGGGCTTACGCCGCCCCGCTCGGAAACCTCTCAAGTTGTGCCGCGTGAGGTGTCGCATTGTTAGCCGGACTTCTCCCCCCGCTTCGGTCAGCCGCCGCCGCTCATTCATTCGTGATCGATCGACCGCTAGCCTGCCACAGCGCCAGCTTGAGGTTCGCCTGTGTCCACAGCAGCGGACAGATGTCATTCGGAACGTAGCGGCCCTCTTCTTGGAAGTACGACTCGGGGCACCGATACGCGCCGAAGCGTGAGTCCGCGCGCGTCAACTGGTTCAGCGAACGAGTGAGATGCCGACATTGCTGGCGGCGGTCTTCAGCTTCGTTCGATCTCGCGTGCCGCAGCCCGAAGTGGATCGAGAGGATCGGATCGAACAGGCACCACTGCGCTTCGAGTCCCGGCTGAAGCAGGCGGTCTCGCTCGGCGAGATTGTCGCTGAAGTCGGCCGTCCGCTGATCGGCGGCCAGCTTCTGCTTGTAGTCCGCGCACCAGTACGAATCGCCCAAATAACGTCGGATGCCGTGGTCGCCCAGCAGGTGCGCGGCCACGTCGCCGGCGATCTCATCCGCCTGCAAGTCCGCGACGACGCGATAGGGATAGATGAGGAACAGCAGCGCCGCGTCGTGGCGTCGCCGTTGAGACGGCTCGTCCTGACGGCACTCCCACGGCAGGATCGCTTCGAGTTCGGTCACGCCGCGCTGGGCGAGTTCGATGGCGACGGCCTCACCACGACGATCATCACCCGTACGCGACTTGACCCAATTGCCGTACTCCTTCACTCCCGCCGTCGCCACACCGATGCTCGACGCCGCCACTTTGCGGACCTCTTCCCAGTGGCCGCTATCTTCGTCCTGCCAGAAGGAAATGATCCGCAGGAACTCGACGAGATCATCGAGCAGCCGCACTTCGTCGGGCGAAGGCGTGAGGTCTCTCGCCGCCGCCAACTTCGAGTACAGCCACAGGAACGCGCCGAGCGCATCGTTCTGAGCGTGCGACCATTTCTCATTCAACTCGATCAGCAGCTCACCATCGAAGCGGATGTGCGGCCGCTGCATCGGGTCGCGCGGGTCGCTCCGCCCGGCGATGGCGTCGATGAACCGAGGGCGATGTTTGACGAAGTAGCTCATCAACGCCGTCATCGCCGCCACGGCTTTGTCCCGCTCGTCCCAGACCCAGTGTGCGTGCGCGATGTGAACGTTGTCGCGCACCCAAACCGAACGGTATCCCGTCAGCTCGAACTCCGTCCCCGCGCCCGCCGCCGCCGAGAACAATCCCGTGCTGAGCGTCGGGAACCGAAACGTCCCGCGTTCCTCCAAGAAGTGGAGTACTCGTTGAGCGTCCTCGGCCAAATAGTCTTCGCGGATCGGGAGTGAATCGCAGGTCACAGGTGAATCGTCAGCAGCGGCGGTCATGCGGTCCTCGTGAAATCAGGTCGGCGGAAAGAAACCTGGAAAACTAGTCCTCAATCAAGCGACCCCACCGGGCTTGCCCCGGTGGCTCGCGGGTTTCTGCACTACTCGCCACGTCGCTTCGAGTGAATGAGCAAGTAGTGCAAAAACCTGATTCCACCGGGACAAGCCCGGTGGGGTGAGTTTCAAAACAGAGCCTAGTACGCATTTCAAAACAAGCCCGACGCGCAAGCGAGGGCTTTACGGTCATCGAACGCTCAGCCCTCGCTCGCGCGTCGGGCTTGTTGTTATCGGGTCGAACCGGCTTGGAAATATCCTCTACTCCGACAGCGGTGGCAGGACTTGATAGATGTCGATCTGCTCCGCCTCATCTCCCGTCACCCAAGCCCAGCGAAACTTCGTGGCCGGGTGGGTCCACACGTCGTCGCGCGTGGCGAACCAACGCGGCACGACAACGTACTCCACTCCGCTGGCATTCAACTTGGTCAGCCCCGGATTGTTCGCCGGATACCGTTTGAGTTGCGGCTGAACGATGCCATTCCGTTCCTTGGCCCCGTTGCGATCGAAGTCTTCGAGGCCCCACTTGATCTCCAGGAACGAGATCGGAAAGAACCCCGAGTAACCATTCACGAGCGGGTGGCGATGGAACGTGGACCAGTACATCCACTCGGTGGTCGCCAAATAATTCGTCACCGAAGTTCCCGTTGGAAAGGGGAGACACGCAATCGGCTCGTGCGCCGGCGCGACATCACGCAGCCACATCACCCAGACCGGCAAGTCGCGCGGTGAGCGACATTCGTGGAGCGACTGAACCGGCGGCACGACCTCCAACGTCACGATCAAACTCGCGATGAGTAGCGGCGCGTGGTAGAGCCAGTGTTCGCGTTTTTGTGGGGTGCGATCCAGACTTCGCGCCGCCGCATCATCGGTGTGACTACTCGCGTCACCCTGGGAATCGTCGCGAGAGACATCTCGGTTCCAACGACGCGGGTCGAGCAGAGCGAGAGCCTCGACACTCAGCCACACGGCGGCCAACTGCACGAACAGCACGAATCGAAATGGGCTGCGAATCAACGCGAACCCCGGCACGCAGCGTTGCAGCCATTCATACGGGGACTGACCGGCCAGTCCCCACGGCAGATAGTCCGCAAAACGGCTGCTCGGGCCGAGTGACAATCCCAACGCAATCAGCCCGAACGCCGCCACAAACAAGCCCCAACGCCGTCGTCCGCGAGTCGCCAACGCCGCGATCAAACCGACCGGCGCGAGCCACAACTTCAAGCCACCTCCACCGAGCGGCCACACATCGCGGCGCGTCTCTTCCGGATGTTCGAGTCCCGGTACGAGGCCCGGCCACGGCGTGTCGGTCAGATCGCGCGGGTGTGCGGACAGGCCAACAATCACACTCGCATCGCGCTGCCAAGTGTGTTCTTTGGACAGCGTGCGCTGGATCGACGCGATCGGCAGGATCATCACTCCCGCCACGACGCTGGCCAGCAAGATGTCTCGCCAAAATCGAACTTGCCGCAGCCGCCCATTCCACAGCGTGACCGAGGCGGGGATGAGGATCAGCGCCAGAAACAGTCCCCAATAATTGCACATCCAATACGTCAGTCCGAACGCGCCGCCGAGCTTCAGGCCGATGGGAAGTTCCTCCACACCAACCCGCAGCGTGAGCAAGGATGGTCGCCAGAACCGGCTCCCCTCCGTGGAGGTCTGTTGGACTTCGCCTTCATTCACGCCTTCACTCACGTCCTTGCTCACGCTGCGGGTGGGTGTGTCCTCGAACAAGTCCAACAGCGCCGAGACTGTCCAGAGGATCCCGAACACCGTCGTGAGCTGCACGACTCCGAGTTGCCACCAGACGAACGGCAGCAACTCGCACATCGCCCCGCCGCAGCAGGCCAACCACGGACGATGGCCGACTTTCCGGAACAACCGCTCCGCCGCCCAACCGTTCAATGTCAGGATCAGCAGTTGATAGACGTTGTAGGCCAGCACGCGGCTTCCCGTCAGCCAGACGAACGGCGCGACGATCAGCATCGTCGGCTGAGCCTCCGAGAACGCGAACGTCCCTTGCGTCGGATGAAAGATCGGTGCCGTCCAGTACCCGCCAAAGCCACTCGCCGCCCGATCCGCGTTCCACCACAGCGTCCACAGATTGAGCAACGGCACCGTCGCTTCAGACTCGCACCCGTAGAGAATGCCCGAGCTAAGTGACCTCACCAACGGCCGCGTCGCCACGAGCGCGAGGACCAAATACAGCGCGAACAGCAGCAGGCTGCACCCGAGTGGTGAACGAGTGACGACGCGGACGGTCTCGACCAGGTTTCGACAAACAATTCCCATCTGCGGCAGATGCTCCTCAACCGTAGGGTAAGCGTCTCGCTTGCCTGTCGTACTACTAGGCGTCAACTTCCTGTCGGCTTGCACGCATTTGCGTTCGCCCCAAAGTAGCCTTCATCGCTCCGCGTGAAGACAGCCGTGCGCGAGTTCGACGCGGATCGCTCAAACCACATCCACTCGACTTCGGCTCTCTTCACGCGGAGTGATGAAGGCTACTTTTCGTCACCGATCAAACCGATGCCGTTCCACGCACGCGCGATCGACCTCGACACCCAGCCCCGGCTTCGTGGTGAGCGTCGTCCACGGTCCTTCAATCACGAGTGGCTCGCGGGCAATCGAGACCTCGTGATAGTCCGGCCCCAGCACGTCACCGGGAAAGCGTTCGACCTGCATGTTGGGGGTCGAGACGATGAAGTGCAGCATTGCCGCTGTCCCGAGATCCCACTCCAAGTTCGAGCCGATGGAACACGCGATGCCGTGCTGTGCGGCGAGGTCCGCGATCTCACGCGACTTCCGGATGCCGCCGTTCTTGCCCGGATAGAGGCTGATCGCATCGCAGCAATTGTGGCGAATCAGCTCGTGCGCGTGGACCAGATCGAAGCAGCTTTCGTCCGCGAGAATCTTCGCACCAGTCTCACCACGCACGCGCGCCAGTCCCGTGTAGTCGCCCGGTGGGATCGGCTGCTCGACCAGCGTGAGCTGGCAATCGTCCAACTCGCGGATGCAGCGGATTGAGGTCTCCACATCCCAACCGCCGTTCGCGTCGATGGTGAGTGCGATGTCGGGACCGATCGTTTCGCGGACGATCCGCACGCGCTCGACATCGCGCGGGGGATCGACACCCACTTTGACCTTGATCGTCGTGAAACCGAGTGCGACCAACTCGCCCGCGCGGCGACGAGCACGTTCCGGATCGTAGGCCCCCAGCGAGAAGCGACTCCGCACAGTGAGCGGCCGACATGCGCCACCGAGCAGCTCATAGACGGGCTTCCCCGCCGCATGGCCTTGAATGTCCCAACACGCCATTTCGATGGCCGACTTGGCGAACCAGTTTCCCACTGCGACGGCATCCATCCGCCGATCCAACTCGACGATGTCACTCGCGCTGCAACCGATGACCGCCGGTGAAAGAACTCCGTCGATCAGAGCCTTCGCACCGAGGCACGTCTCACCGCTCCAACGCGGTGTGACGGTCGCCTCGCCCCAGCCTTCGTGCCCGTCCGTGGTGACGACGCGCACGAGCAGGAACTCGGAGACATCGTGCTTTCCCAACGCCGAGATCATCCGCCGCTCGGGCTTGAGCGGGATGCGAACGGGGATCGTTTCGATGTGGTCGATGTGCATGAGTTGGCTCGTGGTGGTTGGCGGCGGCGTTTGTAGGTGTCGTCAGAAGTCCGGCTAATAAAGACAAATTCTTCTGAGCGGGGGACGTGAGTCCCCTGGCTCTTCAATACAGGGCTGACGCCCAAGAACCAGGGGGCTGACGCCGCCCCGCTCAGAGAACTCAGGGACTACTGCGTTGGGCTTCAACCGCGGCCGAGTATACTCGCCGCCCATTCGCCTTCGCACTCGGGAGACCGTTCTATGTCGATGTTGTCCGCGGGAGTTGCTCGCACGTGTCTCACGCCTTTTGCGGGTGTCGAGCTGACGGGCTGGGGTTATTACATCGAGCGGAGATGGCAGACCGTGGCGGACGATCTCCGCGCGACGGCACTCGTCGTCGATGACGGTTCGCGGCAAGCGGTCCTCATCACGCTCGACCTGATGGTGATCGACGCGACATTCACCGAGCGGACTCGTCAGCGGATCGCCACCGCCACGGGAATCAATCCCGAGGCGATCCTGCTCACCTGCTCTCACAGCCACAATGCCCCGGCGGCAGGCGGGTTGCTCGGCGTCGGTGAGTGCGATCCGTTCTACGAAGACTGGGCCAGTCGTCAGGCGGCGACGGCGGCGGTCTTGGCTTGGCAGAACCGCCAGCCCGCTCGACTGAGCAGCGCGCGCGGTGAGCTGTCCGGCCACTCGTTCAATCGGACTCGACCGAACGGCGTGGTCGATACGACGGTGACAACGTTGAAGGTCGAGACCATTGAAGGGCGACCGCTGGCGTTCGTCGTCAACTTCGGTGCTCACCCCACACTGACGACCGATTGGCGATCGTTCGCGGTCTCGCGCGATTTGCCGGGTGAAGTCTGCGATCTGATCGAACGCGCCATCCCCGGCACGACCGCGCTGTACGTGCAAGGAGCCTGTGGCGACGTGAACTTCCTGCGCGAGTACATCAGCCCCGAACGGCATCACGAACCGGCGCGACTGCTCGCCGCCGTCGCCTTGGAATCGCAGGCCGAAGTCGAACCGATGCGCTCGCCTCACATCGGCTGTTCGCGCGAAACGGTACTCCTCCCCACACGACGCTGGACGCGCGATGAGATCGACCACGATCGTGCTGAAGCCGAGCGACGCCTGGCCTCAAACGAGGCCTCTCATTGGCGCGAGACCATCGGACGCTCGATGACCAACCGTCCCGATGACATGGTCCAGCGACATGGCGGCGATGAATGGAAGGCGGTCTGCGCGATGTGCCGCTTCAATCTCGAATGGACCGGCCGGATGCTGGTCGATGTCGAAACGCGGCCCGAAACGCTGGCGACTGAGGTTCAGGCACTCAAGCTCGGCGACCTGACTGTCGTCGCGAACTCGTCCGAATTCTTCTCGCCGTTCGCACTCGATGTCCGTCACCGCGCGGGAGTCTCCGAACTGATGATCGCCTGCTACGCAAACGGTCGCATCGGCTATCTCCCCGACGCCCACGACATCGACGCCTGCAGCTACGCCGGTTTCCAATCGCCCAAGTACTGCAACCAGTTCCCCTTCACCGCCGCGTCCGGCCCCGCCATGTGCGACGCGATGGTCCACGCGGTTGGTCGTTGCCAACACCAACCCGCAGCGTGAGTTTTGAAGTTGCGCTGTTTTGGCTTTCCGCCCCAACGGGGCAGCCCTAAGTCAGCCCAGGGCCAGCGACCAACGGGAGCGCCGCCCTGGGTTCCAAGCGACACGGAATTTGAAGCCCCGAAGGGGCGGCCCTAATTTGTTGGCAAGAGTAGTGCCGCCCTTTCAGGGCTTGAGATTCGTAGAAACCGCCAACCCAGGGCGTTGCCTTGGGCTGGCATAACATCGCCCCTTTGGGGCTGAAAACGCAAAGAGCGCAACTTCAAAAGCGTGAACGAGGTCGCCTCATCGGGCGTCACGCACAACATCCCTGCCCCCCAACAAGGACCAGACCATGTCATCAGTCAACTCACCGCGCGGCTTTCGAGGATCGGGCGGGACGGAGGGCGGAGTCGGACTGTTTGCGTTGGGTCTCGGCCTGACACTCCTCGCGCTGTGGCTGTTCCTCGATTCGGTTCAAGTCACGACGGGCGGCATGGGCTGGATCAGCGGCGCGCTGGGGATGGGACTGACGACCTCATCGGGCATCGTCTTCGTCCCGTTCTTCCTCGGCGTCTGTGCGCTGTTCTACGACGCGAAACAGGACTGGGCCTGGTGGCTGACACTCGGCGGCCTCGGCGTGATCGTCATCGAAATCATCAGCCGCATCCAATTCCTGATGACGATGAAGACCTCGCACTTCCTGCTGATGGTCGCACTGTTCGCGGCTGGCACCGGCTTGATGCTGCGGTCGTATCGGCCTGCGGCGTCGAAGTAGACGAGTGGTCAAGAGTCAGGCTGTACCTCGCGCGGTCATCGCTTTCGTGGGCTTTTCTCCCTCCCCTCGGTGGGGAGGGCCGGGGAGGGGGGAGGATGGTCAAGTTGATTTGCCACTCGTCCCCCCTCCCTAACCCTCCCCGCCGAGGGGAGGGAATAAGAAGGAAACTCGGGAAGTGATTGCGAGCCAGTTCCTATCGCCGCGCGAGCCGCTTCAACACTTCCACGCCTCGCTCGAGCGTGCTGTCTTCGGCGGCGAAGCTGAGGCGGAAGTGAGTGTCGTGCTGGCTGAAGACGTTGCCGGGGATGAGGAGCAACTGGTTCTCAATCGCCTTCGCCACGAACTCACTGCCGGTTCCCCACGGCGCTTTGATGAACAGATAGAACGCACCGCCGCTGGCTCGGATGTCATACAGGCCACTCAGTTCGCTCAGCAGGTACTGGCGTTTCTTGGCGTAGTCGGCCACGCGGTCGGAGACATCGCAGTCGAGAGCCGCCAACCCCGCCCACTGCACCGGCTGCGGGGCACACACGAACGTGAACTGTTGCAGCTTGATCATCTGCTGAATCACGTCGGCCGGACCATGTGCGAAGCCGAGCCTCAGGCCGGTCATCGAATGCGATTTGCTGAAGCCGTCGATCACCAGCGTCCGGTCGTTCCATTTGGCGGGGCTGACGAACGGCTTGTCGTAACAGAAGACGCGGTAAATCTCGTCGCTGATGAGGCAGATGTTTTTCTCAGCGGCCAGTTCGGCCAGCCCTTTCAGTTCCGCTTCGGTCGCGACGTAGCCAGTCGGGTTGCAGGGACTGTTGCAGAGAATCGCCTTCGTGCGCGGCGTGATCGCGTCGCGGACTTTGTTCAGGTCGATGCCGAAGTTCGGGTACGTGTCGATCTGGACGCACGTCCCGCCCGCGAGCGTCACCAGATGCTTGTACATCACGAACCACGGGTCGAACGCGATCACTTCATCGCCCGGATTGACGAGGACCGATAGCGCGAGCATCAGTCCGCCGCTGGTTCCGCTCGTCACGAACGCGTGTCGGTCGGCGTGACCCAACTCAGCGGTCACTCGTTTTTGCAGTGCCTCGCACAACGGAGCGATCCCCTGCGTCGAGCTATACACGTTCTTGCCCGCCATCACCGCGTCGCACAGCGCCCGCTTGACCGGCTCGGGCGTGTCGAAGTGCGGCTGCCCGATCCCGAGATTGATCGGGTTCTTCATCTGGGCGGCGAGATCAAAAATCTTACGAATGCCAGACGCATCGATCTGGTGCATCCGGTCGGCAATCCAAGGGTGGTTCATGGTGAAGTAAGGTAGAGGTTGGAAAGAGACGAGGTGAGATCGGATGGATGAATAACTCGCGCAGGTTGTACTGAGACATCCGAGCGGGGCGGCGTAAGCCCCCCGGTTCCTTGAGAGAAGAGCTTACGCCCAAGAACCGGGGGGCTTACG
>JAYSQC010000574.1:0-6086 GCA_043721755.1 Schlesneria sp.
GACTGTCTGAGTTGTGCAGATGTAGGGTGGGCTGTGCCCACCATTCCACAACCGATTGTGGTGGGCACAGCCCACCCTACGGGAAGCCATACAGTCGAATTAGGAAGCTGGCTAGCAATAACTTCCCGAAGTGCAGCAGGCTGATCGGGAAGGAAGTTATTGCACGCCTGTTCCTGAGTCGAGCCAGTCCTGACAACAGGCCCCGTCGCAATCCTCAGAACCGCTGCAACCGGCTTGGCTTGTCATGAATGTCTGTCGAGTGAATCGTGGCATCTGGGCGGGAGATGAGGTCTCGGTGAAACTCACGTCCCCGCGAAGCACGTTCGAGAGCCGTCGCACGGGGCGAAACGGACTCACGCCATGATGCCTCGCGGCAACATTTCGGAATGTACGGTGTGTAAGGGTCACCAAAACAGGAGAGGTCTGGCAACGTCTTCCGCCTGTTCCGAAAACCTGTGTTATGTTTTCAACACTGAGTGTTTCAGTGCGCGAAGAGAGTTCGAGTGACAGCGGTCGCCACGAATACTTCGACTTCCGGGACGGTAACGATTGAAGAGGCTTCTTGGCGGGATGGCCTGCCGACGGGAACCAATGACATGTTTGAATGGACGCTGCAGCACATCGTGTTCATCTTGGGAGTCGGGTTGCTGACGGGCATCGCCGCTTACACCGACACGAAGATGTGGAAGATCCCCAACAAGCTGACACTGCCCTTTTTTGGTCTGGGCTGGGTCTATCAGATTGCCTTCTGGGGACTCCCCGGATTGCAGGATGGCTTGGCCGCGTTTGCGGTGGGATTTGGAACGTACCTGTTGCTGTTCATGGTCGCGGGCGGCGGTGGTGGCGACGTGAAGCTGGTGGGAGCACTCAGCGTTTGGCTCGGTTTGAAACTGACGGTCATGATGATGGCGGCCAGTACGCTGATCGTGATCTTCGATGTGGCGGTCATCACCGTTTACAAGGTGCTGCGCTACGGGACTCGCAAGTGGAAGCATGACCATCTGGCGACTGGCAAAACCGACGAGAAGGGCAAGCCCGTCACCAAGCCCGAGACGTACGCCGAGAAGCAGAAGCGACGCATCCTCCCGTTCGCGATCCCGGTCGCGATGGCCACTTGGTTGCTGATGCTGCTCAACGGCGCGGGGATCATCAAAGAAGGTCAACTCGGTCCGGCGCGAAAGCCCGCTGAACAACCGGCTCAAGTGGTGGAGCGTTGACCAACATCATGAAGCTGACCCACATGCAGAGCCTGCCCGCTCGCAGCCGATCTCCCGCAACGCCACACCCGACTCAACGAGTCCGTCGGGGTGTGCTGAGTATGGAGTTGGTGCTGACGTTGCCGATCCTGCTCGTGCTGCTGCTCGGGCTGTTTGAATTCACGATGTTGTTTTACTCGCGCAGTCTGGTGGTCGAAGCCAGTCGCGCAGCCGCTCGCAAGGCGAGTCTGCCAGGAGCCACGGACGAAGCCATTGAGGCTGAAGTCCGGCGCGTACTCAGTCCCTCATTGCAGGCGGGCGTTCAAATTGGAGTCGATCTGGGGGACCGCAGCGGAGACTTGGTCGCGGTGTCGATCGAAGTCCCGATGAGTTCCGCCTCGCCCGACTTGTTGTGGCCCATTGGAGTCGGTCTGAACGGACGGAACCTGTATTCGGAAACACGGATGATCAGAGAATAGCTGCACACACGTTCGAGATCGTTCGTTTCAAATTTAGAGACAACGCACACGCGGGTCGCTTGCAGCGACAGTTTTTGACGGGCTAAACCGTCACTGTTCACCGCGCGAGACACCCGGGAGGGGATTCCAAGTGAGACGACTGACGCCAGCCACTTTGACTTTGGTGATGTTCGGAATTGTCGGGCTATTGGTCGTGGGCTATGTGGCCAAGACCATGCTGGCCGGACAGGAGAAGCCGCCCGCTCCGCCTGCGATGCGTGACGTGCCGATGGCCGTGGCCGATATCGCGGCGGGGACCGTCATCACCGAGAACCATCTCGGGATGGGCAAGTATCAGCGCGACAAATTGACCAGCGACGTGCTGCTCGCCAACCGAGTCATCATCGGCCGCGTGACGAAGGGGCCGCTCAAGTCCGCCACGCCCATCAAGGCCAACCAGCTCTATCAACCCGGCGAACTTCCGCCGCTCGAAGTGGCCGAAGGGATGAGAGCCGTTTCGGTTCTCATCGGCGATGGCGTCGCGATGGTCGATGGCATGATTAAGCCGGGCCAGTTTGTGGACATTCTTTTCACCGCCAGTGTTAGTGGAGCGGGTGTGGTCGATTCGTCCTTCCAAGGCGGTCTCACCATGCGGCTGTTTGAAGGCGTGAAGATTCTCGCCATCAACCGCAACTTCACTCAGAGCCGCGTTGATCGCGGTGCCAACCACGTCACGCTCGAACTGACTCAAGCCCAGACCAACATCGTGGTACTCGCCCAAGATCGCGGCAAACTCACGCTGACCTACAACCCGTCCGACGCGGTCGGTGATGGCGGCCTGGCCCTCTCCAACGAAGAACGCGTCACACTGTTCGAGATTCTCGGACTGAAGAAGCAGGAGCCGGTCAACCCGAAGGATCCGATTCAAACCGAGATTTATCGCGGCCAGAGCCGCATCACGGTCCAGTTCGATGAGAAGGGGAAACTGCTGAGCGGCGGTTCCGGTGGCGGTGGCTATATCGGTGGGGTTCCCAACGCCGGTGGGAATGCGAACGGTTCCGGTGGCGGCAATTACTACCTTCCCCCCAGCGATCCTTCCAACTCGAACGGTGGACCGGGAGCTGCGCCGAACAACGGTCGCCAGAACGTGCCAACGCCGAGCATCAATCAACCCGGTCAACCGATGCCTCGGCAGAACGACAACCCGCCAGCAGCGCGCGTCCCCACGGCTTCATTGCCGATGACATTGCCCAACTGAGTGTATGACTTCCCGTAGGGTGGGCTGTGCCCACCACAATCGGAGGCGGAATGGTGGGCACAGCCCACCCTACACCCTTCACTCCCCAGCGGGCTTGTCCCGGTGGAGTCCGGTTTCTGCACTACAGGATTGTCCTGCCGACAGTCCCGCCCTCCTCTTCCCGATCGTGTGCCATGTTGCGACTCCGCCCTCCCTCACTGCGATCCCATCGACGACGCGGCTTTACCACGCCGATGGTCGCCGTGGCGCTGATCGTCGTGATGAGCGGCATCGCGCTGATTCTTGATCGGCTCTGGCTGGAAGCCGCCGATCTGGAACTGACCACCGCCGCCGAGTCCGCAGCGCTGGCCGCCGGTCGTGAACTGGCCAACGACGACCTGCTCAGACTCGAACCCAATCATGCCGAACGCTTGCAAGCCGCTCGCGACGCGGCCGCTTGGGTGGCGAGCGAGAACCGCGTGGCGGGTCATCCCGTGGAACTGAACTCCGAACCACAAGGCGACGTGCGACTCGGCCATCTTATTTTGGATGCACACGAGCAGCAGGTTCGCCTCGACGAGTCGGACGACAATCCAACGACAGTCGTCGTCACCGCTCAACGGTCGCGCCGTGCGAACAACCCGGTCGGCTTGTTCATCTCCGGGCTGACTGGAATTCCGTGGGGTGATGTCGCGTCGCGCGTGGAGGCTTCGATCGACAATCACATCGTCGGAGTCAGGCCGTTTGAAGGAACACCGGTCCCCGCCCTGCCCCTCGCCATCTGGATGAAAGATCCGGCCGGAAAGAGCCTCGACACATGGGAACAACAGATCGAGGCTCGTCGCGGGCGAGACGACTTCACTTACGAATCGCGTTCGGGCCAAGTCTTTGCCGGCGCGGACGGCATCCCTGAAATCGTGCTGCGGACTCCAGGCCGCGCCCGAAGCAACGGCAACTCTCAGCAGTCGAGTCAATCCAACTTACTCGTACTCGACATCGGCACCGGCTTACAAGACGAAGCCGTTGCGCGACAGTTCGCGTCGGGTTGGACGACCGAGGACCTCGCCGACTTCGACGGGGAATTGCGCGTCTCCACCGCTCACCCCGAACAACTCGCAGCCGCTGCCGATTTGAATCACCACGATCGCGAAGCACTCGACAATTTGATCGGTGAGCCGCGGATCTGCCTGCTCTATTCGGAGGCCAGTCTCAAAGGACAAACCCGGCAGTGGCAAGCCACCTGTGTCCGACTGGTCGCGATCCGCGTGCTGTCCCTCCGCGAAGGAGAAGATGGCTCGTGCGAGTTGATCGCGCAACCCTGCGTCTTCGCGACGCGCACCGCCCTGCTCGAAGCTCAGTCCCCGTACCACACCGGCCTCGCCGATGCGGCCTCCACCGACAGCACCGCGAATCCGTACATCTACAAACTGCAACTGACGCAATGAATCTCCGAGGCCGCGAAGTCCGGCTTTTCCGAAAGCCGGACTTCTCTCCGGAGTGAATCCGACCGAAGCGAAGAGAAGAGAAGTCCGGCTAACAAAGCTAACCGCCGGTTGAAAAACGTAGGGTAAGCCTCCGGCTTGCCCCTTTTTCAACCGTATTTACGGGCAAGCGAGACGCTTACCCTACGTTTTTCCACTGACTGCTAAGCCAGACTTCAGCCACCGACACGACCTGCGACGAGACTTCCGACACCGAACGCCCTGACCTGGGAAAACGCCATGATCGCCCAAACCTCCGTCCCGCCGCTCGTCGATCCGCGACAGGCTTTTCAACAACTGAAGACGCGCCTGCACCGGCAGATGGTCGATGCGATCGACCTCTCCAAAGCGGGGCTGCTTCCCGAACGCGAGTTGCGATCGCAGCTCCGTTCGCTGGCCACGCACCTCTGCGGACAGGAGGCGGTCAATCTGCCACCAGACGACCGCGAGGCCATGGTTCGCGAGATCATGGACGAGATTTACGGCTTCGGTCCGATCGAGCCGCTGATGAACGATCCCGAAGTGAGCGACGTACTCATCAACGGTCCCGACAGCGTCTTCATCGAACGGAACGGTCTGCTCGAACGCACCGACATTCGGTTCGCCAGCAACGAACACTTGATCCACTTCATCCAGCGACTGGTCGGTCGAGCCGGTCGGCGGATCGACGAAGTTTCGCCGATGGTCGATTGCAAGCTGCCCGACGGCTCTCGTCTGAACGCGGTCATCCCGCCGCTCGCCCTGCGTGGACCGACGGTCTCCATTCGCCGCTTCAAATCGGCGGGGGTCTCGTTTGAAGACATGGTGCGCGGTGGCACGCTGACGCCCGAAATGGCCGACTTCATGGTCGCCTGTGTCCGAGGCCGCATGAACATCGTCGTCAGCGGCGGTACGGGTGCCGGTAAGACCACGATGCTCAACAACATCGGCCGGTTCATTCCCGAGACGGAACGGATCGTCACCATCGAGCAGACGGCCGAACTTCAGATGCAACAGAACGACGTGGTGGCCCTCGAAACCAGACCGCCGAACGTCGAAGGTCGCGGTGAAATCACGCAACGCGATCTGCTCAAGAACAGTCTGCGAATGCGGCCCGACCGCATCATCGTGGGCGAAGCGCGCGGCGGCGAAGTCCTCGACATGTTGCAAGCCATGAACACCGGCCACGATGGTTCGATGAGTACCGTTCACGCGAACGACACCCGCGATGCTCTCGACCGCATGGAGTTGATGATCGCCCTGTCCGGCGTCGAACTTCCTACCACAGTCGCCCGCCAATACATCGCCTCCGCCGTGCAGATTCTCATCCACATGATGCGACTCTCAACCGGCGAACGAAAAGTCATGCGTATCTCGGAACTGTGCGGTTGCCAGGACGGGGCCTATCAGCTCGAAGACATCTTCGTCTACCGCATGTCGGGCGTGGACGCGGGCGGGCGGGCACGAGGTGCCTTCTACGCCACCGGCTACGAACCACAAGCTCTCAAACGACTCGCCAGCCGTGGCCATGACATTCCCTCACTGATGTTCTCCGCCCGTGAATTGAACTCCAACCGTGAATACCGACCGCTCAGATGAATGCAGAGTCACTAGAGCGCATTTCAAAACTAGCCCGACGCGCAAGCGAGGGCTTCACCGTGATCGAATGTTCAGCCCTCGCTTGCGCGTCGGGCTAGTTTTTCGAGGCAAAAACCGGTTTTGAAATGCCCTCTAG
>JAYSQC010000575.1:0-55318 GCA_043721755.1 Schlesneria sp.
AATCTCTCCCGTGCTGGTGTCCCGCTGCACACGGTGAAGGAACTTGCCCGACACCGCAGCGTCACCATGACTGAACGCTACATCGGCTCGTCAATGCTCGTGTCAGCTGACGCGGTAGACCAACCCGACTGGCAGTGTATTGGCAGTGATTCGGGCGGCAATGATCGTCACAACGTGTCTTCAACTGGCTTTGAACAGCCTCTTGAAGGGGGACACAAAGAACGACAAATCCCCAGTAAAAACAGGGGATTTGACACTGAAAGTCCGTTCTTTTCAGCGGCTGTCAGTAAACAAGAAAAATGCGAGAGGGGGGAGTCGAACCCCCACGCCGATTAAGGCACTGGATCCTAAGTCCAGCGCGTCTGCCAATTTCGCCACTCTCGCTCAAGAGTCTTTTCTGGGTTTCCGACTGGGAATATGCCCTCTTCTCATGGTGCGACACTTGATTTGTGTGGGGTCTGAATGGGTACTGTGTTGGCCCACATTATCCCCAATCTGTCCCCACGCCGTTTCTGCGGTTTCCTATTCTAGCTGATGCCTGCTGATTTGGGAGCGATCAGCATTTGTGCGGAGAGAAGTACCGCCAAGAAGAGCAGCACCAACCTAGCACTTCGCCCGCCTTGTTCGGGCAAGCAACCGACCGTCGCCTGCGCACTGTGTTGCCCCCCTGTTGTTTTGAAGCTTTGGCCGTGCGAGAATCGCGAAAGCGGACAAACTGGGACTTTTGTCGGGAATTCATGCTACGTTCGGCGGTGCCGAGCGAGGTCCGTTTATGTGGACCTCGTTTGCAAATGAGGGCTGACGTGCAAGACAGCGATTCAGCAGAAAAAGATGTAGAAGATGCTTTTCGCGTCAGCCCGGAATTCGGGCTTGAGATGCTCCACGAGTCGTTCCACCTTGTCATTTTGGGGTGCATCAAGGCTCACGGGCTGGGTTTGGGCATCGAGGACATCGACGATGTCTACCAGAACACAATGATTGACATGCTGCGTGCCGCGAAGGAACCCGACTTCGACCCCGTGCGTCCTATGCGGCTCGTGCAGGACATCGCGAAGAAGCGCACGATGGATAGGCGTCGAAGACGACGCTTGCCGATGCGACGGGAAGGTCCGGAATTCCATGATCATCTGATCAAAGACATCAACGGCAGCATGCTCGGGATTCGAGTGAAATATGACCGGATTGACTGGGCGGAGTTCGACAAAGCATTGTGGGAAGAGATCGAAAAGCTGCCATCCATGCAGAAGACTGCCGCTTCCTGCTTTGTCGATGTCTACGAAGACGTACGGGAACAGAATTCGTACTCACCATTAGCCGACGCGATGGGAACGTACCTCAGAAGCTCGATCACGGTCGCCGCTGCAAAGAGTGCATGGCACGCAGCAAGAGCGAAACTTGCGAGCCAACTGACACGTCGCGGATTCAACTTCTTAGGTGAGGTTTGACCCATGAGCACACAAGACAATCCAGAAGTGCGTGCCCTAGAGGCACTGATCGTTTCGCGATTGCGGCCCCAATGCGCCGAACAGGTTGATTCAACAAAGCTGCCCAGCCTTTCGGAACAGGAAAAGTCGTCACTGACGTGCCTGCGACCGGGGTTCATTCAAGCGATGATTGAAAAGACCGCGAACCAAGAAGCGGAGGAGGAAGACCTCGAAGAGGCTACTCACAGTCATGAGGTGGGTAACCGCGAACTGGTCCATGGAATGAACCGGGCAGACAAGATCGACGACGTGACTGAAGAGGAGTTACGAAAGAAACGCCAAGAAATGCAGGAAAAAATGCGAGAGGAAGACAATGGCGGACGAGATCGCAAAGGCGGCTGAGGAAGTGCTGAAGGCACTCGGTATGTGGCGGCTTCCGGTTGATCCATTCGCAATCGCGAAGGAGGAGAAGATATTCCTGGCGCCGGGCACATACGGGGACGGATTCGACGCTCGGATCGAGTATTTCCCGTCTGATCGGAGATTCGGCATCTTCTACCGCGAAACGGAGCGAACGGCTGGCCGTATCAAGTTTTCACTCGGTCACGAATTGGGCCATTTTTACTTGCCCGAACATCGCGATCGCCTCTTCAAGGGCATGATGCACAACTCCGAGAGCGACTATCGTTCCCACGAACCCTTTGAAGAGCAAGCCGACAGATTCTCTGCCAACTTGCTCATGCCCCGCGACTTGTTTGTTCGCGAGGTCAAGGGATTTCGCCAGAGCGTCTGCGACATTCGCGATCTGAAGAAGCTAGCCGACCGCTTGGGTACATCCGTTACCAGCACCGCAGTGCGGTACTGCGATTGCGACATTGAACCGGCTACGGCTGTATTTTCTGAGGACGGCATTGTCCGCTGGTCCTACAGTTCGGAGGACATGAAGGCTCTTGGCTGCTGGTTTGTGCGCCCAGGGACGGCCGTTCCTCCCGGGAGCCAGACGGCGAAGCTCTTGGAGATACTCGAAGTCAGTTCTACTGATGAAGTTGTTGGTCACCGCATCGACCCTCACCTCTGGTTTGATTGGCCGAAGCGTGAGTGGCTTTACGAAGAGGCGGTTCAACTAGGGAACCGCGTGCTCACTTGGCTCGTTGTAGATCATTAGCCGGGAGCACCTGCCTGCCAGCGTCACGTCTTTTCCCAGATTCAAATCCAGATTTTCTGAATTCTCCCAAGATTCGGTACTACGCTCCGGGGTCTGTCGCGAGGGTTGTTCAACCGGGAAGGCTTTCTGCTTCCCTAAACCCTTTCTTGGAGCAAGTAAATGACGAACTTGAAGACTGTTCGGCTCAAGCCGAACCCGTCCGGCAAAGACCGGACACGCCGGGGCGGGGCGACCGCTACACAGTTGGGTGGCGAATGGGCGGACATTCAAAACGTCTGTGACAAGCCCGTGAAGTTGGACGGAGTGGCCCTCTACCATGTTGCCTACAGCGCCGACGGCCACACGAGTCGGTGGGAGAAGGTCATGGGCTTCAAGGGCAACCTTCAGCCCGGCTATGTGATGCGTATCCACGCCGGGAGCGGTGGGGAATCGGCGCTGCTGCCGGGGGACAAGGCCGGGGCGAATATCCACCTGTTCACCAGCGGGAACTACGTCTGGAACAATGATAAGGCCGACTGCGCGGGCCTCTTCATGGATGGTCAGTCGGAGCCGTTCGACAAAGCGTGCTACGCAGCCAACCCGCCAGAGGGAGTGATCCTGAAGCGAGTCGGTGACAACTTGGTCCCCGCGACAGCTACAGCGATGGCCAGCAGCCGGTAGGAACCGTCCACAGTGATGCGGACAGTGGTAGTGCTCAGGGATGGGCGGCGTTCGTCGCCCATTTCATTCTTTCCTCAAGATTCGGAGTTGTGGAGAAATGAAATTTCTGCATTGGGACATGAACGCTGGCCCGGACAACGTGATTCGGGTCGAACTGGACACGCAGGCGAACGTTCTGCTGATGGACGACTTGAACTTCCGTTCGTACCGCAGTGGGCGTAGCTACCGTTACTTCGGCGGCCTCGTCAAGCGGTCACCGGCCACACTCGTGCCCCCGCATTCGGGGCATTGGAACGTCGTGGTGGATATGGGCGGATACGCGGGATGTGTGCGAGCGAGTTGTTCGATGGCATAAGACGGTTCACGGGGTATGCAGAGACAGGCGGCTCATAATGACCGAACATCACACGGATCTGGACACGGCCCTGACTGTAGTGTGCCCAATACAGGTCAAAGGGGCCGAGCCGTACAGGGCGTGCTGCGTAGTAGACAGCTATCCAGGAACGCACAATGGCAGTTGGTAAGATCGTGTTCGTCTGAGAGCTTAGTCAACGACTACACTAAACGAGGCTGGTTTGCCCTGCCATTTTTGCACCAAACGGATGTTCCCGGCCGTTCATGAGTTTTTAGCCGTTACCATATCTCGCTTCATCATTTTAGATTGCTTCACATTTCGTCGCTTCCGCATAGGCAGTGGCCCAGATTTTGCTTATGCATGCCCAAATCCCCAGCATGCCGCTGGGTCAAGGAGTCAATATGGCAGTCACAATGCAGAGGGATCTAGTCAAACTCTCGCTTGCCCCCAGCGAGACCGAGCGGGACAAAGCGGCACGAACTCATAACATGATTCGTGCCCATCTTGAAGAAGATCGTTCGCTCAGCAAGTATTCCATTTCGACCTATCTCCAAGGTTCGTACAAGAACTCTACGAACGTCCGAGGCGACAGTGATGTCGATATGGGAAGCGTCACCGAGACGACTTTCTTTTACGATCTAAGTGACCTACCTGAGACAAAGACTTCTCAGTGGCAAGCAAAGTCGTTGCGGGAAGAGGTACAGGAATCCATCGTTCCCGCGTCTTACTCGTACTGGGATTATCGACGGGACGTGTACGCTTCTCTGAAGACCGAGTACGGGACAGTGGAGGACGGTAAAAAGGCCATCACCGTCGCTGGCAACACGTATCGTCTTGATGCCGATGTCCTTCCCTGCCTTGTACACCGTCACTATTACTCGAACGCATCAGGTCGCCCCGCCTACCACAACGGCATTGCCTTTCTCACATCGACCGGCGAGCGCATCGTCAATTTCCCACAACAGCACTTTGAGAATCTTGGTGCAAAGGATCAGCGGAACGACGGCAAGGTAAAGGGTTGCATTCGCATCTTGAAGCGGATTCGCAACGAGCTTGAGGAACAGGGCGAATGGGACCGCAAACGCTCGCCGTCGTTCTACATTGAGAGTCTCGTGTGGAACGCGCCCGACGCTCAGTTCTCAGGGGGATACGGCTCCGTCGTTCAGAATGTGCTTGCCTACCTATGGAACGACCTTCGGGAAAAGAGGGCCAATGGTGGTCTGCGGTCGTATATGCAGGCCAACAACATCTTCGTCCTCTTCCATCCCGAATTCTGGAACGTGGACGATGCCTTGGCCTTCATCGACAAGATTTGGCAGGTGGTTTTCCACGAGTGACGGGTATCCCTGACACCGAGACAATCGTGCCTATCCCCGAATCATCGAAACTGACCACCGAACATCCCAAGGACGGAAAGTACCGCATTCTGAGCCTCGACGGTGGCGGTGCGAAGGGATTCTACACGCTTGGAGTGCTGCACGAGGTGGAGGCGATGCTTAATTGCCCCCTCTACAAGCATTTCGATCTGGTCTACGGCACAAGCACGGGGGCGATTATCGCCTCGCTGATTGCGCTGGGATATGAGGTCGATAAGATCCATGATCTCTACCGGAAGCATGTTCCGAAGGTCATGAAAGAGAAGAATCCAGAGGCGAAATCGCAGGCACTTGCGGCTTTGGCGAACGAAATCTTTGAAGACAAACAATTCACAGATGTCAAAACTGCCATTGGCATCGTTGCTACGAAATGGGTTATCGAGAGGCCGATGATCTTCAAAGCCAGCGTTGCGCAGGCTCATGGACGCCAAGGATCATTCGTGCCCGGCTTTGGCGTTAGTATCTCCGACGCCGTTCAAGCCTCGTGCTCGGCAGTCCCTTTCTTTTCGCACAAGAAAGTCACGACTGCTGGTGGCGACATCGTCGATTTGATCGATGGGGGATACTGCGCTAACAATCCGACCCTGTACGCCATTGCCGACGCTGTCCACGCCATGAAGAAGCCACCTGAAGACATCCGTGTCTTGAGCCTGGGCGTGGGTGTCTATCCTGAACCGAAACCCGGTTGGAAGATCTGGTTTGCCAAGAAATACTTGATCAGCGTTCAGTTGCTTCAAAAGACGCTGGAGATCAACACGCAGTCGATGGAGCAGCTTCGATCCATCCTTTTCAAGGATATTCAAACGGTCCGGATCAGCGACACATTTGACAAGCCCGAAATGGCAACCGACTTCATGGAGTATGACCTCACAAAGCTCAATGTGTTGCGGCAACGGGGGCGTGAATCCTTTGCTGCCAAGGAAGCCGAAATCAAGGCTTGCATCTCGCCCCTTCAAACTATTCCTTCCGCTGGCTGATCATTTGAAACTCCATGCGGTGCGATTGGAAAGATCATTGTGACCAGTAATTGAACCGGCCATGCCATTGTCACGCACGAGATGCATGACCCGTGGCGGGTCAACATTGAACCATGTGAAGACTCCCCTCTTTTTTGTCTACTGAGAATGTCGTTCAGCCCTTGAACTAGAAGATTGTTCAGCCCGATGCCGTCGGTGGGTTTCGTTGCCTGAACCCCGTACTGTCATGCCGTGACCTGATGCCGGTCGTGACCTTGGTTCGGCGTCCTGAGTTCACACGGCTGCGAATCGTCACGGTGGGGGCATGACATCATTCAAGAACCCGCCCCCTGAATCGGCACGGAACCGCTTTGAACCTACCTGAACGGGCTATGCACTCCGGCCATGACTCCCCTCTCGAACCGTGCCATGCCACCCCCTGTTTGACTCCGGTTCAACCAGACTGTGTCAGTGGGGATTCAGTTCGATTTGCGTTCAATTCGGTGTTGCGCTACGGTCTGGCTATCCCCTCTTCCACCCTATGGATCAGCATCTCAGTGTCAGCGAGGCTCGGGAATTCACCGGGAAATCGGAATCGACGATCAAGCGATTGTTGCGAGAAATCGTGGCCGATCCACAGCACGTCGATCGGTTGTTTATCCTGCCGTCTGCCGAAGAGGTGGAGCGGCGAAAGGCGGCCAAGGAACCGTATGTCTGGAAGATTGACCGACAGTTGCTGATGAGGCGGTTTCCGCAGGAGGATGCGGCGGAGAGTGGGGGAGTCGCGGACGGTGGACCGGTCATGACACACGTCGAATTGGTCATGCAGGTGTTGCAGGAGCAACTCAAGAGCAAGGACGAACAGATGCGGACGCTGGAGAAGCAGCTCGACCGCAAGGACGACCAGATTGCCAGCCTCAACGAACGGATGCGGGAGTCGAACGTTCTGATGCGGGAATTGCAGCAACGGTTGGCGATTGCCCCGCCCAAGCCCGCAACTGCGGAAGCGGTCGTCGAATCCAGCGATTGGACGGAGAGAGCGACACCATCGCCAGATCCACAGCCTGCCAAACAACCGCCCGCGAAGTCGCGGGTGAAGCCTCCGAAAAGTCCCAAGCGACCGGGGGTCTGGTCGCGTCTTTTTCGCTCATCCAAATAGCTCCGCATGTCGCCGATTGTGACTCCGCATCGGCCCGGCACAAAAAAACGCTCACCGACACGGAAGGGGAGCGGGCTCGCCCAGCAGACGC
The DNA here is from genome assembly GCA_043721755.1 of Schlesneria sp. GTDB lineage: Bacteria > Planctomycetota > Planctomycetia > Planctomycetales > Planctomycetaceae > Schlesneria. The sequence continues at coordinate 7,187 of JAYSQC010000575.1, forward strand.
TCGTGGAACACGCTCTGTGCCCCCTGGATGCGTCGCAGGCATTGCAAGCGGGGAGTCTTCATCAAGTTCGTTACGACTTCACAGACCGGCATCGCAATCGTAAGACGGCCACGGCAAACGTAGCCTGTCCGTTCGGGCTGTCGCCGAATGATGAGTTGTATCTGTACGGGTTGCTCGCGTTGACGTTTGCCCAGCCCGAGCCGAGTGCCGATTTCTATGCCACGCCGCATTGGTGTCTGAGGCAGCTCGGACTCATCGAAGCGGGACAAGAACAGGGGAATCGCTATCAACTGTTTCGCGATGCGATCCGGAGATTGGCGGGTGTGGTGTACGAGAACGACTGTTTCTATGACCCGCTACGGGGCGAGCATCGTCAGGTCGCCTTCGGACTGCTGAAGTACAGCTTGCCCTTGGATGATACGTCATCGCGGGCGTGGCACTTTGTGTGGGATACGCAATGGTTTCGGTTTTGCGAGGCCGTGGCGGGGAGTTTCTCGTTCGACTTCACGATGTACCGGGAGCTCGACGTTGCCTCGCGGCGGATGTTTCTGTTGCTGTCGAAGATGTTCTGGCGGAACGATCATTCGCCCGCGTTTGAACTGCGGCAGTTGGGGATCAACACGCTGGGGTTTTCCGAGTCATTGGCGACGAAGGAGATCAAGCAGAAGCTCGTCAGGATCGCTCAAACGCTGCTTGACCATGAGATCATCGCTTTGCCGCCGGACATCACTTCGGTGCGAGGACTGTTCACGAAGCGGGCGAAGGGAGTACATGTCATTCAGTTTCCTCGCGGGGTGTATTTTGAGCGGGTGACGCAACCCCAGGTGACATTCACGGCGGATGAATCTCCACTGGTCGAGCCATTGGAAAAGATTGGTTTCGACCGGGCGACGATCCGGCGGATACTGGGCGAGTTCCCACCACGACTGATCGCCGAATGGTCGGACATCACGCTCGCGGCGGTGGAACGGAAGCTCATCAGGGAATCGCCGCCCGCCTACTTTCAGCACTACATCCGGCAGGCGAAGATTCAGAAAACGACACCGCCCGACTGGTGGCGGGAACTTCAGAAGCAGGAGCGGGCGAAGCAGGCAGATCGTCCGCAGTCGATGGTAGCGGGGAACGAACAGGCCGCTTTCGAGCAGTATCTCCACAATGAAGCACGCGATGCTTTTGAGACGGTCATGACCCGGCTCTTTCAGCAGTTGCAGGCGGATGGTCAGGACGAGTCCGAGGCTCGGTCGAATGCCGACCGGTTTGCTCGGATGCACTTGAGCCGACAGTTTCGGACCGACCATCCCGAGTTCGCGAGCAATTCATCCGCATCATTGTCCCAGCTCATTCAACAGCGAAACCACAGTCCCCACTGAACGATGGATGAGACACACTCACCCGCAGTTGGCGTCACCTTTTTGGCGGCTGTTTCCCGCAGATCGCGTCACCTATTTCGAGGGAAGACCCGCAGTCGGCGTCACCTTTTTGGAGGTCTTGAATTTGTTCAACAAGTGATTCGATGAAAAGTTCTTGGTCGAATCAGCAAATGGTAGCTTGGTTCGTACCTACGCCAAAGAGATTGAAACAAAGTAATTGAAAACAAAGAGGGGCGGCCCGAGGCCGCTGCTTGTCAGAAACAGTACGAACGACGAGCGACAGGGGAGTGTTCGCGGAGCGAACACGGGACACCTCAAACAGAAAGACAGGCTGAACACTCGACCGGAGCGAAAAGTGATCCCGGGCCGGATCGGACAGGGGATCACACCCCGGATCGTCGGAGACGACACGGACGGCGCTTCGCGGAGCGCAGAAACTCCCCTCGATGAGGGCACACCGTCGCGAGGCTATCGCCCGCGACCCCCGAGCTTCCGACAACGCCGACTGAGCGGCTGCGTAACCTCGGGGGTCGCGGCCTCTGAAGCAGAGCCACGACGGTGTGCCGCACTCCGCTCACCGTGCCGGAGGCACCGCCGCTGAGTCACGACACCTCGACACCACCCCTCGCTATGACGTGGAATGGATGCGCGGTTGCGCTGTCGGAAGCTCCCGCGTGGGAGACAGCCAAATCACGCCTCGACCGCTCTAAGGGGCCTTGCTGACCCATGACGGGGATGACTCACGATTTCACTGAGGGAACACTCGTTCCGCCATCAATTCTCGGCGCTGACAGACCCGGAGATACTCGTTGATTTGCAGCACGCGAATCGTCGTGCGACCCATGGCCGTGCGGCCGACGAGCAGCGGTCCATCCCACGCAAAGTGGCGTGCCCAGGAGTGTCGCCGAGGGTGAAACAGTTTGACCGTTTTCCGCGTGATCGGATCAATCCCGGTGAGGTTCGGCCCCTTGTGGCGGTTGCAGAGAAAGCAGGACAAGGCCAGATTGCCCGCCGCATCGGTCCCGCCGTGAATGATGGCGATGACATGGTCCACTTCAAACGTGAGCGGGTCGTATTTTTGCGGCAGCCGACAGTATTCGCAGGTGGACTCCGCCCGCCGCTTGACGAATTCGATGAGGTCTCGATTCATAAGGGACTCAGGAAACGCGGCGGCGGGGTTTGAGGACTTGTCGGGCACGCGACTGAAGCACCGACAGGGTCACGCCCACGCGACAATAGTTGTCCAGTTCCGCCTGCTCTGCGGGGGACAACGCTCCGGCTTGGTTCTTCAGCGCGAGGTCGTGCATCCCCACTTTTTCCTCTTCCGTGAACGCCAACTCCAAGATGCGACGGGCGGCACTCTGCGTCATGCGCCCTTGTGGATGAATGACCCGTTCCCAAATGGCGGCTTCGGTGTTATCGGCGACGGCAATTGACATGGGTGGCATAACCTTGGGGGGGGAAACTTTGGTCCGAGTATATCACGAATCCCGTCCGCCGAGCGACACGGCTTGGCGTTGGGAATGATTCGGCGGGGAGACCAGACGCCTCAAGGCGAAGATGACCCCGCAAAAGGAGGAACGGGGCGGGTCAATGGGGGCGGGCGAGGTGACCGAGCAGCGCCTGCCAGTCTTCGGGCGTGAGGTCTTCGGGTTGACGACCGTCGAACTGACCGCCGTGGGAACGTCGTGACCAGGCGAGGCGGACATCAAGGCCCCGCTCGGCGAGCGACCACAGCAGTTCTTTGAAGCCGGATTCCCCTTCATCATCGTTGTCGGGGAGCAAGACGATCCGACCGTTGGTAGCGGCACGGGCGAAGTGGGTGAGCTTTTCAAGCTGTTCATCCGTGGCTTGATTCGAGCAGATGCCGACGGCCGCCACGCCGAGTTCGTTGAGTCGGATGACATCGTTCATCCCCTCAACAACCGTCAAGCCGATGTGGCCGAGGGACTCTTTCAGGCGACGGTCCTGCAAACGGTCGGCGGACTGGCCGTAGAGTTCCAGTCCCTTGTGGTAGCCCTTCACGTAGCGGTGTTTCATCGGCCGAGTTTTCTCGGGACGGCCTGCGCGCACCCACTCGTTCCACTTGTCTGCAAAGGCGGGATCGCGGCCCGAGTAACTGATGATGTCGCCCGCTTCGTTGGTGTGGGCGTAGACGATCAGACCTCGCAATAGGCTGCGTCCATCGCGGGGGAGGTAGCCCATTTTCCACTGGCGGCAGACTTCCGGTGTGAGCCACGGGCGTTGTCGGAAATAGGACGCGGCGGCGGGAGACATCTGCTCGACATCGACGACGAGGTCTTCCCACAGATTGACGAGTCCCCGCGTTTTCTCCTGATCCTGGAGCGGGATGTTTTCCGTCACCGGTTCTTCTGATGGGGCAGACAGTGGGGGAGTCGGCGACGTTGTAGATGGAACCGGCGCATTCACTACGGACGAACGTTCTGGCTGGGCACCGCCACGAATCTGTTGCAGCGTCGCGATGGACGCTTTGAACTCTTCACCCCGCAATCGGCCTCCAGTCGGCGGGCGATGTTGAGTCAGGCCATGAATCAGCGTGAGGAGGTTGCCACGGACTTGGCAGACGTGACAGTAAATCACGCGGGCGGGATCGGTCAGATTGATGGTGAGCGCCCCATAGCTGCTGTCGTTGCAGCCTTCGTTGAAGACGCACGGCATCCGATGCTCGCCCGTCGTCTTCTGCGGGAGCGGCTGGTGGAAGTAGCCCAACACCTGCTCGACCGGAGTCTGAGCGATGAGGTCATCCACGCCGTCGATGTAGCCACGCTTTTGGTTCATGGTGCAAGTGAAACTGGTCGGGTCCGAGTTGGTCTCACGCTACACTGCCAGGAGTCCTATGCCAACGCGAATCGCTCGCCATCACGGCCGCCGATGTCAGCTCACGCCGCGTGATGTGGCACTCTTCGAGGCCCTCGACCGGCATCCGTTCACCACCAACCAGTTGTATCGGTTGAGCGCCACGTTCGCCGAGCCGTTCACACAGGAACGGCTGCTGCGTCGTCGGTTGCAGCAACTGCGCGAGGCGGGACTGCTTCGGAGTTGGCCACTGGCCACCGTGGGGCGAGGTGGGGCACCGCACTACTGGAAGCTGACCCGTGCAGGCTATCAATGGCTACAGGGGGACGAGGCGGCGTTGCCATCGCGCCGGTTTTTCGAGGAGCTCGCCCCCGGTCATCACCATCACACGCGGTGCCTGGGAGATTTCTTGGTGCAGACGTTCGTGGCTGCATATCGGCGGGGGATCGCCGTGCGGCACTTCGCTCGCGAGAACAGCGTCACACTAGAGGCTGGGGGGTTCATCGTCGTGCCCGACTGTGCGTTTCAGTTGCACACGCCAGACGGCCGGTCGTTTCACTTTTGCGTGGAACTCGACAATGGGACGGAGCGCGTCCGGTCGCGACTCGACGTGGAGTCGATCGAACGCAAGTTGCGCGGCTACGACGCCCATCAATCGCAGTTCGCAGCCCTCGACCCGCAACGGTATCTCGTGCTGTTCGTCACCACCCGCAGCCGTGACCGGCTGACTCACATTCTCGACCTTGCCGGCCAAGTCATGCAAAACCCGCAGCGAACCGTCTTCGTGGGCGTCGGCCTGGAGGAGTATCTGAACAGCGATGACCCGTGCGGTGCCGCGTTGCTCACCGATCATCGCGGCCTCAAGCGGTCGTTGGTTTCCATCACACGAGCCAACACAGAGGCACCATCCCGCCAAGTGAAGATCACGAGCGGTGTCTGCTAAAGTGGACATCCCGACGATCCACTCCGCCCGACCCCGGCCCGTTCGTCATTGCGCGGACACTCGCTTCCCCCGCCAAACGTCCGTCAGAGTTGCCGAATGAGGTGGCGTCTCTTCAGTACCCCCGACGGAACCGAGCCGAAAACACTCGGATGTTCCGGGACGCGAGAGCCGGTGCGAGCGCGAGTTCCGGCGGGCCCGCTCCCGAAGTGGCATTCCGTCGAAGGGGGCGGGAAAACCTTGGCTCACCCATGCGGTTTTCCATCCGTCCACCGGCTGACAACGAACGCGGTCCGGTTCACACCGAGTCGCTGTTGCGACTGTTGCACCAGGCCGACCCGTCACGACGGGGGATCGAGTTGCAGGTCCGGACGGATCGGGGCGAGGTCGGGCTGGCTGTCGAGTGTCCCGATGAATCGAGAGCGTTGTTTCGTGAAGCGTTGCTCGACGCCTATCCCGGCAGTTCGATCGTTCCGCTCGATGAGACCACCTCGCGTCACTCTCAACAATGCTGGGCCAGTGAACTCTGGTGGACGCCCGATGTCTGCACGCTGCGCACGTCAGACAACTTTCATGACAGCGTGGCGGGCCGGTTCGTTGATCCGCTTGGTCCCGTCTTCTCGGCACTGCGTTGCGGACGGTCGGGACGAATCGAGTGTGCGATTCGTTTGAGCCTGAAGCCCGCCTCGCATCGGACGGTTCGTCATGCCGAATGGATTCACCGGCAGGCCGCACGACGGTTCTTCTCCCACGCACTGCGTCACCGCTATCTCGCCCTCGCAACGCATCCGCAACGAGGACGACGCTTATTGTCGCGGTTGCTGCTGCGAGCGATCAGCCGCTCAGCTCACGAACCTCCACCCAGTGACAAACTGACTCAACCGCTGTTCGAGTGCCGACTGCGGATTGAAGTCCATGCCCCGGTCGAAGCCGAAGAATTTGCACGTCGCAAACTTCGTGAAATCGTTGGTGCCTTCGGACAGTTTGCCACTGCCGACGCGGCCTTCCTCACGGTGGCCTCACGTCCACAACGCCGACATCGACGAGGATTCTTGCTCACACCGGCTGAAGTCTCATCACTCTGGCATCCGCTCGCCGAAACCGAGCGGGCCATCGCCCGCGTGGAAACATCACACTTTCGCGAAGTCGAACCACCGCTTCGCTTGCCCGCGAAATCACCCCATCGACCCGTGACGTTGCTCGGTCGCGTGCAGTTCCGTCAGCAACGAGACCAGTTCGGCATTCACTTGGACGACTTGCGACGGCATCTGATCGTCGTCGGCAAGACCGGCTCCGGCAAAAGCAATTTCTTGCAGAACGTCGTCCTTCAGCAGATCGAACAAAATCGGGGCGTCGTGCTGGTCGATCCTCACGGACAACTCGTGGAGGAGATCCTGGAGTTCATCCCCCCACGCCGCACCAATGACGTGATTCTGTTCGATGCCAGTGATCGAGCGTTTCCGGTGGGATTCAACCCACTCATCGGTCCACCGGGGAGCGATCCAACTCTGGTCGCGGACGGGGTGCTGACGGCGTTCAAGAACGTGTTCGGGTTCGACGAAGCGACCGCCCCGCGACTGCTCCACATCTTCCGCAACAGCCTCTTGTCGCTGATCGGCCGCCGCGACGCCTCGCTCGTCACGGTGCAGCGGCTGCTGACCGACGCGAACTACCGCAAGTCGGTCGTGGCCGGAGTCACGAACCCGGCCGTTCAGTCGTTCTGGCGGACCGAGTTCGACCGCTGGCAGGAACGGGACCGCACGCAGTATCTCGCCAGCCTGCAAAACAAGTTGGGAGCCTTCACCACCAACGAGCGTTTGCAAGCGATTTTGGGAGCGACAGAAAAGGGGATTCAACTCCGCCCCATCCTCGACCAGTCGCAGATTCTGCTCTGCAACCTGTCAAAGGGAACGGTGGGACATGATGCCTCGACATTACTCGGATCGCTGCTGCTCTCCAGCCTGCAAGTCGCCGCGATGAGTCGAGCCAATGTCCCCGAAGACGAACGCCCCGATGCCATCGTCGTGATCGACGAGTTCCATTCTTATCTCGCCCCCGGCAATACCACGATGGCCGATGCCTTGGCCGAATCACGGAAGTACCGCACGAGCTACGTTCTCAGCACTCAACTCTTGGAACAACTCGACCCCGCCACACTGGCGGGAGTGCTGGGCAACTGCGGTTCCACACTCTGCATGACCGTCGGCCCCCGCGATGCCACCGTGCTGGCGGAATTGCTGGGTGAGGGTCTGACACCCGAGGACTTGATGCGGATTCCCAAATACCACGGCTATCTCCGGCTCTTGGTCGAAGGCGCACCGCACACGTTCTCCATGACCACCCTCCCGCCCCCACGCCTGAATCCCAAGCGAGCAAACCTCATCCGCCAAGTCTCCCGGCAACGACACGGACAGTCCCAACGTTCCGCTTCCGTGTAGGCTTTCCCGTCCCTTCTCTTGAGGCGTCCTCTTCCCGACCGCTCCGCGCGTCGGCGATGGCGGACACTCAGAATTGCCGCCCTGCGTGGATGTAGTTGTGGATATTGCGGCAAGAGGAACAGAGGAATTTCTGATCGCCAGTCCGATGACTCTATGGTATACTCCCCTCATGACAATCACCGTACTTGACCGGCTCATCGAGCCACTGGCTGAATGCCTCACAATGGATGCGGCACGGAAAATCGTAGCCCTCAGGGCTGACGATGCGTCCCAAGAGTACGTTGACGGATTGGCCGATAAGGCGAATCAGGGGACGCTGACGGAAGTCGAGAAGTTGGAATACGACCAGTGTCTGGCGGCGTTTCATTTCATCACCGTCATGCAGGCGAGAGCTCGACGCCTGCTTCAAGCCTAGTCGCATATGGACGCCGCCACTCGCCAACTGGTCCGAAAGCGGGCCAATGATCGGTGCGAATACTGCCACCTGCCCCAGACGGCAGCGCCCTTTCTGACATTCCACATCGAGCACGTTCAAGCTCAACAGCATGTGGAAGACGACTCACTTGAGAATCTGGCATTGGCCTGCCCGGACTGCAATCGTCACAAGGGACCGAATCTTACAACGATTGACCCGCAGACTCGTTTGATCGTGCGGCTCTTTCACCCGCGTCAAGACGTGTGGGATGCACACTTCGAGTACCGGGCGGCCATCCTCGTTGGGCGCACGTTGGTGGGCGAAGCCACCATTCGCCTGCTTCAGATGAACACCGTCGAACGGGTCGAAATGCGTGCCGAGCTGCACGCATCCGGCGACTTGTAGCCGTTCGGCGGTCAGTCCGAAGCTGACTTGCCGCGAGCCAACATCTTCCTTGCGCCGTCATCCGCCTCGCGCTACGGTCGTGTCCCTGTTCCGCGTGGAGCAGGACTCAGAGCGTTTCGCTCGTTCACACGCCCGCATCGAGGAGAACATCGTATGGACCCGCACGCAGCCTGGACGGAACTGCTGGAAGCCCGTTTGGTCAACGATTGGGATCGAGCCGAAGAACTGGCCAAGGGGCTTTTGGACTGGCTCGACAAGGGAGGCTTCCCACCAACGACAGTTGGCCACAGCCGCTTGGGCAAGACTTGGCACCGCAACATCGCCCATACGACCTGCCTGTTCGTACTGGTCGATGTCAAACAGGCCCGCAAACGAGCCAAGCGATGACGAGCAGAACGCTCCCCCCGTGCCGAAAAGCACGGGGATTTGACTCGCGGCGACTTCTTGCGTCGGCCGGTTCCCGGTGTCGGAGATTCTGCCGTCAGATCCTCTTGCGCTTCGTCTGCTGCTGGGGCAGCGTGGTCGCTGCGTCACGGTGTCGTGACGCGCTCCCCGAGAGCGTTCGGTCCTTCGCAACCGCCATCCGTCAGGAGACCCGTCATGGCCAAGTCCAAGCCCGTCGAGGCAAAAACGTCCGTGCATCCCGAGAAAAGGATCGGCCCCTTCGCCAGCGGCGTGGGTGTCGCGATCTGGCTCAACACGACCGAGACCGACGATGGTCCCCGTTCGTTCCGCAGCATCACGATCAACCCGCGTCGCTACTACGACAAGCAGGACAAGGAGTGGAGAGACGCCGGTTCTTACAATCCGGCCGACTTGCCCGCCCTGATCTTCGCGCTCCAGAAGGCCCAAGAGTATGTCTACGAGACGCCACTCCCCGGCCAGGACGGCGAAGGCAGTGCGGGACCAACACCGTTCTGAGGCGACGCTCTCACCCCCGGCTCTCTGCGATGCAGAGAGCCGTTCTTTGAAAGAACTCCGTATTGCATGATGCAGAGCTTGTCGGACGAACAAAAACGTCAGGACACGCAGACTCGCCCACGTCAATTGCGCTTGTCTCACTGAGGCAGGCATCCTGCGACCGCTTGCTCACCTTCGAGCAAGCACGGTACGGGGATGTTCCTTGTCCGGCGTCATGTTCTTTCGCATTTCAGGAGACGATGTCATGGCCACACTGATGCACGCGCACCGCGAACTCTATCGCCGTGCCCCCGACGAACGCTTTCCGTCCGTCGATGCGATGCTCGATCACTGTCGATCGCAGCAGCGCGATTCTCGCGACTTATGGAAGCCACCGGGGCAACTCCAGGTCACCGAAGACGACTTCGGGCAGGTCCAACTCAAAACGGGAACTGAGGGATCGATTCGGCTCAACGACTGGAGCTTCTCGCAACTGTGTCGATTGGCACTGGTGAGCAAGGACACGGTGAACCGCGTCTCGGGTGAGACCGCGAGTCGGATTCTCCGCGAGACGCTGCCCCAAGGCGACCGGCCGTTGCAACTATTGGCGACAGGGGATCGACTTCGGTCGGTCCACGGTGTCACCTACAGCCGACTGTGGAATGCCGACTTGCTGGCTGCTGTCCGCGAAGTCGCGGACGATTACGGGCCGCCTCAAACGGCCTTCAACGAGGCCACCGGCCTCTACTGCGGCGAGCAGGACTTGTTCTGCTTCCTGATCGACCCCAGCGGTTGGATCGAGGTCGATGGAGAAGACTTCTGTCCGGGCTTCTTCGTTTGGAACAGCGAAGTCGGGAAACGATCACTCGGCATTCAGACGTTCTGGTTTCAGAAGGTCTGCTGCAACCACATTGTGTGGGACGCGAGGGATGTCACCGAGTTCACGCGCAAACACACGGGCAACGTGCGTGAGTCGCTGAACGAGATCCGCCGACTGATTGAGATGCAAACGGCCCGTCGAGACGAACGACGCGATACGTTTGCCGCCGTCGTCCGGAAGGCGATGCACGAGAAGCTCGGCGACGAAGCCGAAGAAGTCATGAAGACGCTTCAGAAGCACGACCTTGGCAAGGAAGCCGTGGCCCGTGCAGTGAAGCAACTCGGCGAGTGCGGCAAACCGTTCACACTGTGGAATCTGGTCGATGCCCTGACTCAGCAGAATGTGAGCCTGACCTATGCGGGCGACCGCATGGAAGCCGATCAGAAAGTCTCCAAACTCCTGGGGCTGTCCGCCTGACGCCATCACCATCCCCTGACCAGCCCCGAGCATGACGCTCGGGGTTTCTTTGTCACCAATCGAGTCTCCCTCGGGAATCGCAGCAGGCGGAGGATCGTTTGAATTCTTAGGAATCGAGGCATACCCACAAAAACGATGACTGAGTACATCGGTCGATGAAACCGACGCGGAGCAATTGTTGCTGAGAACTTTTTTGGGGTTGCTCATCGATAAGTCCAAGCTGGTCCTTGACGGACGATCCATTCAACGCAACAATAATTGCGTGCAACAAACAGTGCCTTCACGGGAGCCCTCTGCAATGGCAAAGAAGTCGTCCGACACTGACTGGGCTACTGATCCGGACAACAAAGAGTTTTCGGAACTCGTCGCAAAACTCGCTAGCCTAGGAGTTTCGCAAAAAGAGGTTGCTGAAATTCTCAGCGTCTCTCCCGGTCAAATCAGTCGGGTAAAAAAAGGGGAAAGACACGCGGCGGTTAAGCACCTACGCAAGCTGCGGAGCCACGCCAAGCGTCTCACTGCGGAGAGATCGTCGGAACGCATTGCCACCTCGCCTGCAATTGGCCGCTCGGCTTTCGAGGTGAATCACGCGATCCTACGCGGTCTCTCAGTTGACGACTCAGTAGCTGCCTTTCGAGGTCTGCTTTGGTCCCGGGCGACGGCGCGAGGGATAGCTATAACTCGCGTGAGTATCTCGTCACACGTACATACAGCAGATGGTGGCGTTGACGCATCGATTCTGGATGGTGACGGCGGAAAAATTGATGAGGACGAACTTTTCACAGCGGGTACACGATACCAAATCAAGACCGGCAACTTTGCTCCTTGGCAAGAGGCACAAGTTCACAAAGAACTGTTTGGTCCCGGCAAGGAACAGGTGTTTGAAAACCTTAGTTCGGGAATCCAACAAACGCTGCGGGAAGGCAAGCGATTCGTCATTGTCAGTTTCGGTATCGACCCAATCGATCGCGACCTGCGTAAGTCGCGCAAGAACTTTCAGAATGCCTTTCGTGCCTGCGGATACCCCGACGCTGCGGTAGAAGTGTGGGGGCAAACTCAGCTAATCGGTCTCTTTCGCGCATATCCTTCACTGTGCCTGCAACTTCGGGGGCATGATCACCAAGGTTTTCGTTCGCGCGATTCGTGGTTGCATGACGACGACATGCAGCCGCGCGAGCACTACGGCGCAGAGCAACAGGACTTAATCGAGGATCTGCGAGGCGCGTTGCGTTCCGGCGAAGTGGCGCATGTCAGACTGATCGGTGAGCCAGGCGTTGGGAAGACGCGACTCGCGCTTGAATTGACCAAAGCTGAGGATCTCGCACCGCTCGCGCTTTATGTAACGGACGGACGAACGCTTTTGCAGAGTTCATTCCTCAACGAGTTGGTGCAACTAGACGACAAGCGATTCGTGCTCTTTGTAATTGATGAGTGTTCGCAAAAAGACCTTGCCGACATCTGGAACATCTTGAAGCCTAGGTCGGATCGAATTCGAGCCATTACGATAGACCACGGTCCCGACAATACGGTTGATGACAAAACGCGTGTAGTCACCGTCGAGCCAACTGGCACGGAACAAATCGTCTCGATCTTGAAAGACCACAGTGTCAGCGAGAGCGACGCGAAGAGATGGGCGGACTACTGTGAAGGATCCCCGCGTTTCGCTCACTTGCTCGGGGAGAACCTCGATGCGAACCGAACGGATTTACTTGCGGTGCCGACAACATTAGAAGTGTGGCGGCGATCCATCGACGGTCATGACACTGCTGATTCGGAAGCAGTGCAGTTGCGAAGAGTTGTTCTTCATTACTGTTCTTTGTTTGAACGATTTGGCTTTGAATCTCCGGTTGCCGACGAAGCGAACTTCGTTCAAACTTTGACTGCGCGGTGTGATCAACGAATCACGGGACCAAAGTTCCGCGCAATCATTTCCGAATTGAAGTCGCGTCGCATCATTCAGGGCACTACGACGCTCTATCTGACTCCGCGCCTGCTGCACGTACATCTTTATCGCGAGTTTTGGCGGTTGTATGGCAGTTCCTTTGACATTGCGGCGACGCTACAGGCGATGCCTCTTCAAATGTGGGACTGGTTTGTGCAGATGCTACGCTACGCCCACGAATGTGTGCCGGCCGAAAGGGCGATCGATAAATTGCTGGGGCACAACGGCATTTTCGAGACCGGGCAATTCCCCGACACACTCCACAATGGGCGCATGATTTCCGCGCTCGCAGAAACGTGTCCGAAACAGACGCTTCGCTGCTTGAGACGGACGATTGGTGAAATGGATTCCAAGGCCCTGCGAAAAGTCACCGAATCACGTCAGTTGCTTGTTTGGGCGCTCGAAAAACTCGCGGTGTGGGAGGACTGTTTTGCGAACGCCGCTGAATTGCTGCTCGTTCTAGCCGAAGCAGAGAACGCCAATTACTCAAACAACGCGACCGGCACTTTCACTTCACTATTCAGTCTGATCCCAAGTTGGGGGCCAACCCAAGCAAGCCCTGGAGTGAGGATCAACGTGTTGGTTTCCGCATTGGATTCAGATTCGGCTGAAAGACGGAAACTCGGCTTGAGAGCTTGTGCTCACGCACTTTCAACCGGGCCAACTCATAGAATAGTTGGCCCAGAGCATCAGGGGCTGCGCCCAACGATTTCATTTTGGATGCCAGAGACATACGGTGAACTATGGGATGCCTACCGCAATGTGTGGCAGCTATTGCTGGACAGGCTCAAAACGTGGGAAGGCGAAGATCGCAAGCTTCTCATTTCGACGATCATTGAAGCCGCGTGGTCGGTGTTGCACATCAAAGTGCTCACGGACTCGGTGGTTGAGGCGCTTGAGTCTGTTGCCTTCGATAAACAAACGGATGTCAAGGCACTGGTAGAGTTCATTCAGCGACAGCTTCGTCACGGAGACAGCAAACTCCCAGATGACACAAAGAGTTCGCTCAAGTCGATTTGCGAGCGGCTTGACGGCCACGACTTTGCTTCGACGCTTCGACGCTTCGTTAAGCACACGACTTGGGAAGACTATCACGACGACGAACTGATTGAAACGAAGCTCGTTGACAGGAAACTTGATGAATTGGCGGAATCCGTTCGGAAGGATCCGGACCTCCTGGTCTCTGAACTTCCATGGCTTGTCTGTGAAGATTCGAGTCCAGCGTATTGTTTTGCATTTCGGATCGGCAAAGACGATGTGAATCGCTCTTGGTTGCCCAAGATTCGGGAGGAGTACGCCACGCTCAAGGACATCGCGGCTACATCGTTCTTGAGTGGATACCTGCGAGCCATTTTCGATGCCAATAAAGAGGAGTGGGAGTCTGCAATGTTCGACTTGGCCGATGACGGCGCGACAGCCGACCGGTTTTCGGATTTCGTGGTGAGTTCCGGAATGACCAATTCGATTGCGCGACGAGTCATCGACCAGTGTCGGCGCGGGCTACAAGGCAAGGAACGACTTAAACGCTGGTGGTTCGATCGGCAACTTCAAGAGCTTGACGAAGATATCGTCAATGAGCTGATCAGCCTACAGCTTGAAGATGGTGTTGGAAGTTTTTGGAGTAACGCCGTGCAAATGTGCCATTCGTACTACATGGAGAAAGGCGACGCGAAACCACTGCCGGAAGACTTGGTGTTCGAACTGCTGACGGCGGACTCGATGGCAGATGGGCGCGTCGTCCACTCAGCAAGTTACTACTGGTCGAAATTGGCAAAGGGATTCATCCAGCAGTTCCCGAATCGCCAGTGGGATTTGTTTGGTAAAGTGATCCGAATCTCGATGCGTGATTGGTCCATCCTCGATGACCTAGATACCAACAAGGAGGCGATCCTTACGACGTCGCTGCGCCATGATCCGAAAGCCGCTTGGGAATGTCTTCGCGATGCGTACCGCGAGGCTCGGGAACGCGGAGACTGGCTATCTCAGCACTGGTTGGCATCTGGTGGCCATCGAATGATCGGTGACGATAATCCAGGACCAATTCAGTTTGTTCCAGCAGACATACTTTTCAATTGGATCGACGAAGACATCGAAGAGCACGGGTATTGGCTGACGCGCGTTTTGCCAAAGACACTCGACAAGTCGAACGCCGGCAGACTCACGCGTGACTTTGTCGCGAAATACGGTAAGGACGAACGCATCCGTGGAGGGTTATACGCTCATTTTCATTCTCGTGGCTGGTCCGGCAACGCCAGCGACCACTACCGCAAGCTACGCGAGCAGGCACGGGCGTGGTTGACCGACGAGAAGAACAGCATTGTGGTTCGTTGGGTCGAAGATTACATTGAGGGATTGAATTACGACATCGAACGCGCGGAGATTGAGGAAGAGCGACGGGTATGAGATTCCCAACGTCGACTTTTGATCTGTATTACCTCATTCTGAAAGGAGCTAACCTTCGTCGGTCCGACAAACCGACGCGCCGTATTCGTTGTGGCACACCGACACTTTGAGAATTTCCGATATTCGACCGTTTTTGGGACATAACAACGATGTCCTCACTACAACGGTGGTGATCAGCCTAGATGATCTCGTGTAAGAAAAGAGACATTCGTCATCCTGTCACGAAGGAATTGACGTACTGTGGCTTCGATGGCACGCTGCCTTCCCGCACCGTTCATGAAGAAATCTTCTCCCGCAACGGCTGCCGCGTCGTCCCACCGCCAGCAAGCCGAACGACTGACGGATGTCGTGGGGAAACTGGCCGAGGAAGTCCGCGTCGTGCGGGATGTCCTTGACGACATTCGCGAGGACTTGAGTTGGATCACACGCAACGGCGTGCCGATGCGGTCTATCGAACACACCCGCGTCCTGCGCATGGCGCGCGACCCACTCGCACCCGACGCTCGCGATCACCTGGAACTGCGCACTTACACTCTGGAACCGCATGGTCCGACTGAGATCAGTCCCAAGGTCTTCGATGAACTCGTCTCCGAGATCGCCGAGGCCGTGACGGTCATCGGTCAGGAACAGCTCAACATGTTCCTGATGGCGCTCGACGATGCGCGGGCCAAGCTCCTCGCCGCGATCAAGACGACTCCACCCCAGCCAACTGAGCGAGAGACGAATGCCACTTCGGAGCCGCCGCTGGCTGCGCAGACGGCCGTGGCCGCGACTGAGATCCCCGAACGGGGTCGTCTCTTCTGATTTCATTTCGACTGCATGGCCAAGGAACAATTCCTCCATCCTGAAACGGCCGACTTGCTCAAGACCCTCGACGAGGCGGCTCGTCGCAGTGGTGTGAGTCGTGGGCAAGCATTCGAGGATTTCTTGCACATGGCGGTCTGTGCATTGTCCGGCGGGAGGATGGAGGAGCAGTATCTCGCGGTCGTCAAGAAGCACACAGAAGGCAAGCCGGGGAGGCGCGGAGTGGACAGTCTCGCGGCACTCTATGGGCAGGCCGTTGCGGCGATGGAACAGACACGCGACGAAATGAAGGACGTGCTCGGAGATCTGTTCCAAGGCGGGATCACTTACGGCGAACACGGACAGTTTCTGACGCCCGAGCATCTCTGCCGAGCAATGGCTCGTTTGACCATCGGGGACATTCCCGAAGAAGAAGCCCATGAGCAGAAATCCGTCTGTGATCCGGCGAGTGGCAGTGGCCGGATGCTGCTTGCGGTCGCTGAAATGCAGCCGCACTGGCTCTTCGTCGGCCAGGATGTTGATCTGCGATGCGTCCGTCTCACTGCGATCAACCTCGCGCTGCGGAACCTCTACGGCTACGTCATCTGGGGAAACAGCTTTAGCAACGAGCGACGCCTCGTCTATCGCACCGGGTTCGACTTGCAGGGGTTTCTCAGGGAGGTTCCCGTCGAGGATTGCCCGAAGCCCGTTCGAGACCTTGCCACGGAACCGACCACGCCCCCAATCTCAGCCGCTACGGCTGGAGAACCGCCGGTCGCAGGTGGCAAAGAATCTGAAGCACCAGCGGAACACCGCACGAACCAGCTTCGGCTGTTTTGATTTCAGTTCCGCTCCTTGAGGCGAATCTCTTCCGCCGACCGCTCCGCACGTCGGCCGACGGTCCTCGTCGCCGATGGCAAGATGTAGCTTCAAGCGGGCTGGCAACCCTGCCATTTGCGCCGTGAACTCCGAGGGAAGCATCACTGTTTTCGATTGCTACACAATCCTCAGAGTCTCCCGTAGACTCTGGACCGTTTGACTCACTCCGAGGTCGCAGACAACCAGCCGCTGATCGCGGAACAGGGGCGACGATGTTCCTCACAAGCTCCATTCCCATCTCACAAACGAAACCCTATGGACAACGCCCAGCACAACACCATCGTCAGCTTCATTTGGAGCATTGCCGATGATGTCCTGCGGGACGTGTACGTGCGAGGCAAGTACCGAGATGTCATTCTGCCGATGACGGTGATTCGACGGCTCGATTGTTTGCTCGAACCGACGCACGATGCCGTCCTTGCGATGAAGGAGAAACTCGACACGGCGAAAATTGCCAATCAAGGCCCGGCACTGGCTCAGGCGGCGAAACAGCCGTTCTATAACACGTCGCAATTCACATTGCGGCGTTTGCTTGACCAACCGAAGCAACTGAAGGCCAATTTCGCCGACTACCTGAATGGGTTTTCGCCGAACGTTTTGGAGATCCTCAGCAAGTTCAAGTTCCACCAGCAGCTCGACACCCTCGACGATGCCGATGCGCTGGGGCATTTGATCGAGAAGTTTATTTCACCGACGATCAACCTCAGCCCGAATCCCGTGCTCGACGGTGAAGGCAAAGAGAAGCTGCCCGCTCTGTCGAACCACACCATGGGGTATGTCTTCGAGGAGTTGATTCGCAAGTTCAACGAAGAGAACAACGAGGAGGCCGGAGAACACTTCACGCCGCGTGAGGTTGTGGACCTGATGGGCCGATTGATTTTCCTGCCCATTGCCGACGTTCTCTCCTCCAGCACGTACTTGCTTTACGACGGAGCGTGCGGGACGGGCGGCATGCTGACCGTGGCGGAAGAGACCCTGCACTCGATTGCCAAGGAGCACGGCAAGAACGTTTCCATCCACCTGCACGGGCAGGAGATCAATGCCGAGACCTACGCCATCTGCAAGGCGGATTTACTCCTCAAGGGAGAAGGAGACGAGGCGGAGAACATCAAGTTCGGTTCGACGTTGTCGGCCGATGCGTTCCCGTCGCTGGAGTTCGACTTCATGCTCAGCAATCCGCCGTACGGGAAAAGCTGGACAACCGACCTTGACCGTATTTGCGGCGGCAACAAAAAGGATATGTCCGATCCGCGTTTTGTCGTGGAGCACAAGAGCCATTACGGTGACGAGCCGGAACTGAATCTTGTCACTCGCACCAGCGACGGCCAGTTGATGTTCCTGGTCAACAAGCTGGCCAAGATGAAGCGAAAGTCGAAGCTCGGCAGCCGGATTGCCGAGGTCCACAACGGCAGCAGCCTGTTCACCGGCGATGCCGGTCAGGGCGAAAGCAACATCCGCCGGTGGATCATCGAGAACGACTGGCTGGAAGCGATCGTCGCGCTGCCGCTGAACCTGTTCTACAACACGGGCATCGCCACCTACATCTGGGTGCTTTCCAACAACAAGCCCGAGCATCGCAAAGGCCGGGTGCAACTGATCGACGCCACGCAGTGGTTCCGGCCGCTACGCAAGAACCTTGGGAAGAAGAACTGCGAACTCGCCCCGGACGATATTCGCCGCATCTGCGACACGTACATCGAATTCAAGGAAACGCCCCAGTCGAAGATTTTCCCGAACGCTGGCTTTGGGTACTGGAAGGTCACCGTCGAGCGTCCGCTCCGGCTGCACAGCCAGCTTTCGCTGAAGGCGATCGCCCCACTCCGTTTCGCGTCGGGCGACGAGGAACTCCGTACTGTTCTCTTTGAGGAGTTCGGCGACAAGCTCGCGACCGACTTTGCTGGCATCGCCGCCGCGTTGGAGAAACGTCTCGACGAATGGGGAAGCGACGACGACGAGGAAGAATCCGAGGAGGGTGGAACGGCCAAGAAGGGCCTGCCGGAAAAGAAGAAGAAAAAGCTGCTCGACGCCAAGACCTGGCAGCGTGATGCGGGACTCGTCGAAACTGCCAACGTTTTGCGTCAGGAAGTGGGCGGCGACCTGTTTGAAGACCACAATGTGTTCCGCGACCGTGTGGACGAGGTACTCAAGAAGCTCGGCCTCAAACTTTCCGCCGCCGATCTCAAGCTCATCCTTCGCGCAGTAAGCTGGCGGGTCGAGACCTCCCCGCCCGTCATCGCCAAGGTCCACAAGCCGAGCAAGGTCAACGCAGATCCACTTCGCGGGCTGTACGAGGCACAGGTCAACGGCAAGCCCGCCGTTGTCGAATACGAACCCGATGCGGACCTACGCGACACCGAGCAGGTGCCGTTGCTGGAAGAGGGCGGCATCGAAGCCTTCATTCGCCGCGAAGTGCTGCCCTACACTGCCGACGCCTGGATCAAGGACGGCGCAACCAAGATCGGCTACGAAATCAGCTTCACCCGGCACTTCTACCAGCCTCAGCCGCTGCGCACTCTGGACGAAATCCGCGCCGACATCCTCGCGGTCGAACAAGAAGCGGAGGGGCTGCTCGATGAACTTCTCAAGAGTGAAACACCATGATCGCCAATCTCCATCCTTACCGGGAATACAAGGACTCTGGGTTGCCGTGGCTTCCGCAGGTGCCGAAGCATTGGGACGTGCGACGCTCAAAGTACTTGTTTCGAGAAGTGGACCGACGGTCTAAGACAGGCACCGAAACACGTCTCTCGATGAGCCAAAAGCACGGCCTGATCCCGAGTTCCCAAATAGACGAGAAACGACTTGTCTCTGCGTCAAATGTAGGCGGGAAACTCTGCGAACCCGGCGACCTCGTGCTGAATCGCCTAAAAGCTCACTTGGGTGTTATCGCACTGTCTCCGTCGCACGGGCTGGTGAGCCCGGACTACACGGTTCTGCGTCCCATTGGGACAGTGAATTATCGCTTTTTCTGTGCAGTCTATCGGTCCCCGTACTGCGGGCAGGAACTCAGGAAGCGAGCAAAAGGCATCGTTGAAGGATTCTGGCGGCTCTATACCGATGACTTCTATGACATCCGGGTTTCCGTTCCACCGCCGGACGAGCAGGCGGCGATTGTGCGGTTTCTGGATTACGCGAATGGGCGGCTGGAGCGGGCGATCCGGGCGAAGCGGAAGGTGATCGCGCTGCTCCACGAGCAGAAGCAGGCCATCATCCACCGCGCCGTCACCAGTGGCCTCGACCCCACCGTCCATCTCAAACCTTCCGGCATCCCCTGGCTCGGCGACATCCCGGAACATTGGGAGGTGCAACGGTTGAAACGCGTTTGTCGGGTTCAAGGCGGCTACGCATTTCCGTCCTCGGCATTCGGCGAATCAGGCATCCCGGTTGTGAGAATGAACAATCTTAGGCGTGGCGTTCTCAACTTGATTGGCGTTGCCAAGATTCCAGAAGCCGAGTGCGTTCAGGCTTTCAGCCTGAACGCGGGCGACATCCTTTACGGGCTGTCAGGCAGCATTGGAGCAACGGGCAGTCTCGGTAACTACGCAGTCGTTACTGAACACGACTTGCCGGCCATGCTCAATCAGCGTGTTGCCCGCTTTGTTCCCAAGCGCGAAAGGATTCAACCAAACTTCCTCATCCAACTTGTCCAGAGTTCAATCTTCTATGAGCAGGTACTAGCGGATACTACCGGCACAGCGCAGTTCAACGTCAGTACGAACGACATTGAGAATGTCGCGGTCGGGCTTCCACCACTCGGTGAGCAAGAGCGCATCGTCTCGCGAATCGGAGAGAGCGTTGCGCCGCTTGCCACCGCCATCAGTCGCCTTGAGCGAGAAATCGAGTTGCTGCGGGAATACCGGACGCGGCTGGTGGCGGACGTGGTGACGGGCAAACTAGACGTGCGCCAGGCTGCTAAAGTTCTTCCCACCGAGTTCGTTGCCGAAGAGCCCACGCCCGAGTCGGAGGAACTCACTGATTCCGAGGAAGTCGAACTATGAGCCACACCGACACTTCCGAAGGCGGACTCGAAGCACTCATCACCAGTTCGCTGGTGAGCGAGGCGAAGTACGTCCAGGGCGATCCTCACGACTACGACCGAGAGCATTGCATCGACTTCAAGCAGCTTCTCGCGTTTCTTGAAGCGACCCAACCGAAGGTGGTGGAGCAACTCGACATCGGCAGTGACGGGGCGTCGCGCACGCAGTTTCTGCATCGCCTGCAAGGGGAGATCGGCAAGCGAGGTGTCATCGACGTGTTGCGGAAGGGCATCAAGCACGGCGCAGCTTCGGTTGACCTGTTCTTCGGCACGCCGACGCCGGGCAACAAGACCGCCGCCGAGCGGCACGCCGCGAACATCTTCAGCATCACACGGCAACTGCGTTACAGCAAAGTCGAATCGGCCAACGCCCTCGACATGGGAATCTTCATCAACGGCCTGCCAGTCATCACGTTTGAACTCAAGAACCAGCTCACGAAGCAGACGGTCGAAGATGCGGTTGAACAGTACAAGAAGGATCGCGACGCCAAGGAGCCGCTGTTCCACTTCGGCCGCTGCATGGTTCACTTCGCCGTCGATGACAAGAAGGTCAAAATGTGTACGCACCTGAAAAACGGTGCGAGTTGGTTCCTGCCGTTCGACAAGGGCTGGAACGAAGGAGCCGGCAATCCGCCGAACCCTCACGGGATCGCCACCGATTACCTTTGGAAACAGGTGCTCGCAAAAGACAGTCTAACGAACATCATCGAGAACTACGCCCAGATCGTTGAGGAGAAGGACGAGAAGACGGGACGCAAGAAGCGGAAACAAATCTTCCCCCGCTATCACCAGATCAGCGTGGTTCGCAGTCTGCTGGACGAAGCAGCCAAAGGCCCCGGCGGACGCTACCTGATTCAGCACTCGGCCGGATCGGGGAAAAGCAACTCGATCACCTGGCTGGCCCATCAACTTGTCGAAGTGCAGAAGGACGGCAAACCCGTCTTTGACACGGTGATCGTGGTGACCGACCGCCGGATTCTCGACAAGCAGATTCGCGACAACATCAAACAGTTCGCCCAAGTGTCGGCCATCGTCGGAGCCGTCACGCAAGGCTCCGGACAACTGCGCTCGTTTCTGAGCGAAGGTAAGAAGATCATCATCACGACGGTCCAGAAGTTTCCATACATTCTGGATGAGATCGGCGATGAACATCGCACCCGGAAATTCGCCATCGTCATCGACGAAGCCCACAGCTCCCAAGGGAGCCGCACGTCCGCCAAGATGAACATGGCCTTGTCGGAGCAGTCGGCCGACGACGATGAAACGGTCGAAGATGAGATCAACCGCATCATCGCATCGCGAAAGATGCTCAAGAACGCCAGCTATTTTGCGTTCACGGCCACCCCCAAGAACAAGACGCTGGAAGTCTTCGGCATCAAGCAACCAGACGGCACGTTCCGCCCGTTTCACAGCTACACGATGAAGCAGGCGATCCAGGAAGGCTTCATCGAAGACGTGCTGGCCAACTACACGCCGGTCGCGAGCTTCTATCGCCTCGCCAAGACCATTGAGGACGACCCGGAGTTCGATGCCAAGAAGGCGCAGCGGAAACTCCGCAAGTATGTTGAGTCGCACGACCACGCCATCCGCACCAAGGCGGAAATCATGATCGACCACTTCCACGATTCGGTCCTTGGGGCCAAGAAAATCGGCGGCCGAGCGCGGGCAATGGTTGCGTGCAGCACCATCGAGCGGGCCATGCAGTACAAGACTGCGTTCGATGCGTATCTCACCGAAAGAAAAAGCCCCTACAAGGCGATCGTGGCGTTCTCGGGATCGCACGAATACGAGGGGAAGAAGGATGTCACCGAAGCCACGATGAACGGCTTTCCGAGTGCCAAAATTGTTGATTACTTTGACGCCGACGAAGTCACCGGCATCCGCCAGCCGGACCCGTATCGGTTCCTGATCGTTGCCGACAAGTATCAGACTGGCTTTGATCAACCGCTGTTGCACACGATGTATGTCGATAAGCCGCTGTCGGGCGTGAAAGCCGTGCAGACGCTGTCGCGTCTCAATCGGGCTCACCCGCAGAAGAAGGAAACATTCGTCCTCGATTTCATGAACGAAACCGAGACCATCCAAAAGGCGTTTGAACCCTACTACCGCACGACCGTGCTGAGCGAAGCGACTGACTCAAACAAGTTGCACGATTTGAAACGCGACCTCGATGCGCATCAGGTCTACTCGCAGGAAGATATCGATACAATCGTTGAACGATTTCTCGGCGGAGCGGCCCGCGATACGCTCGACCCGATTCTCGATGTCTGCGTGGCGACGTACATCGAGAATCTTGGCGAAGAGGCTCAGGTCGATTTCAAGGGCAAGGCGAAGGTCTTCGTCCGTACCTACAACTTCCTCGCATCGGTACTCGACTTCACGAACGCCTCTTGGGAGAAGCTGTCGATCTTTCTGAACTTCCTGATTCCGAAACTACCGGCACCGATCGAAGAGGATCTGTCCAAGGGCGTGCTCGAAACGATCGACATGGATAGCTACCGCGCCGAAGTGCTAGCGAAAACTTCCATCAAGCTGACTGACGAAGAGGGTGAAGTGGAACCGGCACCCGGCGGTGGTGGTGGTGGCTTGTCAGAGCCAGAAGTCGATCGGCTCAGCAACATCGTGAAACAGTTCAACGAGCAATGGGGCAATGTCCCTTGGGAAGACAAGGATCGCATCATCCGCGTTATCACCGAGGAACTGCCCGACAAGGTGAATGCCGACCAAGCGTACGGAAACGCCAAACGCAATAGTGACAAGCAGAACGCACGCATCGAACACGACAAGGCACTGGGCAGAGCCATCTTGGAACTCATGAGCGACCATACAGAACTGTTCAAGCAGTTCACGGACAATCCGGGTTTCAAGAAGTCCCTTACCGATACGATTTTTGCGCTGACGTACCAAGGAAGTGTCTGAAGCACTCGGTCCTGTAATGGCTGAGGATTCCTTTCGCTGTCACGCGAACGTCTTGCGATAGACCTTCCAGTGAACTGTTGGACGCTGATCCGGAACAGTGGTACAAGCAAGGTATGCACACCGACACCATCATCTGCCCCAATTGCAAAGCCGAAGTCGAAGTCACCGAGGTTTTGGCCGCCCAGCTTCGAGCCGACATCCAACGCCAGTTCGATGCGGAAAAGTTCAAGCAGAATGAACTCGTGGCGAAGCAAGAGGCCGAACTGCGGAAGCGGGAAGTCGCACTCACCGCAGCACAACAAGGAGTCGATGCCGAAGTGCAGCAGCGTTTGCTTGCCGAAAGAGGCAAGCTCTCCGAAGAGGCTACGAAGAAGGCTCGCGAATCGCTGTCGCTCGAATTTCAGGACATGCAGGCGCAGTTGACTGAGACTCAAGGCAAACTTGAAAAGGCCACTGTCTCCGAGCTGGAGCTGCGAAAGAAGCAGCGTGACTTGGAAAACGAGAAGCGCGAATTTGAAATCACCGTCCAACGTCGCATGGATGACGAACGGGAAAAGATCCGTGAGACCGCCAAACGCGAGACCATCCAGGAGCGGGACTTGAAGGAAGCCGAGAAGGACAAGGTCATCGGCGACCTCAATAAACAGATCGAGGAACTCCGACGAAAATCGGAGCAGGCATCCCAGCAACTTCAGGGGGAAGTGCTGGAACTGGAACTCGAAGGGCTCTTGCGTCAGCAGTTTCCGCTCGACGAAATCACGCCCGTCCCCAAAGGGATTCACGGCGGGGATGTCCTGCAAACCGTCCGCGACAACGCGGGCACGGCCTGCGGAACGATCTTGTGGGAATCGAAACGCACCAAGAGCTGGAGCGATTCGTGGCTTCCCAAACTGCGGGACGATCAACGCGCCGCGAAGGCCCAAATAGCGATTGTCATCAGCATCGAACTTCCGAAAGATGTCACGACATTCCGGTTCGTTGACGGAGTGTGGGTGTCATCCCGCGCGTGTTCCCTCAGCCTCGCATCGGCCCTGCGTGCCGGTCTGCTGGAAGTCGCCGCCGCCAAACGCGCCGCCGAAGGCCGCCACGACAAGATGGAGTTTTTGTACGGCTATCTCTCCGGCCCCGAGTTCCGCCACCGCGTCGAAGGCATCGTCGAAGCATTTGTCTCGCTGAAAGAGGATTTGGAGTCCGAGAAACGTGCGACTCAACGAATCTGGGCGAAGCGAGATAAGCAGATTGAGCGGGCCATCACGCAAACCGCAGGCATGTATGGCGATTTCAACGGAATAATCGGACGAACTCTTCCCGCAATCGAGAGCTTGGAAATGGCCGCGATTGCAGAACCGAAGCTAACTAGCTCCGGCGAGCAATTACTCGACAACATAGAGGCAACACAATGACTGATGAAACAACGAGCGGGCGAACGAATCGGGAGCTGGTCAAGGCCCTAAAAACACCAGTTGCTCGCTTCTATCCATGTGATTTCCATGTCCACAGCCTCGGTTCTTACGACGTGTTTCAAGCCGGTCGTTTTGAACATCTTCCTGAAGATCTTCGCGAGAAGATCGCGATCGCAATTGAAGGGACTTCACTCGTATTCCCGTTGGGAAAGGAACCAGCAGATCCGGCGAAGTTCGACGAGCAAATGGCGACTCCAGAACTCGTACAATCATTTCTCGATTCTCTCGAATCACGCCGGAACATGATTTCTGAGTCTGAAGGTACAAGCGAGACCGACAACTGGTGCGTGATTGGGATCACTGACCACAACACTTCAACCTTTTCGGCCGCCCTATCTGCATTGGCATGGCAACAGCGTTCAACCAAGCGGATCATCATTCTCCCCGGAATCGAACTCGACGTGTCGTTCCCCGTGACCCACGTCGATGAAAAGTGCCAAGTCCACATTCTGTGCCTCTTCGCACCATGCACCAAAGCGTCAGACATCAGGCTGGCAATCAATGATTCTCGTTCGGCTGGCGCGCCAGCCTGGAGCTTTGGGAGCGCGCTAGACGTTTCTGACCTTGCGGACTTCGTTCAAAAACTCCGTCACCACTCGTCATATCCAGCGATCTGCATTGGCGCTCACGTCTGGTCAAAGAAAGGGGTACAAAATGAGCCGAAAAAGCTAATTCTTGCCAGTCTCGATGCGGAGATAGTGCGCCTCGAAGCAGAGTTGGTACGAGCGACTTCCGATAATTCGACCGCAGACGAGAAGGAGATTAGAGAACGACTCGATTCGGTGCTGGCTCGACAGGGCGATGATGATGCCATTCATCTCAATGTACTAAAGATGATCGGCCAGTGCGGCTTTGATGCGCTTCAAGTCCGCGATCAAACACACGAAACGCATTACCGCCGACTGCATCGCTTCCGCGACGAGCAAGGGCGTGCGATCCCGATCGTATGTTCCGACTCTCACACACCTGCGAAAGTATTCTCATGTCCCAGTGGAATTCCGTATGCAAAGATTTCAGCGACCGTTCTGTCGAGCGGTACCCAAGAAAACGTATTCGACGAAATGCGGTCACGGGTACTACGGTTTGGTGAGACTCGCACGACATACGCCTCGCCCGGCGCGGTAACACACTGGATCGAGGGAATTGAGATTGTCCGAGATGCACAAGAAGCAAAAGCATTCTGGAACAGCGAATTGGAGGGCGATTCTTCTGACCAGTCCTTTGTGCTAGGGCTGTCGAGAAACTTGAACTGCTTTGTAGGTGGCCGGGGGTCAGGTAAGAGTGCAGCGATAGAGGCTCTGGCCTTTGTTACAGATCCTGAGCCATTCCAATTACAGGCGAGCGAAAAAACACCAGCCGACTGGTATTTGCGCGCCCTCGCGACACTCGGCGGCTGTCGCATCCGACTTGTCTGGAAGTCATCTGGAACGGAGGGGATTGGAACGCTTCCCAAGAAGGCCCTCATTGTCACTCGCTATTTCGATCCGAATGGACGGCATGATCAACTTGACGTTCGCGACGTGGAAGGGAATGCCATCGTCGATGACCGGATTCGCCCGCCTCAGATTCGAATTCTTCGCGTTCACGAAATCGAGGAGACCGCGCGCTCCGAAAACCTACGAAAGCTTTTCGACGACTTATGTGGACATCAGATCAATGATCTAAACGATCGCATTGCTTCTCTTCGGCAACAACTGGTTACACAACGGAGCGAGATCAAGCGAGTCATTGACTCCCTAATCGCGCTGACCGCAGAAGGCGGCCCACTTCGTCAGTATGGGATACGAAAACAACTATTTGAAACCGTCAACAAACCGGAGTTACAGAGCCGATTCGAGGCAGTCGATCGTGCAGAGGCAGCATCAACAGTTGCTGCCCGTGCCCAAGAATCGTGGCAGGAACTCACTGTGGCGGAGTCCCTCGCAACTCTGGAGCAAAGCGTACAGCAGTTCTTCGATACTGCCGTGGCCGACCTTCCGCAGGAAGATGGAGAGATTTCCGCTGAGTACGTCCCTCTGCACAATCTCGTGAAGTCCGCTGTACCGGACGAATTTCCGGGACACCGTGAAGCCGTCATGACTGGCCTTCAAGCCGCAAACCAAGCAGTTTCTCATTTCAACGTAGCTATAGCAGAAGCCAAGGAGACTTTCGGAGCTGCGCACCAAGCTCATAAAGACGATCTAGTCAAAGAGGGACTTCCGGGAGGATCGAGTGATCGTGAGGCCAAGAAACGAGCCTACGCACAAGCCGTGGAGGATCATCGTCAGTACGCAGACAACACTCAGAAGCTGGAGCAGTTTCTAATTGCACGGAACGATCTCCACCGGCAATTGGTGGAGACGTGTGAGGAACGCACTACGTTGCGGACAACGCGGGCGAACGAACTAACCACGCAGCTTGCTCGTGACCTTGATGAGCAAGTGCTTCGCATTGTGATTGCCGCTAAACCGATGGCCGATCGGGATGAGTTCAGTAAGTGGTTGCAAACGAATGTCGATCCGTCGTTCAGTCGGTACAGGGATCAACGTCGCTCTGCGTTAGTTGAATCAGGACTCATGCCGAAGGAGTTGCGAAACATTCTACTAAATGATGGCAGTCCGACTCTGACGAGTCTGAAGATCGGGCGCGATCGAGCGGATGCTGGTCGGATTGATGACGATGAAGCATTGAGTATCTTTGTCAGGTGCCGAGGACGGAAGCGACTCCCACTCGATGAAGCGGATTCTTGGGAGGACGATTTCGCTCAGTCATTTCCAGAAGACATCCGCAACGGCATAGTAACGTTCCCGATGGTTGGAGGTGCCAGCGTACCGTGCATCGACCGCGTTCTTCAGCTCGACGAGGTGGTGCTAGAAGACTCGGCAGAGGTGCGATTGGATGACCGCCCATACGACGCGCAAAGCGAACCTCGCCCGCTTGAGCAGTTGTCACCAGGACAACGATGCAGTGCGATTCTCCCGATCCTGCTATTGTCGGGTGACTACCCACTGGTGATCGACCAACCGGAGGAAAACCTTGATAACCGACTGATCCGGCAAGTCATTGTGAACATTCTTGCCAGCATGAAGCTGAAGCGACAGGTAATCATTGCGACGCACAATCCGAACCTCCCCGTTTTGGGGGACGTTGAGCAGTGCGTCGTCCTACAGGCGAAGGGGCGTGATTTATCAACTGTTGTGGCCGCGGGTAATTTGGACTCTTCACAAGTGGCTCGATTCATCACAGACATCATGGAAGGCGGACGCGAAGCATTCCAATATCGGCAATCAATCTATCAATGCCACTGGACTGGCCCGGTTGATGAGATGCCGCATGGATAGTTGGTAGGATAAGTCCGAGTTCATTTGCCAAGCATGCGTCGGCAGTACGTCGAATGTACTACCAAAGAAAGTTGAATCATGATTGCCTCGACCTCGATACCAGCTAGATCATGATTCGCTCGACTTCATCCAGTGACACAGCATCGCTTCTTCGATCATAGAGCCGTGTCGTCTGGCTCGACGCATGGGCCGCGATCCGCTGAGCGTGTTCGAGGAGGCCGCCATTTGAAAGGTAAACCGTAATCCCGGAGGCACGCATCGAGTGACAACAGGTGCTTCCGGGCAGACCGGCCTGTTTGGCTCGGCGTTTGACCATCGCGAGGGCTTCCCTGCGATGGATTCGGCGCGTCGTGAGTTGTCGCTTCCGATTGAGCGAGCGAAAGAGCGGTGTCTTCGTCTCGTGACCGATGCCCGCTGCGGACACGTAGTCGTCGAGATACTCTTCGAGCGTGTGATGCGCCGGGACCGCATGGCGTCTCCCGCCCTTCTCGCGAAGGTTGATCCACATGCGGCGACCGCGTTGTTCGTAGTCTTCAACGTCCATCGCTGTCACTGCTCCGATGCGAGCAAATGTGTAGAGCATCGTCGCGATCATCGCTCGGTCCCGCTTACCCGCGATGGTCGAAATATCCATCGAGTCGAGAAGTTGGCGGGCCTCTTCGGCGGTCAGTACCGGCGTGCGGCCGACCGTCACGACATGCTTCGGCCCGCGCACCGAGGCCGCTGGATTCACAGGGATGATCTGTCCCGTGACGAGCCAGTCGAAGAGCATCTTCAACGCGGCGAGTTTCTGTTTGACGCTTGGTCGGTCGATCTTCGTCCCGAGTTCCTCAATATAGGCGGCGACGAGGAACGGGCTGATGTCGCGGAGGCCGATGCTGCGTTCCTCGCACCAATCGCAGAAGTCGCGCACCGCTCGGCCGTAGGCTTCGCGAGTGTTTCGATTGCGGATCGTGACCGTGAAGAATTCGATCAGCCGCTGGGTCGCGTGTTCACCCGCATCACGAAACAATTTCGGGAGTCTGTCCAATCCGGGGAGCGAAACTTGACGAGCCGAGAGAACGAGGGCGTGGTCAGTCATGCGAGCGAGCGGGAAGAATGCGTCTGACAATGTATCCCATAACCCTTTTTATGGGATAGTTTGAGAGTACTCTTCGGGCTGAATAATTGTCGAGGAGGCCACACCATTGGAAACAGGCTTTGGCAATATGAACGTGCGCCATATCAATTATATGATATGGCGTCTGGATATAGACTGCCAAGAAAGCTCAGCTCACAAACAGAACACCGAACGCTCGTACACAATTCATCCTATGCATTCTGAGTGAATTCAGACCCGACCTGAGCCAGCCGCATCAATTTGACTTCGGCGTGCAATTATCATCGCTACGAATAGTGTATTCGTGAGAACAAGCGAAGCTGGGAACAGCCATGTTGATAGCGTGTATCTTTCTAGCACAATGAGTGCTAGCGCGTATTTTATCCCACTGAGCGCAAAGCTGAGAACCGTTTCCTCAAATGGTTTGAAGTATCCCTTCCGAAACGTTGGGATATACCCGATGGCATCTGCGCTTGATACAAGTACGACGGATATCGTCGGAGTATCAGCGATATTCCAAAGCAATATCGCCATGAAGGCAACACCCAAGGCAATCCAGTCAACAAGTGGAAAAGAATTCCATCCACTCCGAATTGACAGGAGAAAGATCAAGCAACTCATTGCTGCCGAGAATCCAGTTATCCATGCTCCGACACCACCCCCTTGAGTAATCTGAGCAGCGAATGCAATGGCCGTGAGGAGTGTCCAGACTAGCCAGGAGAATGCATGTGGCTTCGTGTGCCCGGCGAATATGTCACGAAAATAGACGAAATACCCGACGCCACTGACAGCAACTGCGAAGTACCCGATGAGAAGCCGCAAAGTGAGCATGGAACAAGTGTAACAGAGCTCGCAGTCGCACGCACCTTGTTGTTCACAATGTGTAGAGTGCGAATTATGGCATAGACATACAATTGCTGCACGTAAGCGAAGCAATTGTTTCTTTGAATGTTCAAACTAGAAGGGGCGGGAAACCAGGAAGTCGCCCATTGCTAAATGGTCGATTTGCGTCTTACGAAAGGTGCTCAGCGCATCGGTGGGCCGACAGACAATGGGCTCGTCGTCATTGAATGAGGTGTTGATAACCATTGGCACGCCGGTGAGGCGGTGGAATTCGACAAGCAATGCGTGAAAGCGAGGGTTTGTTGCTTCGTTGACTCGCTGAACGCGGCTCGTGCCATCAATATGGACCGCGGCTGGCGCGCGCTCGCGTGCGTTTGCCCGTGCTGCGTATGTCAGCAGCATGTAATCAGCAGCTTCGCTGTACTTGCCAACATGGAACCAGTTTTTCAATTCGGACGCGAGCACGGCGGGCGCGAATGGCCGGAACGGTTCACGGTGCTTGACCTTCTCATTTAGAATTGCGCGCATATCTGCATTGCGCGGATCGGCGAGCAGGGATCGGTTGCCTAAGGCTCTTGGGCCGAACTCCATGCCTCCTTGGAACCAACCCACTACACGGGACTGTGCGAGCAGGCTTGCGACTTCTATACCAATGTCGGCAACGCGACGGTAGGGGAGCTGTGAGTTGAGGATTGCGGTCTCTATCTCGATGTCTGAGAAGCTTGGGCCGAGGTACGCGTGATGTAACGCTGGCCTCGGCTTGTCTGCTTCGTAAGCTGACCAAAGCAATTGGGCAGCACCGAGGGCGGTACCGGCGTCGTGAGACGCTGGCTGCACGTAGAGTCTTTCAACCTCCGGCAGCTCTAACAGAGTTCGGTTGGTCACGCAGTTGAGCGCCACACCTCCGGCCAGGCAAACGTTACCTATCCCGATGTGCTGGATGGCACAACGCACTACATGGACTAGGATCTCGTTGGTTCGCTCTTGCAGCGCAGCCGCTAGATCTTGATGTGAACATTCAATTGCTTCGTCGAGACGCCGAGGTTTGATACCGAGATGATCAGCAAGGGGTTCAAAATCCTCTCGACGAAATCGGAGTCGCCCGCCATCCATCGCGAAGCCGCCATCCGTGGTGCACCAAACGAGTGTCTGTAAGGCCGCACGGAAACGAGCCGGATTGCCGTAGCTGGCAAGTCCCATGATTTTGCAGGCGTCGTACTCACTAAACCCGAGGAATTTACAGACTTTCTCCCATAGGAAGCCCAAGCTCGCAGGGTACATTACTTCTTTGATGCACCGAAGTGTGAGTCCCTCACCTGTCCCGATCCAAGTAGAGCTACGTTCGCCAATGCCATCGACTGCAATCACGATCGAACGTTCAAAGGGAGATGAATAGAATGCCGATGCGGCATGGCACAAGTGATGGCCAAGAAATGTCATGGGAGCAACGATTCCAAGTGCTGCCAGGTGCTCTGGAATTCGTCCCAAGTGCTCGAAAAAAAGCTGCTCTCCCTCAGGGCTGCCCCAGCTCCCTGCTTCCACAAGATCCGATGAATGGTTCGCTTCTATGCGATCATATGGGTCCAGTGAGAATCCTACATGCGAGATTTGCCCCGGCCCGACACCCGCCATGTCAAGGACAGTCTGAATCGCATTTACAGGAAGTTCATCAGGATTGTCGACCCGCGCGGTCTTGGCGTGTTTTCTTCGAGTCAGACGCTCTTCCTCGACCGCTCCGATTATAGTGCCATCTTGGATCAGCGCTGCTGCCGACTCGTGATAGGCTGAGTTGATTCCGAGCAGGTACGCCATACGCCAATTCCTTTGTAGGGAGACGGACTACAGTTTCAGGACCAAACAGCGAAGACTACCGCCACTTTTCTTGAATTCGCTCATGTTGCAACGCAGAACATGAAAGTCGCGTTCGTTCAATTTGCGTTCCAGCGCTTCTGTACAATTGTCCACAATCACCGCCCGACCAATAACCACATTGTTACAGACGAAGAATTGCCTTGCATCCACATCCGACACAGGGATTGCTCCAGGGAAAGTCCGGAGAATGAACGCCTGACTCTCTGGCGCGAAAGCTGGTGGGTAATACAGAAGGGTTTCCTGATCCAGATAAGCAATGGCAAGCGCGACGTGAAAGAATGCATCATCGGCAATGTGCAAATGCCCGCGTACCTTGAGTTCTGGAAAGGTATGGCAGACGTGGTCGATTGCCGCAGGATCTGACCGAGGCCCATAACCAAACAGGATTTCATCCTCATGGTAGATGACATCCCCCAATCCCTCGAAATGTATATGCTCGGGAATCGTCTCAACTTTGTAGCCATGTGCCTCCAACCAAGACGCATACAGATTTGCCTCCCCCTTGCGTTCGTTATGGCGGAAGTTGCTGCGAAGAAAAGTGCGGCTATGCACCATCCCGCAGTCACCAGCAAACGTCATGTCGGGCAAACCAGAGACAGGCTCTATTTCGGAGATTTGCACGCCGAGCGACACTAACAAATTATGGACGGCATGCCATTGTTCGAATGCTAAATCCCGTTTCACACGATTGTGGGTATTCATCCATGGGTTGATCGAGTATTCGATCTCGTAGAACGTCGGCTTGCACATCAGCAGGTGAGTGATAGACATTTCTGGATTCCCCTTTGCGAATTGGCCGGTCCGTTTCATTCATGAGCGGAGACAGTGTTTTCGCCATCGAAACTGCCGCCGGTCCCGCAATCAAATCCATCGCCAAAATCGTCCATGCATCTTGCGTGAAGATTCTCGTACAGTCTACGTTATCTAGGCAGACCACAGGCTGCTTCCTCAGCGAGTTCCCCGATGCAGGTATTTCCCTTTTTGAATGATGCCATCGACGGCAGCACGATTTTTCTGCTGGTGTTGCTGTGCTTCCTTGGTGCGAAGCTAGTCGAGCGGGATGCCAAG
Source organism: Schlesneria sp. (assembly GCA_043721755.1). GTDB lineage: Bacteria > Planctomycetota > Planctomycetia > Planctomycetales > Planctomycetaceae > Schlesneria. The sequence continues at coordinate 40,393 of JAYSQC010000575.1, forward strand.
CTGCAAGTGTTAGGCAAGCGGCTGGCCCTCGGGGCATTCTTTCTGTTCGTCGCCATCACCGCGAGTGACCGGCAGCCCACCGGAGCCGAGGCGTGGGTGGCGATCTTACTCCGGTCCCTGATCTTCGCGGGCATCGTTCTCGGGGCAGCGTGGACGATTCTCCCCGCTGGGGTATTCGTTTACGCCCACACATTCGGCGCGCTGTTCCGAAGTTTCGATCAGTCATCAAAGGCCGCTGGGCGGCGTGCGGAGGAGCGAAAGGCTGACCGGGAACGCCGTCAGCGCGATGCCGAGTGGGAACGTCAGCGGCCACAGCGAGAGCGAGAGGCCCGCGATTCCGCAGCCAAGGCAGAAGTCGAAACGCGGGTCAAAGCCGCCGCTCAGAAGCGACGGGAGGACGCGCGGGCGGCTTGCGAACTAAACTATGCCCTCGCCGCTCCCGAAATCGCGTCACGGTTCTCGAAACAGGACTTCACCGAGTTCGCGACTAAATACATGACGGACAAATTCCCACCAGAATCCGTCGAGGAACGAGCCGAGCAACTGAAGGCGATCATCCGACAGCATCAGGAAAAGGTCGTTCCGACTCCCAAGTTCCGTTCGATTCAGGAGCTGGCGGTGTGGTTCGAGGAGCGGAAGGCGGAGATCGAGGCCGTTTCCGACGCGCGGCATCGGGCGACGCTACTGGTGCAACTGAAAGAGCGGTATAGCGAGCTTACGTCGCAACTGCTGACGGAGATGACGCCATGAACTCCATTCTCATTGGCCATCGTCATGGAACGAAGGAACAGGTGCGGATTCCCAAGGGGAGTTTTGATACCCACTGGCATCTAATTGGCGGAACTGGCAAAGGCAAGACGACGCTCATACACACTATGTTACACGGGTTGTTGCTCGACCCCATGCAAGATCCGTGCGTGGTGATCGTAGACCGCATGGGAAGTCTTTCGTTTGACTTGCTAGCGTGGATGGCGTCGGAGTTTTGTCCGGACTACGTGCGTGATCGGCTGGTCTATATCGAGCCGAGCCGTGAGGACTCGGTGATTGGATTCAATCCCCTTTTGTATGACACGCTCGCCCACGGATATTATAAGGTTTCGCGGGCTTCCGAAATTATTCTGAAAGGGTGGGCTTCCCAGAATTTGGAAGAGATGCCTCGTCTCGGTCGCTGGCTGTTCAATTCGTTTTGGGCGGCGGCTCAGTTGGGGCTGACGATTGCCGATTGCGTTCACTTCCTGATGCCCGGCTCGCCGTATCACGCTCAGTTGTTGCAGTGCCTGCCCGATGCACTGCGGCATGAATGGAGCGATTTGATTGGGACGCGGTCAGCAGAAGTGAGTCGTATCCTTGAATCGACCCGCAACCGGCTCAAGCCGTTCTTCGAGTCCCCCATTCTGCGGCAGATGTTTGGGTCAGCGACGAATCAGCTCGACATGCGGCGGTTCATGCAGCAGGGCAAGATCGTCGTCTTGAACCTCGCTCCGGGGAATCGTCTGCCCGAGCAAGTGGCCGATGCGATTGGCGGACTCGTCATCAATGAAGTGTTGACGACGGCTCGATCATTGCCGCTCGGCGTCAGATATCCCACGTATCTGTTCTTGGACGAGTTTCAACGGTTTGTCGGGCCTGACGTGGAATCGGCGATCCCCGAGATGCGGCAACTCGGCGTAAAGCTAGTCCTCAGCCATCAATCGTTCAGCCAATTGGAACGGGGCGACACGGACCTCACGTCGCTGATCTTCCAGGCGCAGAGCCGGATGATCTTCGGTGTGCAGGGCGAAGACGCGGACTTGCTGGCGCACGAACTGGCGTCGATCCAGTTCGATCCGAGGAAGATCAAGGACCAGTGGTATTCGCAGCGGCAGCGGATCGTCGATCATCGACTGGTCGATTTGAGCAGTTGGTCGCAGTCGGAAGCGGATGCTGATAACTGGAATAAGTCTTACGGTCAGAATTGGGGGCAGAGCGAACGGCTTGTCGCCGGAGTCATTCGCGACAAAGGCAAGTCGGATGGTCGGTCCGAGGGGAAGGGCGAAGGAGGCTCGCGCACGAGGAGTTTTTCGAGCGGCTCGCATCAGTCGCTCGTGCCCGTGCATCAGGATTACTACGAACTGGCCAGTCGGTCGTATCAGACATTTGACGAAGACATGCGTGTTTGGGCGCGAGACATCCGCAACCTTTCGCGAGGCCGGGCCTATCTGCGGTTGGTCGATGACTCACAGCTCTACGATGTGGACGTGAAGAGATCGGCACCGGGACATCTCGCATGGGATGCCGCCAAGCTGCGTGAGGAAATGCCGGAAGTCTTCGATGACGTTCAGCAACTGATAGACCGCAACTTTGCATCGGACCTGTTTGCCGCTCCGCATGAGATCGAGGCCGAAACGCAGGCACGCCTCATTCGCGTCACCCGGCCTCGGTTGATACTTCCGGCGAAGAGCGATGCTTCGGGCATCGTGAAGCCGTCCGCGTCATCGTCCGCGTTCATCGACGATTGAACGCTTCGATCAGATCATCGACCGGCATTCCCCCACCGTCGCGAATGCGTTCAAGAGCTTGGCGAAACTCGTGACGATCATCGGGATGAACGCCGACGAGGCGGCGATAGGATTCCGCGAATTGTTGCCGCTCTGTGGGCACCGTCTCGGTATCGAAAATCTCGGCCACATCTTCGTGGGCCGCGACTCGTTCGAGCCGCAGTTCCGCATCCCATGCGGCTTGAGTGGCCGTTGGTGACAGTTCGGCCGTCACGTTGAAATTGTGCGCCGGGACTTGACGGTGCGCAAGACCTCGGTACAAATATCGCCGACACTTCTTCGTGAAGTGCTCTCAGTGACGGCTCTCGTGGATTTCGCTTTCGAGCGAAACAGCGGTGTTGCCTGAGAATCGCGTCCCGACCTTGGGAGCAACTTTTGCCGAGAACCTGAACTATTCAGGTGCCTCGGCATCTTCATTCCTAGAGGTCACCGGTCATCATGGTCACGGAACGCGATCTACTCATTCTGCGGGCGGTGGCCCGCTATTACGTGCTCAACCGCGAACAGATTCAGCGGCTGGTCTTCCCCGATGACACCAACGGACGCATCACGCGCCGTCGGCTGCAATCGCTGGTCGATGCCCATTTGCTCAACCGGCAACCGATGCTCGTTTGCTATCCGGCGAACGGTGTTCCCGCTCCGGTCTACTTTCCTTCACGGACCGGCATCGAACTCTTGGCCGAGATGACGGGTGACGACCGATTGTTCGCGATTTCTTCGCAAGCCCCCTCGATGCACCATGTCTGGCATTGGCTCGCCGTCAGCGAAACGCACATCGCGTTCGATCAGGCGATCGCCTTGCAGAGCGAGGCGACGATCATCGACTGGTACAACGAATACGATGTCGTGAACCCGCAGGAAGTGACGCCCGAACTGAGATTCCGGCTTTACACGCTTCTGCGTTCCGTGCCCCGTCTCGTCTGTGCGCCCGATGCCGCGTTTCTGTTGAATGCGCGCGGTCATGCCAAAGTCTTCTACTTGGAAGAAGACCGGGCCACGTCGGGAGTTCAGCAAATCGCCGCGACGAAGACTCAGGGCTATGCCGTCCTCGCCGAAGTTTTCGGGCATCGCCGTCACTTTCCGCAGGCGACCGTCGATAAGTTCACTGTACTGATGGTCGCTCCGAATGCTCGACGACGCGATGCGCTACGGAAGGCGCTCCGCGACAAACCCGGTGCGAGTCTCTGGCGGTTCGCTTCGGCCGAGGAGATGCAGCCAGAGGGATTGCTCCACGAACCGATCTGGCATCCGTGCGAAGGAGAGCCAGCCCCGCTCATCAAGCCGGAGGTAGTGGCATGTCCGTAGGGTGTACCAGAGGGTGTCCGGCGGGTGTCCGCCCCGGTACACCCTCGTTGTTTTGTGTGCTGTGTTGTATGTGTGTTCCCCGCCCCAGCTTGGGGGTGCAAGGGGCTCTCGTCGCACGGCTCCTCGACCCCTTGCCCTTCAGCCGTGCCATGCTTTTCGCTCACGATTGTTCGCTGGGCATGGACGCTCGCTCTGGCTCGCTACGTCTGAAGGGCAAGGGCTCCGCCCTGCACCCGACGAACCTTCAACGGTCTTCTGCATTGGTTCAGTTTCACGATCAGGCCGGTTCGTCCTCGCCGATGGGGCGAGCAAGCTGGCCCCCCCACGAGCGCTGTGTGTTGTTTTGTAAATCGTGTCTTTCAACGAAGTGTTTGCGTTTGGCCGTTCCATCCGATGACCACCGTCCGCGTCTTTCAGGGAGATGCCGACGGAGTGTCGTCGCGATGTTTTTGGCACGGTTCCGTCGGAACCGTCTTTTGTCCGTTTCCCCCCATTGCTATGGAAGGACTGAAACTCAAACCGCAGGAAGTTCCGTATGCCAGCTCTGAATCGTGTTGGACGTTCACGCCCACGACGACGAAACCGTTCGTCGTCACACGCACTGCGTTCGAGACGTTCGGCGAGGCGATGATTTTCCGGTGTCTCTTGCACCTTCAGGAAGAAGCCCGTCGTCACGACGGCCTCGACAAACTGCAAGTGTTTGAAGACCCGGCAACGCACGAGAAACTGTGGTTCATCGAAGACGGCGAGGGTGGTGCGATCACCGCTCTATTGCCAGACGACTACTGATCGAACGGGGAGCTGCCCCTGACGGCTCCCCCTGATTTTGCCAATCCCCTTTTCAGGTGAGCGATCCCGTTTTGATCGACTCGCCGACCCGTTTCGCGTTTCCCCGGCCTTGGGCCGGTTACCTTCGGCTCCACCGTTTCGCCATTCCGGCGAACGAGGAGTGTCTCGCGATGGACGCTGCTGTTGATCGTTGGCCTCAAACTCACGGATCGTCCGCAGGGAGGTCGATGTGTGAGAACCAAGGTCTCGGTCACAGAAGCCGAAATCGCAGGACCACCATAACCGTGCCGGATCGGTCTCATCGACTGATTCGGCGAATCTATCCCCTTCCCCCTTTTTGTATGGCCAACGCCAAAGAGTCCGCTGCCGCTCCGAGTGCAGTGAAGCCCGCGAAGGTGTTTCGCCGACGCGGCATCGCCGTCAGTGTCTTCGCCAACACGACAGAAGTTGACGGACGACGCGTCTCGTACCACAAGGTGACAATCCAGCGCACCTACCGGGACGGGAACGAGTTCAAGACGACGACTTCCTTCAGAAGAGACGATCTTCCCCTTGTGAGGCTGCTCATCGGCCAAGCGTGGGAGTTCATTCTTGATGCGGAATCGAGTCGCGACAGTGATGTGACCGTTTGATTGAATTCGCGGAGAGTCGCCCTGCCGACTCTCCGCACTTCCAGCGTCACGATTCAGCGTCGTCCCACGAGATGACCCGAGTCTGGATCGGAAGAAACTTTTCTCATTGCAGAGCGCTCCCCTCTTGAGTGCTTCTGCTCCCCTTTCGCATTCGCTGTGGAAGATGTTCCAACTTACGTTCCCCACAAAAAGAGGAAGTCATGGTCACGATCACCGGTCTCAGGGAAGGCAAATGCGTCTGGTGCTGCCAGACGGGCGAGGGCGTTCACGTCGCCTTTCAGGATGGGTTGAACGGTTTCTTGTGCAAGCGCGACTTCTGGTCCGCGATCAAGGCCCGCTCCGAACAAGTTCCACCCGCAAGTGAGCCTGTCCCCGCAACAGCCGCATCACGCCGTACCGCATAGTCCTCGACAAATGCTCGCAATCACCATTCGTTCATTCTCAAGCGTCTGCATTCCTGAACCACTCGCGACTGTCGGGGCAGTGGCACGGTCAGAGATGTAGGCTTTACCCCTTTCCACTTTTTGTATGGAAACTCACAAAGTCAGTCAGGGATCGCCGAGTCTTCTGGCGTTGGCTTACAGCCCACGCAAGAAACGCAGGCCGGACCAAATGACATCACTTCCCGGCCGTGGGTACGACATCATCGTACTCGGCATGTTCATGATTCTCGGAATCGCGTGGCTCGCCACGTAACCGAGATCAACCCGTCACCGCTGCATTCAGGAAAGAACAGCAGCAGACATCCGTCGCCAGAATCGTCCCACTAGCGCGGGATGGCCCCGACCATCCCGCCCGTCATGCGTCGCTTGGCAGTGTCGTTCGCGAGAGCGTCCCCCCGGCAGACCTTGGCCGAATCCTCTTTCAACGTGGGGCACTCCCCTCTTGAGTGCCTTCCCTCATCCTGTATTCCGGGCCGGATTGCCCAATCTGACGGGAATGAGTGACCCCATCCTTGCCGCCGAGATTCGTCATCGCCGTCGTTTCTTCGGCCACGAAAGATGTCACATGACCACGCCAAAATTACTGCGTGTCGCGGAAGTCGCGGTACGACGGGATTGAAGGAAAGATATTGACACTCAAACGGAATCAAACCATTCCCCGCCAGGAAGAGCGGGATTTTCACGAGGCAATTTAATGTCAGACAGTGAAGTTCTCGACCGCTTGCAGAGAATTGAAGCCACTCTTGAGCTGCTGGTGGCGCGGCATTCCATTCAGGAGTGGTATGACACTACCACTGTTGCCGCGATTCTTGATCGATCTACCTATCAGGTCCGCGAGTGGTGCCGGTACGGACGTGTGCAAGCGGTAAAACGGGCAGTTGGTCGGGGGCGATCCAAGGAATGGATGGTCTCTCATGATGAACTCATGCGGATCAAATCGCACGGCTTACTTCCCAAAGACGGACCGGATGGCTGATTTTTGTTTGTTCGGAAGAAGATGCAGGTATCTCTTCCTGATGTCGGTCGTGTGCCCGCTCCACTGGTCCAGCATTCTCTCATCAACGCCAGCAGCGGCCGCGTTTGAAATGAAACTGTGACGCAGAGTGTGATACCCACGGATCACTTCCCACTTGCTCCCCGCGATCGCCCGCTTGAAGTGATCGTGTACTTCGTCACGAGTGATCGGTGTTGGTCCTTCGCGCTTGGTCTTGCTGCGGATGACTTCCGATTGCACGAACAACTCTCGTCCGCCGGGATGAATCTTCAACCACGCCTTCAGAATCTTCGCGAGCTTCGGGTGAATCGGGACGCGGCGGGTGGTGACTTGATCATGGTTCCGCTTCTTCTCCCTCACCGTGATGATGCCGCCGTGGAAATCGATGTCCGTGATCGAAGCCCGCAGAGCTTCGGACCGGCGGGCACCGCTGAACGCACAGAACGCCACAAGCGGGTACAGGAACGGCTGTGTTGCTGTCTGCTGGACATGCTTCAGGAGTTGATCAATCTCGGTGACTGTGAGGAACAGAGCTTCCCACAGTTCAGCGGCATCAGCCTTGATCAGCCCTTTGGTTGCTCGCTGGATTTCGGCATAGGTCATGAAGGGGGGCTTTTCCTTGCCCTTTGGATACTTGAGTTTTCTGCCGGGAAACACCCCGACCGTCAGCCCGCGATCCCTGCCCCAATTCCAGATCGTGCGGAGGGTCACGATTGCCTTCTTGATCGTGATGGGAGTCACCTTCCCGTGCATGCCCGCTTCTTCAGCACGGTCGTTCACGTACTTCTGCAACGTGTCCGTATCGAGAGCAGTGATCTTACACTGCTTCGGAAGCAGCCGCTCCAGATGCCGCTGGTGAATCCTCATCGAATCGAGCGTGTTCGCTTCGTTGGAGCCGGAGGGCAAGGCGGCGAAGTACGCCTCAAACAGCGCGTGAACTGTGCCTGGACCTGTCGATGCAACAACCGGCTGTTCGAGCTTCCCGTCAGACACAAGCCAGGTATGAAGATCGGCCCCGGCGGGAACGGTAGCGTCGCCGAGTTCCAGCATCTTCAGGCGGCGTTCGATGCGGGTGCAGATCGCGTCGGCGGCGTCGGCGTCTTCAACGCCAAGCGAGACGCTCTGTTTCTTCCCGCCGAAGTAGAAGACGACGCGGTGCTTCTCTCCGCGTAGTTCGAGTGATGCCATCGTAAACCCCCTTCAAAGGACACGGCATCCCCAATCTATCCCCAATACTCTTCAGCGAGACAAGTACCTTTCTGAAAAACCGCTGGAAATAAGCGGAAACACGACGACGCCCGATTGATCCTAAGTCCAGCGCGTCTGCCAATTTCGCCACTCTCGCGTGCGATCAATGTCTGCGTGTTCAAGACACGCGGGGCGGGATTCTAGTCACCTGACATTGCGCTGTCAGCCAACTTGCCATCGAGTGCATCCCTCTGATCGAAGTCCGGCTAACAGAGCTAATCCGGACTTCAGCGTCGGAGACACTCGGTGCGGGTTCAGTAGGTCGCTTCACACGTGATCGCGCTTGTTGATCAGGTCGGGGCCGTCGCCCAGAATCTTTTCGTACTTGCCGGTCGAGGTCTTCTGGTACTTGGTGAAGCCCTGCTTTTCGAGGTTCTTGTTGCTGATGTCTCCCTTGATGCGGTCACCCGGTGGCATCGGGCCGTTGATGACCGAGATGATGCGTTCGACCGGCTCGCCCGTTTCCGGGTGAACGGTGAGCGGCGTTTCACCGAGACGTTGCAGAACTTCAAACGTCTTTTCGTGGGAACCATCGGGCCGGATGACGGCGTATTCGTACAAAGGCATGACTCGCACTCCTTCAAAGGGACGGGCATTGTCTTGCCTCGGGCAAACGTTGCAAGTCTGCCTCGGCAATCTGGGCGGCGCACGCGCGATCGGCGATCGGCAAGAATGATTTCACCCGACACATCAACCCGAAGTGTGAACGAGGGTGAAGTCTTTCGACGGCCTCGTTCACACTTCGGGTGGGTGGGAGCAGGCAACACTTGCCGTTCGCCTAGGATTCGGTGCGAAACAACTTCCCGCTTTCCTCCCTCCCCTCGGCGGGGAGGGCCGGGGAGGGGGGAGGATGGCCAGGCCGATGTGCCACTCGTCCCCCCCTAACCCTCCCCACCGAGAGGAGGGAACCAGAAGGGGACTCGGGAAGTTGTTTTGAGCCAATCCCCTGGCTGATTTCTTCCGCAGCAATTGGCGACCACTTGATGGCGCGCCTATACTCGTCGCGTCCAAAAAACCTTGCCCGAGGACGGGCCATGAAAGAGCAAAGACTGTGACTCAGACCACGCTGCCGCTTCAGGATGTTCACGTTCGCGAAACCATTCCGCTGGTCTCGCCCCGCTATCTGAAGCAGGAAGAAAACATCACCGACGCCGCGATGAAGACGGTGTTTGAAGGCCGTGAAGCGGTGAAGAAGATCATTTCCGGAGCCGACTCGCGCGTGATCGTGGTCCTCGGCCCGTGTTCGATTCATGACCAAGTCGCCGGACTGGAATATGCCCGCCGGTTGAAGACGCTGTCTGACAAAGTGGCCGACAAACTGCTGCTGATCATGCGCGTCTACTTTGAGAAACCGCGCACGACGGTCGGCTGGAAGGGGCTCATCAACGACCCGCATCTGAACGACACCTTCGACATCCAGACGGGAATTCGGATCGCGCGCCGGATTCTGCTCGAAGTGGCCAACATGGGGTTGCCCGCCGCGACCGAGTTGCTCGAACCGATCACGCCGCAATACATCGCCGACCTGATCTCGTTGACGGCGATTGGCGCGCGAACCACCGAGTCCCCGACGCACCGCCAGATGTCGAGCGGGCTGTCGATGCCGGTCGGCTTCAAGAACGGAACCGACGGCAGTTTGCAGGTCGCGATTGACGCGATGCTCTCTGCGAAGTCGGCGCACAGTTTTCTCGGCATCGACAACGACGGTCAGACGTGCATCGTCAACACGGCGGGGAATCCGTGGGGCTTCCTCGTGCTGCGCGGCGGTCGCTCGGGACCGAATTTCGATGAGAAGAGTCTCGAACTGGCGATCGCCGGTTTGGCCAAGGCCAAGCTGCCGTCGCGACTGATGGTTGATTGCAGCCACGCGAACTCGAACAAGGAGTTCGCGCTGCAGAGCGTCGCGTGGAACAGTTGCCTCGCGCAGCGCGTCGCCGGGAATCAGAACATCGCCGGGCTGATGCTGGAGAGCAATCTGAACGCGGGTGCTCAGTCGCTGACGGCCGACCTGTCACAACTGAAGTATGGCGTGTCGATCACCGACGGCTGCATCGGCTGGGACGAGACCGAGCGGCTGGTCCTCTCGGCCCATGAGCAACTCGGCGGCGCTGTTTAACTTTGTCGATCAGCGTGCAGCTTCACGGTGAATGTTGGCTGCATTTCGACTGTGACTCTTGGGCGTTAGCCCTCCTCTGCTTTTCCGAGCGGGGTCGGCGTCAGCCCCCCGGTTCCTCGCGCATCAACGCAGAGGGCTGACGCCCAAGACAAAGAACCGGGGGGCTAATGCCGCCCCGCTCTGAAGAGCGATGGCCGGAGGGCCGCCGTTTTACCTCCTCCGACGCTCACGCCTCCAACGCAGCGATGATCTTTTGCAGGTTGTTCTCGACGACAATGGGGCTGTTGGCGTAAGCGGCGGTTTCGACGCCGCGGGTGCCGAGTTTGGCTTCAAACAGAGCCTTGTCGCCCGAGTGATAGGCGACGGTCGCGTCGGGGTCTTTGAGTTGGTGGCCGGTGAGGATGCAGACCACGCGGTCGTTCGGCGCGATGATCCCTTCGGCGCGGAGCTTCTTCGCGCCGGCGACGCTCGCGGCGCTGGCCGGTTCGCAGCCGAAGCCGCCCGCGCCGACTTGGGCCTTCGCGTCGAGGATCTCCTGATCGGTGACATCGCGGACGATGCCATCGCAGAGTTCGATGGCTCGCAAGCACTTTTTGAGATTGACCGGCCGGTTGATTTCGATGGCACTGGCGAGTGTCGAAGCCTTGCGATTGTCGCGGTCCATGTCGGCGTAGAACGTGTCGATGATGTCGTCGTCAGGTTGACCGGCATTCCATGCGACGTTGCGTTCCTCGACGAGCTGGTACAGCGTGTTGGCTCCCGCCGCGTTAATGACGGCCAGTCGCGGGATGCGGTCGATCAGACCGAGTCGCATCAGTTCGCCAAACGCCTTGCCGAACGCCGACGAATTCCCGAGGTTGCCGCCCGGCACGACGATCCAGTCGGGGACTTCCCAGTTCAGGCTTTCCAAGACGCGGTACATGATCGTCTTCTGGCCTTCGAGCCGGAACGGGTTGACGCTGTTGCAGAGATAGATGCCGCGTTCGCCGGAGACTTCGCGCACACGATTGAGTGCGTCGTCGAAGTCGCCCAGCACCTGCAACGTTTGGGCGTTGTAGTCGAGCGCCTGCGAAAGCTTGCCGTACGCGATCTTGCCGCTGCCGACGAAGACGACGACTTTGAAGAGCTGCTTCGTGCTGGCATAGATGGCGAGCGAGGCACTTGTGTTGCCGGTCGAAGCGCATGCGGCCATCTTCGCTCCGACCATATGGGCGTGAGTCGAGGCGGCGGTCATGCCGTTGTCTTTGAAGCTGCCGGAAGGATTGAGACCCTCGTACTGAAGATAGAGTCCGCCGGTCGATGCGGCCGTGTTCATGCCGACGTACCGGCCGACCGCTTCGCTCCGTTGCAGGATCGTCTGGCCTTCGCCAATCGTGACGATGTCTTCGTCTCGCGCGAACGGCAGCAGATCGCGAAACCGCCAGACGCCGCTCACATCGAGCGGGTTGCGGCGGTTCGACCAGCGCGCCTCGAAGTCGCGCATCGACTTCGGAACGGGAAGCTTGCCCCAGTCGTAGTCGATGTCGAGCAAGTTGCCGCAATCGGGGCACGAGGTGAGAACATCGGCCACGTCGAACGTGGCACCGCAGAGGGGATTGATGCAGTGTTGATAGGCGTGCATGGAAGGTTGAGGGTCTAGGGTTGAGGGTTGAAAGTCAGGCGGGACGCAAGTGGAGTCGGAGCGATCTTGTGACTTGGTTTGTTTGTCCGGAACTTCAGTGGATGCTGCGACGAAGTTAGGGATGAGTGAGAAGTGCAAAGTGTCAGCAGAGCGTCATCCGGAAGCATTTTGCACTTTGCACTGATCACTTCTCACTTTGCACTGGTCTTAGGGTGACGGGTCCGCTGCGTTAGGACCATCAACCTTCGACCATCAACCCCACTCAACCCCTTTCGTCAAGCGACTCGAACTCGCGGCCGTGTTGTCCGGCGTAGGTGCCGCGCGGTCGGATTGGTTGCGGGGATTGATGTTGTTCCATGTAGTGGGCCGCCCAGCCGACCATGCGGCTGATGACGAACAGCGGTACGAAGAGATCGGCATCAAGGCCGAGATAATGGAGCAGTCTCGCAGCGGGCCAGTCGAGGCTCGGCAGGATGTGCTGTTCGTCCCACACCGCGCTTTCGATGGCGGCCGCGACATCCTCCAAATTTTGATGACCGGTTTCTTCGGCCAGGGCGCGGCAATAGGACGAGAGCAGTTCGGCGCGCGGGTCACTGGTTCGATAGACGCGATGCCAGAAACCGGGGAGGCGTTCGTACTGACGCAGCACGGCTTGCACGATGGCCGGGGCGGCGGCTGTCGTTCCGACCGCTTCGAGGATGTCGATGACCTGCCGGCCCGGTCCGCCATGCCAGACACCCTTAATCGTGCAGATCGCCGCGATGATCGCCGAGTGAAAGTCGGAGCGGGTTGAGGCGACGATGCGGGCGACGAACGTGGACGGCGCGAACTCGTGTTCGGCGGAGAGAATCAGGAATGCGTTGCAAGCTCGTTCGGCGGTTGGCGTCGGTTCGCGACCGGTCAGCAGCCAGAGCAGATTGCCCGCGTAAGAGAGGTCATCACGCGACTCCAGCAACTCCAGTCCGCGCGACAGGCGAGTGCGGGCGGAGATCACGAGCGGAAGCTGAGCGAGCAGCCGTTGAAGGGCGTCCCAAGTCGCGGTCGGTTGTGATTCCTCGTCACCGACCTCGGACAGCGCGATGAGATTGACCGCCGTTCTCAGCACGTCAATCGCGGGAACATTGAGCGGAATCCGTTCGATCCATCCCAGCAGATCGACATCGAGCACGGCGGCTTCGGAGAGGACGGCCTGCATGTCGGCCAGTTGCTCGTGTGTCGGCAGGTCGCCGTGAACCACGAGTGCGGCGACTTCGAGAAAGTTCGATTGCTCGGTCAGTTCCTCGATCGCGTAGCCGCGGTAGCGCAGTCCCCCTTCAATCGAAGCAATCGAGGTCTCTTGAACCGGTTGCGCGGCCGGAACAGGTTGCGACGGAGAGGAACGAGTCATGCGTGAGACCACCGAACGAGTTGAAGAATCGGATGAGTCGTGGTTGGCGTCGCCGACAGAAGTCAAAGTAGTAGGCACATTCCATGTGCCGTTCACCGAATACTCCTACAAATGTCGCTGTCGCGGACGGCACACGGAGTGAGCCTGCTACTTTTGTCGGAGACGACGTGGTTGGCAAAGCTCGGAAAAAGCCTGCGAACGGCGGCGGCATTCTAGCGGCAGGGGCGGAGCCAAGGGAAACCCTCAACTCGGGATCGGATCGTTCCGGGTGCAGTCGCCCATTGGTGGTCATGCAAATGCCGTCCCGGAATCGAACGTCTTAGTTCCCTCCCCTCGGCGGGGAGGGTTTAGGGGGGGGGCGATGACCGAGGGACGGTCTTTCTGCCAATCCCCCCCCTCCCCAGCCCTCCCCGCCGAGGGGAGGGAGTCGGAAAGAAGCGGGTTCAGATCTCCACTGACCACCAAGGAACGACTGCACCCGTTCGTTCCCATGCGTCAGCAGAATTGCGGCAGCCGGGCAAACCTTGCGGAGCATTCCTGTCGCGCCGTTGCGGCCCACGGATTGGCCGCAGGGTTTGCATTGGGGTGCGAGGATGGGCTGGCGGTTCATAAAATCTCGCGACACAATGCGGCCGATGTTCTCGTTTCCATTGCCGTCAGACTGCTGGTTCTGGATCACAGCCAGAAGCCCGTGGCCTGACGGCACACGACTCGCCTAAGGAACGGGTCCGCAATAACTTCCCGGTCAGCCGCAGGGCGCTCGCCCAATGGCACTCACTTTAGAAAGTAGTAGGCACATTCCATGTGCCGTAACCGGCGTTTTGCGGACGGCACATGGAATGTGCCTGCTACTTTGCGGGCAAAGTGAGTGCCGGGGGCTGACGCCACCCCGCTCAGATGTCTCAGTACAGACCACGCGGTGAAACGACCAGACCTTTTCCACACACCTCACTTCCCTTCTCAACAAGGTTCTCAAACATGCCCGCGATTGAAGCTGATGTCCGCAAGTTCGTGTCCGACAACTTGCTGTTTGGCCGCAAGGGCCTGCAGCTCGACGCGGACGATTCGTTCCTCGAACAGGGACTGATCGACTCGACCGGCGTCTTGGAACTGGTTTCGTTCATCGAAGACCGCTTTCGAGTGAAGGTCGCTGACGACGAACTCGTGCCCGACAACCTCGACTCGATCAACCGGCTGATTCAGTTCGTGGAGGCGAAGCTGGAAGAGGCGAAGTAAGCCGACTCAGACCCCATCCGCCTCGTGCGGATGGTGAACGAGACGGCGAGCTAGTTACTGCCCGATTCGGATGGGCCGAGACCCCATCCAGCTTGCCTCATTGGTCTCGACACAACTCGGCGATCGAGTCCTTGATCGATGTTTGTCTCTTGGAGTGCGTCTCCGATTCTGACATTCGCTGTCGCCTCTTCGTCCTGACCGAAAGAGCGACAGCGAATGGGACGCCTGCGGAAATCGGCCTGACAGCAGGTTGCATTCGCACTTCGCTTGGAATCGCACGCGGTTCAATCGTTGTGTCGAGACCAATGGGCTTGCCCCGGTGGATTCGCTTGTTTGAGGACGAGTGTGACAGGCCAGCTGCACCGTTAGGCGCGCGGCCGGAAATCGTTGACCCGTAGGATGGACGCCCCGTCCGTCCGAGCTTGCCCGGAAGAGCCGGACGGACGGGGCGTCCATCCTACGTGGCGCGTACTCGAACTCGTGCCGCTCGCCCTGTCACTCGGCCGCTTCGTCGAAGTTGAAGGGACGCGAACTCGTTGAGGTTGAGGATCACTCGGCAGGTTTGGGTGAGGCCGTGTTGAGCGGCGTACTCGGTGAGAGCCGTTTGTTCTTCAGCGG
>JAYSQC010000576.1:0-1844 GCA_043721755.1 Schlesneria sp.
GTGCGGCGTTCGTCCCCGGATACAGCGGCGGGACCGCGACGGATTCAAACCGTCTTCCCTATTCTCTCGAAGCAACACGCCTCAAGCACCCAAGTCGGCCGGGCATGTTATCGCCCGCGCGAAGGATTGCAACTAAGGCTGCTCGTCAGGATCAGCCCGCCTTGTGTTGAACGCGGAGTGAGGCTGATTGCAGTCGAATCTCAATCCTTGACATCTCTTGTCCTGTGATCGTGAGAGCACGGCGGTGGTTATACCGCGGACGGATGAGGATGGCACATTTCACACTCACCCGAAGCGTACGCGAGGACGTGCGTTGCTTCCTCGCTCACGCTTCGGGTTGGTGTGTTCGCGTAAATCGTTTCTTGCCCGTCGCCTTGCGCTGGAGCCGCGCCTCACCCTCCAACTTCCCACAACATTTGATTGAGCATGGTGACATCCGACAATGGCCCCGTCGCCAAATCACGTCATGCCCTGCGGGGTCATCACAATTAACGCGCCCGACAAAAGTCGATCCCCGCTCTGGTCGTAGCTGAATTCGCAAGAATTCAGGCTCAATTGAACGAGCGCCTGAACTCTTGCGAGTTCAGCTACGGATTTTGTCGGGCGCGTCACAATTAGCCGAACAGCAATCCCCGCAAACAGCCTTTCGTCACTTCGTTATCAGTGAGAATCAACATGGCGACACTGCAGATCGACAAGATGCTTGAGACCGTCGTTCGCGAACGAGTGAGCGACCTGCACATTACGACGGGTCAACCGCCAGTGGTCCGCTCCGGCGGCCACTTGGTGCGACTGGAGACCAAAACCCTCACCCCCGAAGACACCGTCGGGCTGATGAAAAGCATCACGCCCGAGCGGAACCAGCAGGAACTTCAAGAAGTCGGCGGAACCGACTTCGGCTTTGCGTTCGGCGACAAAGCACGATTTCGCGTCGCAGTCTTCAAACAGCGCGGCCATATTGGAATGGTGCTGCGGCGGATCCCCAACGAATTCATGTCGTTCGAGCAACTCGGGTTACCGGCGGTCGTCCGCGACTTGCTGACTCGCCCGCGCGGTCTGTTTC
This sequence comes from Schlesneria sp., assembly GCA_043721755.1. GTDB lineage: Bacteria > Planctomycetota > Planctomycetia > Planctomycetales > Planctomycetaceae > Schlesneria. Next base: position 1,064 of record JAYSQC010000576.1, read on the forward strand.
TCGTCACCGGCCCCACGGGCAGTGGCAAGACAACCAGCTTGGCCAGCATGATTAACTATCTCAACGACACCGTTGATCACCACATCATCACGCTCGAAGACCCGATCGAGTACTACCATCAGCACAAGAAATCGACGATCAATCAGCGTGAGATCGGCGTCGATGTTCCCGACTTTCCCGAAGCATTGCGCCGCGCGCTGCGCATGGACCCGGACGTGATCTTGGTCGGTGAGATGCGAGACTTGGCGACGATCGCTTCCGCTATTACCGCCGCCGAAACGGGCCACGTTGTGTTCGGAACACTTCACACCACGGGCGCACAAGGAACCGTGGACCGCATCATCGACGTGTTCCCGACCAGCCAGCAGGAGCAAATTCGAACTCAATTGTCGGTCGCCATCATCGGCATCCTTTCACAAGCACTCTTGCCCCGCAAACCGAAGGGCGTCGTGGCTGCCTATGAGATGCTCGTCGTGACACCTGCCATCGCCAACCTGATTCGCGAGGCCAAGACCTATCGCATCAATTCCTCCATTCAAACGGGTCGTAAATTCGGCATGCAACTGCTGGACGACGCGCTGTTCAACTTGTGGAAGAACGAGCTGTGCGATGAGGATGTGGTCGTCATTAAATCCAATCAACCGGGTGAACTGAAAGCCAGAATCGCCCGCGCCAAAAAGGGACTCCTCGAAGAAGGGGGCGAAGAAGATGATGATGACGACGACGAACACTGAGCTATACCTTGCACGGTCGTTGATGAGACATCTGAGCGGGGTGGGGG
>JAYSQC010000577.1:0-13010 GCA_043721755.1 Schlesneria sp.
GCATGGCGACAAACGCGGCTCGGTCGATGCCACGATGAGTCATCTGCGGGCGTTCGCCGATGCGGGCGTGGCTGTCATCGTGCTGTCGGCCGTGGGTCGCACGAAGGATAAGGCGGGCCGGTCGAGCTACGCGGGCGACGGGCTGAACCTCGCCTCGTTCCGTGAATCGAGCGAACTGGAGTTCGGGGCCGACGATGCCTTCATCCTGACGCCGGACGATGCGGCCGACGATGAAGTGATTCTGAGGCACCTCAAAAGCCGCAACGGCGAATGCCGCGACGTGCGGTTGCAGTTCGACAAGCCGCATCAATCCTTCACGCCGCTTGATGGTGGCGAATCGACCTCGCCCACCAAGCGAGAACCACGGGGCAAGCTCCAAGCCGCCATCGCCGATCTGTGGGGGCGAACATCTGCCGCCGCTGACGATGCGGGCGACGATGCGGAACTCTTTCGTTGGGGGGTGGGCCGATGACTCAAGAAACCAACGGACGTCCGCCCGTGCTGCCGGGCTGCTCGGTTCTGTCACCGATGGAACCGCCGAGAACCCGACAAGGGAACGCGAACGGCAAGGCAGGCGAGAAACCGAAGCGAACGGCGGGAGCGGGCGACAGGTTCGCGACCATCAACGGCTTTGTCGATTTCACGCTCGGCGGACTGACTCGCAACGAAGCCGCCGTCTGGCTGGTGTTGTGGCGAGACACTAAAGACGGAACCGCCCGCACGGCTCAAACCGACATTGCCCGGCGAGCGGGGATCAACCGCCGAACTGTGATTCGGATTCTCGGCAAACTGGAGTCAACGGGACTGCTGCGAACCGTTCATCGGGGCGGGTTCAATCGGGGGATGAACGTCTACCGCGTTCTGCCGCTCGCCAAGCCGCCGTAACGTGTGACAAGCTGGTGTCACCTGCCCATGTGACAAAGCTGTGTCACCTTGACGTGTGACAATTCGGCGCACTTCTCGGTGACACCTGACTGTCACATATCCCATAAGGGACCATAAGGCGTCCGCCTGACTGGAGTCTGCGGACGCAAAGAACAGAAGATTGCCCGCCCGCCGTTGTTCGACATTGACGCTCGGAACAGTATTGTCATACTCATGTCATGGCGACAGTCACCTACGAACGGGAAGCGGTGGAGCAACTGGGCAAGTTGCCGAATGTTGTGTTGTCGCGACTGGAAAACATCGTCCGGCGTTTGGGGAACTGGCCAGCCGTGAGTGGCGCGAAGCCGTTGCGGGGCGACTTGGCAGAGCATTACCGCATTCGCACGGGGGACTATCGGATTCAGTTTCGAGTCACGGGAACCGAAGTAATTATCGAACGGATCGGACACCGCGACGGTTTCTACGAGGGGTGAACATGTTGGGACTGCAACGGATCGAAGTGGCGGGCAAGCGGTTTGTCCTGTTGGAAGAGCCAATCTACGAACGGCTCTGTCGCGACGCGGGGCAAGCAATCGGGGACGATGACGTTCTCCCGACGCTGCCGCCCCCCGACGCGAACGGGCGCTTTCCCGCCGTCGAATACACCCGCATTTCGTTGGCGCGAAACCTCATTCGCGACCGCAAGGCGGCAGGGTTGAGTCAGGAACGATTGGCGGAACTGGCCAGCGTCCGGCAAGAAACCATTTCGCGGCTGGAAACCGGCAAACACTCGGCTTCGCCACGAACTATTGAAAAGCTCGACAAGGCGATTGCCGCTGAATCCAAACGGTTGGCCAAAAAAGCCAAGGGGAAGTGACATGGGAACGGTCTACAAGAAAACCGTGACACGACCGCTGCCCAAGAGGGCGGAACTGTTCACGAAGAACGGCCAGCCATTCGCCCGGTGGAAACCCGCAAAGGGCGGCAAGACGCGCACGGCCAAGGTGACGACGGGGGCGGACGGCTCGACTCGCATCCTCGACGAGTCGGGAACCTACCTCGCCAAGTTTCGGGACGGCTCGGGATACGTCTGCGAAGTCTCGACCGGCTGTCGTGATGAGGACGCCGCTCGGTCGATTCTGTCCAAGTTGGAACGGCGGGCCGAACTGGTCAAAGCGGAAGTCATCTCAACCGGAGAAGCCGCGACCGCCGATCATCAGTGTGAGCCGTTTGCCGATCACTTCGGCTCGTACCTGCTCACACTGCAAGCGAAAGACGTGTCCCCAAAGCATCTCATCGAAACCGAACGGCTGGCAACACGACTGGCGAGGGATTGCCAATTCGCCCGACTCGGGGACGTGGGATCACAGCCTGTCGAACGCTGGCTGGTGGCACGCAAAGCCGAAGGCATGTCCGCACGCACTCGCAATTCGTACTCTCAGTCGCTGTCGGGGTTCTGCAAGTGGTGCGTTCAAACCGAACGGCTCGCCTCGAATCCACTGGCTCGCATCGCCAAGGCGGACGAGAAGAGTGACCGACGACGGCAACGACGGGCGATGACGGAAGCCGAACTGGTGAAGCTGCTGCAAGTGGCACGGATGAGGCCGCTCGCCGAGTTCGGACGAGAGACGCTGGCCGTGGATGGCAACCAAGCCGAAGCGACCGGCAGACGACGCAAGAGGTCGAACTGGACGTACAAGCCGCTGACACTCGATTCCCTTCACGCTGCCGTCGAACGGGCGCGGGAACGGCTCGCCGACAATCCCGACTTCGCGGCCGAACTGGAACGGCTCGGACGAGAGCGGGCGTTGATCTACAAGACGCTCGTTCTGACGGGACTGCGGAAGGGTGAACTCGCATCGTTGACGGTCGGACAACTGGAACTCGACGGGCCGATGCCGTTCGCCGTGTTGAACGCGGCCGACGAGAAGAACCGGCAAGGTTCCACGATCCCGCTACGGCACGACTTGGCGAACGATCTGAGGGATTGCTGTCCGATACGCCAAACGCGGCAACGCTCAAGCTACGCAACGACAGGGGCATTCATGACAGGAAGCGACTGCTGTTCACCGTTCCTGAGTCACTCGGAAAGATTCTCGACCGCGACCTGCTCGCCGCTGGGATCGACAAGGCCGACGAGAGAGGACGAACCATCGACGTTCACGCTCTGCGGCATTCGTTCGGGACGCTGTTGTCCAAGGGAGGCGTTGCTCCACGAACGGCTCAAGCCGCAATGCGTCACAGCAACATCAACCTGACGATGAACGTCTACACCGATCCGAAGTTGCTCGACGTGGCGGGGGCGTTGGATTCGCTCCCGTCCCTCAACCTTAATTCCTCGCCAGCGACCGAACGCCAAGCGATGACGATGCGAGCGACCGGGACAGACGTTCAAGACGCCATGCCTTCCCTCAGACATCCCGTCAGTTTGGTTGCACCACCTGTTGCACCAAACATTGGCAAACGGGGGCAATCTGTGTCGTTTGCTGTCATCTCATCGGACGATGCCGATGAGCGGATGGCGAGAAGAGCGACGCACGAAAACCCCATGAATCAAAGCAAAAAGCCTTGCCCGCAGTGTTTGCGGACAAGGCTTTTCAAACGAGATCGACGGGACTCGAACCCGCAGCCTCCAGCGTGACAAGCTGGCGATCTAACCAATTGATCTACGACCCCTCGTTATTCCGGCTGGATTGTTCGAGATGAAGTCACTCATCGTTTTCTCAGCCAGAGCGGGCGGCGATTCTAACGCCACCGAACTCGCCGTCAAGCAAGCCTTGTCTCTTCCAACAGCCACATTGATGATGTGAGGCGGCAAGAGTTCCGGTTATACCTCGCACGACAGACGCTGACACTAACCCGAAGCGTAAGCGAGGAGGCAACACACGTCCTCGCTTACGCTTCGGGTTAGTGTGAATTGCGCCATCGTCATCCGTTGTGCGGTATATCACGCCGGGAATGATCGGCCACTTGGTTGTCGTTGCCCCAAAGTTTGACGATCGCGCAGCAAGGCTTCGCCAACCCGACCCACGGGCACGCTCCACGAACTTTTTCACCGAACGTTCTTCCGTGTCACAGCGACCCAAGGAGAGGCGGACAAGTGGACGCCACACTCGCTCGCGAAGCGCGCAGCCTCCGCCCGGAAACCTGGCATCTCATGAAAGGCTCGGTCGTGACGGTCTGACTCGGGTTGCCGTGAACTTTGCGCGGAGTCTTGTTAGATTCTCGCCCCTCGCGTCGGGGTCAGGTACGGAATGACGGCTCGGCATAGTGGTTGCTCGTCGCGGGAGGGCGGTGGTGTTTTTTTCGCGCTCAACCTGATTTTGGAAGGCTTCGTGTTATGAGTGGCAGTGCGTCGCGGATGAATGCAATCAATGCAGTCACAAACTTTAAGTCGGCTCCGGCTCCTCTGAACTTCGCCGAGACTTCGGCGGGCGAACTGTTCGGTTGCAATGTGTTCAGTCAAAAAGTGATGAAGGATCGTCTGCCGAAGAGCATCTACAAGTCGGTCTTGAAGACGATTGAGATGGGCGAGCCGCTCGCCGCCGATGTCGCCGACACCGTCGCAGCCGCAATGAAGGACTGGGCCATCGAGAAGGGTGCGTCGCACTACGCTCACGTTTTCCATCCGCTCACCGGTTTGACCGCTGAAAAGCACGACAGCTTCCTGAACCCGGACGGAGCGGGCGGGGCGGTCGCCGAATTCAGCGGCAGCGCGCTGATCCAAGGCGAACCAGACGCATCGAGCTTCCCTTCGGGCGGCATCCGCGCCACGTTTGAAGCGCGTGGCTACACCGCGTGGGACGTGACCAGCCCCGCGTACATCCTTGAGAATGCCAATGGCACGACGCTTTGCATCCCGACCGCGTTCTTCTCGTGGACCGGCGAAGTTCTCGACAAGAAGACGCCGCTGCTCCGCTCGATGAAGGCGGTCAACGTGCAGGCCCAGCGCATCCTGAAGCTGTTCGGCCATAAGTCGCCCGCGCTCGTCGTCTCGACGTGCGGTCCCGAGCAGGAATACTTCCTGATCGACCGCAACTTCTTCTTCGCCCGGCCCGATCTGATCAACGCCGGTCGCACGCTGTTCGGTGCGTCTCCCCCTAAAGGTCAGGAGTTCTGCGACCAGTACTTCGGTGCGATCCCCGACCGTGTGCTGGCCTGCATGTTGGACGCCGAGCGTGAGATGTTCAAACTCGGCATTCCAGTCAAGACCCGTCACAACGAAGTGGCTCCGAGCCAGTACGAGATCGCGCCGGTCTACGAGAACGCCAACGTGGCGGCCGATCATCAGCAACTCACCATGCTGATCCTCAAGAAAGTGGCTCAGAAGCACGGACTCGAATGCCTGCTGCACGAGAAGCCGTTCGCGGGTGTGAATGGCTCGGGCAAGCACTGCAACTGGTCGCTCGGCAATGCCACTCAAGGGAATCTGCTCGAACCGGGCAAGACTCCGCACGAGAACATGCAGTTCCTCGTGTTCTGCGCCGCCGTGATTCGTGCCGTCCACAAGCACTCGACGCTGCTGCGAGCCGTCGTTGCCCACGCGGGCAACGATCACCGGCTTGGTGCCAACGAAGCTCCTCCCGCGATCATCTCGATCTTCCTCGGCGACCAATTGGCCGACGTGTTCGAGCAGATCAAGCAAAGCGGTTCGGCCGCCACCAGCAAGCAGCAGGGCATGATGACCGTCGGCGTCGATACGCTGCCCCCGTTGGCGAAGGACGCGGGCGACCGCAACCGGACCAGCCCGTTCGCCTTCACCGGCAACAAGTTTGAATTCCGCGCGGTCGGTTCGAGTCAGTCGATGGCGGGACCGCTGGTCGCCTTGAACACGATCATGGCCGAGTCGCTCGACTACTGTGCGACCGAACTGGAGAAGGTCGCCAGCGGTGATGCGGCCAAGTTCGGCGGAGCCGTGCAAACGCTGCTCAAGTTGATCATCAATGAGCACGGTGGAGTGATCTTCAACGGCGACGGCTACACCGAAGAGTGGCAAACCGAATCGGCCAAACGGGGTCTGCCGAACAGGAAGCAGACGATCGACTCGCTGCCGGACCTCACCGCTCCCGCCGTCGTGTCGATGATGGACAAGTACAAGGTGCTGACGCCGCGCGAACTCGAAAGCCGCCGCGAAATCTACTTCGAGCAGTACGTCCTCACGCTGAACGTCGAAGCCAAGCTGACGCACGAGATCGCCAAAACGATCATCTACCCGGCTGCCGTCCGTTACCAAAGTGAACTCGCCGCCGCCGCAGGCAACTGTAAAGCGGCCGGTGTCGAGTTCGATGCCTCGCTGCTGACGAAACTCAGCAGCCTGATCAAGTCGCTGAACCAAAGCGTCGCCGCGCTGGAACACCTCAACGAAGAGGGTGGCCACGGCGGACACGGCGTCTCGAACCCACAACAAGCGGCCGATCGCTGTGCGAAGCAGGTGAAGCCCGCGATGGAGGCCGTCCGAACTGTTGTCGATGAACTCGAAGGGATCGTCGCCGACGATCTCTGGCCACTGCCGACCTACCAGGAAATGCTGTTCATCAAGTGATCAAGAGGCACTCGATGAGATCAGTCTGAAACTCCGATGCCCCGGACAGCTTCCAGCCGTCCGGGGCATCGCGTTTCAAGCCTCTGCAATTACAAATCTGTAGCGTCGCCTGTACTCCCATGTGGGACGACTTAGGAACTGGCACGCAATCACTTCCCAGTTTGACGCAGTGCTTCTGTGAGCGGCAAGGCGCTAGCCGCCGGTAGTTCCTTCTGTGAGCCGGTAGTTCCTTCTCACCGGCGGCTAGCGCCCAGCCGCTCACGGGAAGTGATTGCGTGCCTGTTCCTAAGGGGGCATTGCCCCCAAATCCGCTTTCTCTCACGCGCCAATCGACGTGGTCAGCGATGATGTCCCAGTCATGAAACGGCGCTTCGGACTGCGCCATGTGGAAGACGGGAGTGAACGGAGCATAGACTTGCAAATGGACACCGTCATCGGGGTCATCGACGAAGCTGATTCATCGCCAATCTGAAGTAAACGTCGCGAAGCCACTTCCCAAACCACTCCCCTCGTTCACTGTGGCGATCTCGCGTGGTGGATCACAGAGGCCACGATCTCGATCGAAGGCCCGTTCGTAGACGTGAACATCGAACACACGTCCACAAGGAACTGACCCAGAAATGACGCGCGTAGGATGGACGCCTCGTCCGTCCGTCTTCAAAGTCGCCTTCATCGCTCCGCGTGAAGTGAGCCGAGAGTGAGTGGACAGGGTTCGTGCAATCAGCGCGGAACTCGCACACAGCTTTCATCACGCGGAGCGATGATGGCGACTTTGGTCTAACGCGGGGCCTCGGTTACGTTCTTCACCGCGGCATCTCCATCACGATCGAGCGTCTGGCGTACACGAGTTCTGCGACGACATCTGCTCTTGTGAGGAGAGTCCCGATGGCGACTGACATTCTGGAACAGACGACCGTGCGGGCCGCAGCTCCGCCGATTCGCGGTGCATCCCGCCAAGTCAGTCCGTTGCTGCGCGACGGCGACCGGCTGTCGCGCACCGAGTTCGAGCGGCGGCAGAGTGGCTCTGCTCGTGGCAGATGAAGTCGTTTGGCGGTGCCGCTGCTCGTTAAGGAACGGGAGCGCAATAACTTCCCGAAGTGAAACAGGCTGATCGGGAAGTTATTGCGACCCCGTTCCTAAGAGGCGAAGAATGGCGATGGAGTTGGAGTCACTCGGAGCAATTCATCGGGCTGTGCTCGGCGTGGGGCTACTCTGGTGTGCCGCGTGGACGTTGGGGGGAGTCGTCGTTCGTGCCGCGAGGATTGTTCGATGTCCGCCCATTGACCACGGTCTGCTGCGTGCCGTGGTGGGGCTGAACCTCCTGGCGTGGTTGGGGATCGTGCTGGGAGTGTCGGGGGGCGCTGGCTGCTGACAGAACGGTTTGGTTGGTTGCGGGGCTGAGCCTTCCGGCGGCGATGGAATGCTGGCTGAAACGGCGAGACGTGGCGCGCGTTCCAGCCGTGTTGAGAATGCTGCGTCGTCGCCCGTGATTCGTCGCGCTCATCGCGGGTGCGACGTTGCTGACACTCGGTCCCGCCTTGGCTTATCCGACGGGGTGGGATGAGTTGGTCTATCACAACGTCCTGCCTCGGCGATGGCGGGTCGATGGCTGGCCCGCCTTCTATCCCGATCTTCCCTATTCCGGGTTCCCCTCCGCCGGTGAGATTCTGTTCTGGTTGATCGCGCCGCTGGAAAGTGTGATCGCCCCCCGGCTCTTCATTTGGACGTGCTGGATCGTCGGGTTGGCGGCGATGGCACGCCTGATCCTGCGGAAGTTGGACGGCCTCACGACGGCGGCGCTCGTGATGGCGTTTGCCGTGTGTCCCGCGACGCTCATGGCCAGCGCCAACTGTTATGTCGAGTCCTTTTTGTTGCTGAACGTGGCCGTCGTGCTGATCGCGCTAGGTGTGAAATACCGGCCCAGCCGCGTCAGTCTTTCACTCGGTGCGCCGGAGTTCCTGCGAGCGTCACCTCTGTTGTTGGGGATTCTCGCGGGAGGTTCGGCGGCGGTGAAGCTGACCGGACTCAGCGTGCTGCTGTTGCCACTCCTGTGGTACGCGGGGGGATGGCTGGAGAAGCGAGTTCGTACCCGGCGGACTCTTCTTGGGGTGGCCCAGACGAGTTCGCCGCCGCCTAAACTCGTCTGGACCGTTTCTGAGCCTGCCTGTCTAATCCCGCCCCGTTTGAGTCCGATGATTTGGGGTGGCATCTGTGGGCAGTCTTGCGCGTTTGATTCCGTTTGTCTGGCACCTGCGACAGCGATTGGTCGCGTCGGCCGGGTTGGCTGCTGTGGCCGCGCTGCTGTCCGTGGTTTCGCTGCTGCTCGTCTTTCCCGTCGTGAAATTATTGCTCGAAGGACAGGGGCTGCACGAGTTCGTCGCGGAGAAGCGGCAGGCAGCGCAGAGTACGATCGCGACGGAGACGACTCGCCAACTCGAACTCGATTACTGGATGAAGCAGCTCGCGCACGAAGGCAATGACGCCGCACTGCGTCTGTCTCAAGTCGATCTGCTGACGAGCAGGACCGATCTCGCCGCGGCTCGATGGAGCGAATGGCAGAACGAGTGGATCGCCTCGACGCTGCTGCCGTGGGTTCCGCAGGATGAGTTCGCGTTGTTGTCCGCTGTGATGGGAGCCTTGCTGGCCGTTACGATTGTGAAGTGCTGCGCGTCGTACTGGCAGGATGTGTTGGTCGGTTCCATCGTGCAGCGGACGATGCAGTCGGTGCGGAAGCGGTTGTTCCGCAGCACACTGAAGCTCGACCAGCAAACGCTCGCGCTTGAGACCACGCCGCAATTGATGTCGCGGTTCACATTCGACCTGCAACAGGTGACGCTTGGCCTGACGCTGTTCGGCAGCCTGATGGTGCTGGAACCGCTGAAGGCGTTCTTCTGCGTGGCGTGTGCGCTGTGTGTGAACTGGCGTTTGACGGCTCTGTCATTCGTCTGTGCTCCGGTCGCGGTGGTTCTCTTCCAAAAGTTCGGTCGCGGTTTGAAGCGGGCCAGCGGTCGGCAAATGGAAAGCATGTCGCGCGTCTACCGCGTGCTTGATGAGACGCTCACGTCGTTCCGTTCGGTCCTCGCCTTTCGCAACGAGCGGCTGCACCGACGGCGACTCGCGAAAGAGCAGCGTGACTACTTCGACAAGGCGCAGCAGATCGTGCGGATCGACGCGCTCGCCAGTCCGTCCGTCGAGTTCCTCGCGACGGTCGCCGTCTGTGCGACATCGCTTCCCGGTGCGTATTTGGTTCTCTACCAACAGACCTCGATCTTCGGCATCACGCTGTCCTCGACACCGATGCAGGCGTCGGATCTCGCGCTGCTTTACACGTTACTGGCCGGAATTCTCGACCCCGCACGCAAGCTGGCAACGGTCTACTCGCGCGTGAAGCGTGCGGCCGCCGCGTGCGATCGCGTCTTCGGTTGGATGGATCGCGCATCACTGCTGACTGTCCCCGAACAGTCCGCGCTGCTTCCTCGGCACAGCATCGCAATCGAGTTCGATCACGTCACCTTTCGTTACGCAACGGCCACTGACGCGAAGGGCGAAACAACCGGAGGTGACTCCACGAGACCTCCGGCACTCGACAGTGTTTCGGTGCGCATCCCGTTCGGGGCGACTGTCGCCGTGGTCGGTGGCAACGGGTCGGGCAAGTCCACGTTGGTGAACCTGCTGCCGCGCTTTTACGACGCGCAGTCGGGAACCGTTCGCTTGGATGGCGTCGATCTGCGCGAGGCCGATCTGCGTGACCTGCGTTCCCAAATTGGAGTCGTCACACAGGAGACGTTCCTCTTCGACCGGACCATCGCCGACAACATCGCCTACGGTCGCGCGGGGGCGTCGCGAGCGGAGATCGAAGAGGCCGCGAAACGCGCCCGTGTGACCGATTTCGCGCGACAACTGCCCGACGGGTTGGAGACCCACGTTGGCGATCGCGGCCATCGACTTTCGGGAGGCCAGCGTCAACGAGTCGCTCTCGCCCGCGCCCTGTTGCGAAACCCGGCGATCCTCATTCTCGACGAAGCCACGTCGGCCGTGGATGCTCACAGCGAACAGCTCATCCACGAGACGCTGCGAGAGTTTTCCGTCGGTCGCACGACGCTGATCGTCACGCACGCGATGACGACGACCCTCGTCGAACTCGTCTCGCATGTGCTGGTCATGGATCACGGGCGAGCCATCGCCTTCGGCCACCACGCCGAGGTGCTGGCCACCTGTCCCGTTTATCAACGCCTGTTCGACGCCCAATCCCACCGCCGCGCCGCGTGACTTGCCGCAAGTCCGCCTCGCCTATCAACCTCACGCGGACGGTAGTAACACTCACCCGAAGCGTGAGCGAGGAGCGCCACATCTCTTTTCGTTTACACTTCGGGCGGGACAAAGCGAGACATTTCTGAGCGGGGCGGCGTCAGCCCCCCGGTTCTTGGGCGTTAGCCCGGATTATTCATAAGGAACCACGAAAGACTCGAAATTGAAGAGAGTTGACGTGTCCGACAAAAGTAGCAGGCACACTCCGTGTGCCGTCCGCGCTACCGTGATTCGCCGAGGAATTGGGTGAACGGCACATGGAATGTGCCTACTACTTTGACTTCTGTCGGACACGTCAGAGTTGGGATCAGAGCATCTCAAGTCATCGTGCGTCGTGCCATCGCGGTCGCTTGGGAACAGAACTCGCGCCACTTCTTCACTTTCGCGTCTTTCGTGTTTTTCGTGGTGAATAATCCGGGTTAGCCCTGCTGGAAGAACCGGGGGGCTGACGCCGCCCCGCTCAGATGTCTTAGTACAGAACAACGAAGCCGGATTTCCGTTCGGTCATTGAGGCCCAGACATGAACCTGCATCACGAGTATCTGAGTGCCGTCACGCGACGACACTTCTTTGGACAGAGCGGCGTCGGCTTGGGAGCCGTTGCGCTCGCGACGATGCTGCAGCGCGATGGCATCGCCGCTCCGCCGTGGCCTGTCGCGAAGAACCCGCTCGCGCCCAAGCAGCCTCCGCACCCGGCCAAAGCCAAGCATGTGATCTATCTCCACATGGCGGGCAGTCCGACGCAGCTCGACCTGTTCGACGACAAGCCCGCGCTGAAGAAGTTCAACGGGCAGCCGTGCCCGAAGGAGTACCTCGAAGGGAAGCGGTTCGCGTTCATTCAGGGCGTCCCGAACATGCTCGGTTCGCCGTTTAACTTCGCGAAGCACGGGCAGTCGGGATCGGAACTGAGCGAAGTTTGGAAGCATCTCCCCGAGGTGATCGACGACATCGCCATCGTGAAGTCGATGCACACCGAGCAGTTCAACCACGCTCCCGCGCAGCTCATGCTCCACACAGGGACGAACTTGTTTGGCGGAGCGGCCCTCGGATCGTGGGCGACGTACGGACTCGGCTCACAGAACGAAGACCTGCCGGGTTTCGTGGTTCTCACCAGCGGTGGCAAGACGCCCGACGCCGGGAAGAGTGTCTGGGGCAGCGGCTACTTGCCGTCGATCTATCAGGGAGTCCAATGCCGCTCGTCGGGTGATCCCGTGTTGTTCCTCTCGAACCCGAACGGCCTCGACCGCGCGGGCCGTCGCGAGACGCTCGATGCCCTCAAAACGCTGAACGAGTTTCAAGCCGAAAAACTCGGCGACCCCGAGACCATCACGCGCATCGCGCAGTATGAACTGGCCTATCGGATGCAGCAGTCGGTCCCCGAGATCATGGACATCTCCAAGGAGCCGCAGCACATCCTCGACCTGTACGGCGCGAAGCCCGGCTTCGTCCCCGAGTCCGATGCGGCGAGCGATCCGCGCGTCGTCTACAAGGGGACGGATGCGGCTCTAGCCAACAACTGTTTGCTCGCACGACGGCTCATTGAAGCGGGGACGCGGTTCGTCCAGATTTACGATTGGGGCTGGGATCATCACGGAGTCAGCCCCGGCGAACACATCCCGACGATCCTGCCGATCAAAGTGCAGCAGATCGACCGGGCGCTGACGGGCCTCATCAAAGACCTCAAGCAGCGCGGTCTGTTCGACGAGACGCTCATCATTTGGGGCGGCGAGTTCGGGCGAACGCCGATGCAGCAGAACAACGCTCCGAACCAACCGTTCATCGGTCGCGATCATCACCCGCACGCCTTCACGATGATGCTGGCGGGAGGCGGAATCAAAGGGGGCCAGACGTACGGCAAGACCGACGACATCGGCTACTACATTACCGAGAACCCGATGGACGTACGCGACCTGCAAGCGACGATCCTGCACCTGCTGGGCCTCGATCCGTTCAAGCTGACGTACAACTTCCAGGGCCTCGACCAACGGCTGATCGGCGCGGAAGGGAAAGCCAAGCTGCACCCGGCGCTACTGGCGTGAGTTGCTCTTACGTCTCTCGCGGCCCGAACGGCCTCGTTTACACCTCGCGCGGTCAGGGTTGACTCGTTTCACCGCGTGGGCAACGCCCCGCGCGTCGTGCGGCGAAACACAATTCCACGTCGCTGGACGCGTGGGCGTTGCCCACGCGGTGAAATGAATCAGTCCTGACCGCGCGAGGTATAGAACCCTCCCAAGAGCAACTCCGCCGCTTGTCACCTTTCGGGATGTGGAAGTGCGTTCTTTCGCGGAGCGAAAGAC
>JAYSQC010000578.1:0-9588 GCA_043721755.1 Schlesneria sp.
CGTAAGCCCCCTGGTTCTTGGGCGTAAGCCCGTTCGTGAAGAACCAGGGGGCTTACGCCACCCCGCTCGGATGTCTCATCAATGACCACGAGAGGCAACACTGTTCGGCACTCGGGTTGCTTGAGTTGATTATTTCGGCGTACACGGGCGGTTGAGTCGCGGTGATTGGTTTGCGCGAGAGCGCGGCGGCGTTTGAACCGCAGGTTCGGCAGTGGAAGAGCGGCGGCGAGTTGCCGAGTGCGCAGCGTGAAGGGGCTCGGATCGCGAGGGAGCAATCGAGCGCGGCGGGCCGTTCAGATTTTTTTCGCGGCCTGTTCGTCGGCGAGTTTCAGTTTCGCCAGATGGGCTTCCACCTCGTCCGTCGTGGCCCAGCCCAGCATGTGGAAGCAGAGCATCTCGTGCGTCCGCTTCGTGGGCTTGCGGCCCGTCCAGAGGGCGATCAGCAGGCAGGCGATGATCGCGCAGTAGGTTTGAATCTCGATGCCGTTTTGGTTGTGACTCAGCAGGTGGCGGCAGCCCAACAGATGTTTGAACTGTCGGAAAAAGATCTCGATGGTCCAGCGGTACGCGTACAGCAGCGCGATGATTTCGGCGGGGACATCGAGCAGGTTGGTGGCGATCCGCAGGATGCCGTCGCTGTCGACGCCGGACGAGCCGCCTTTGTACTTGCCCTTCGAGACGTGCGGCTTGATCTTCACGAGGACCAGTCGCAGCGGGTGGCTGATCGGGTTGGTGGTGGTGTTGGTGTTGGTCGGCTTGCCGAACCGCACGATCTGGTCCGACAGCACGTTCGCCGCGCGGTCGGCCTCGGTGAGCGGTTTCTCTTCGATGACCTCGTAGACGCTGTTGTCGCGCAGTCGGCAGATGTCCCCGAACGACTGTGACCCTTGTCCCCGGTCTAAAGAGAAGCAAGCTGGGCCACCCCGCAGTGCCGAGTGATCATCGATTCTCCGAACTCACTGCTTCTCCGAAGCAGTGGCACGTCGTTGAATCACGGAACCGATCAAGCCGGGCCACCACGTCTTGAACCTCTGCCGCTGTTCTTCTATCCGACCGCCGGTGAGGAAGTCAGACTGCGACCAACCCCTGCACCGCGCTCCTGCGCTGTCGGTACCGACGGACCGCACCGATCAACCCCGCGACACCCAGCATCGCCAGACTCGACGGCTCCGGCACCGACTGGGTTCCGCCACCACCGAACGTGAGATCGTCGAGCACCACATATCCGTTTGAGACTCGAAACGCGCCAATATCCGCAGTGGCACGGAGAATTCCCCGGAACGCTCCATCGTCTACCCCTCCCGGTGTCGAAATGGGCGCGTCGAGGTTGAGGACATACGATTCCAAGATCGTGATGCCATCCGCCGCAAGCGCTTCAATGAGCGCGGAGGCGAACCCGGGAGCATAGTTGATGAACCCTCCGACTCCGCTCACCAAACCATCGTTGAAAGTGAAAGTCATATTTCCGGAGTTTGAATTCAGCCCTGTGTAGGCGTTTCCACCTGGGCCCGTCGACCAACCACCGTTAGTCCCGAGGCCGTACCCACCAGAACCTAGAACCGAAAACTGTGTACTAGACGTAAAGACCACATCACGTCCCACGAGCCCGCCAATTTGTTCTGGTCCAGACGTGAAGTTGTGGCCAATGCCTACAAACTGACTGAAGTCGATGACCGTTGGCGACGAGATTCCCGCAGGCGATGTGATCAGGCCCGCCCGGGCTGTGGAACCAACCAGGAACACGGAGCCAGAGACAAGCAACACAACGTGATGGACAATCGTTTGAGGAGCATGGCAGGCACCATTGCAAATAGAGGAAAGAGCGAGTCACCGGCGTTGGACTTCGATACCGGTTCCGATGTCGCCACCACGGCCACACGATTTCCCTCGCTCGGCAAGTGGCGTGCCGCGTCACGCGCCACCCCCTGTCATGTCGCGACCATCCCTTGCTCACGGTTCCGGAAACTTCCGCCGTCACGTCGTTGCATTCGCTACGACCCGCACGACCCGACCGAATGCGCCGTATCGAGCGGTCCGATCACCCCTCACGCGGTCCCGCCACAGACGATTGTGACGGTCATGCCGAATAGTCTGAAGATGCCGGCCTGTCTCGAATTCTCCACGGCCCGGCTGTGCGGATTCCGTCAGTCCTGCCGTCTCCCCGAGACCCGTTCAGGCGGCTGAACAGCGCGGGCTGAACAGAGTGTCAGTCCGTAAGACATGACGAACACAAGATGGATCGGCCGCAACCAAAGTCGCCTTCATCGCTCCGCGTGAAGAAAGCCGAATTGGAGTGGGGCGCTGGATCAACTTTCGACCCTGAACTCGCTCACGGCTTTCTTCACGCGGAGCGATGAAGGCTACTTTCAAGCAGAAGAATTTGCGCAGCCCGACAAGAATCAAAACATTGGTAGTCCAGCGCGGCGGGGTGGCCGGGTCTGGAGTCGCTTTGGACGAAGCCCCGGGGTTTCGCGAAAGGAGCAGAAAAGGGGATAAGTCCAGTAAAGACGTGACCGACAGAAGTCAAAGTCGTAGGTACATTCCCTGTGCCGTTCACCGAATTCCTCGGCGAATCACGGTCTCGCGGACGGCACACGGAGTGTGCCTGCTACTTTTTGTCGGACACGTCAAAGATGCAAATTATTATTGATCTTGGTTGGTTCCAATTCGTCTGTGCGTAATCCGGGTTACGGATTGTTTGCCGGGACGCGGCCGAATTGTTGCTCGAACCGCGTTTTGAAGGGGTTCTCGGCGGGACCGATGGCGGCTTCGTTCACGAGTTGCGGTTGGATTGAGTCCCACCAGGCGTCGTAGGAGTTTTCAAGTTCATTCATGACCGTTGCGTGTTGCGTGGCGAGGTCGCTCTGCTCACCGGGATCGTTGGTGAGGTCGAACAATTGCCAGTGCTTTTCGCCGAGTATGGCGTCGCTGACCAGATGCCAGCGCGGGGTGCGGACGCTGCACTGGCTGAACTTGGACTTGCTCGGATCATCTCCCTTCGGCCAGCGTCCGAGATGCGTGAAGAGCGTGCGGTCGGACCACGCGGCGTGCGAGTCTTGCAGTAGCGGGACGAGGCTGCGGCCTTCGACTTGAGTTTGCACGGCTTGAGCCAACGCCGCATTGGCGGGCTTTGCTCCGGCGAGTTCGACCAGCGTGGGAAAGAAGTCGATGTGAGCGGTGAGGCGGCTGACATCATTTGGCGCGAGCGTTCCCGGCCAGCGCCAGAGGGAACTGGCGCGAGTCCCTCCGAGCCACGCGGTCCCTTTGCTGCCGCGCATCCCCGCGTTGTGAACCGGCACTCCCGCCGTGCCGCCGTTATCGTTCATGAAGATCACGAGCGTGTCGCGTTCGAGGCCCCAGTCGTTCAATTTGGCGAGCAGCCGCCCCACGTTGTCGTCGATGTTGGCGATCATTCCAAAAAACTTGGCGACATCCTGCGAGTTGCCCTTCTTCGTCGCGCCCCCTGCCCGTTCGGGAACCTTTCCCGTGTAGCGGGCTTCGTCCTCGGGTCGCACCTGCAACGGGCCGTGTGGTGCGTTGGTGGCGATGTGCGCGTAGAACGGCTGTCGTCCTTTCGTCGCCTCAATCCACCGCGTGGCCTGATTGAAGAAGACATCCGTGCAATAGCCCTGCGTCTTGACGAACTTCCCGTTGTGCAGGATCGCGGGATCGAAGTACGTGTTGCCGGGCGCGTCGCCGCAACTGCCGGGGTACGACTGCCCGATGCCTCCCGCGCCGTGAATGAAGACTTCATCGAAGCCGCGTCGGTTGGGCTGGTACTCGGCCTCGTCACCGAGATGCCACTTGCCGAAGATTCCCGTGGCATAGCCCGCCGATTTCAAGACCTCGGGCAACGTGACGGCCTTCAGCGTCAGGCGTTCTCGTTCGAGAATCGTGTGCGTCACACCATTGCGGAACTCGTGCCGCCCGGTCAACAACGCCGAGCGCGTGGGAGCACACGTCGGGCTGACATGGAAGTCGGTGAACCGCACTCCCTCGGCGTGCAACCGGTCGATGTGTGGCGTCTTGAGAATCGGATTACCGTGACACGACAGGTCTCCGTAACCCTGATCGTCCGTCAGAATAAAAATGATGTTCGGCCGTCGTCCGGCGAGGGACTCGGCGGCAGTTGCGGTGGCCTCAGCCACAACGGCAACCGCGGTGAAAGCGAGGGCGACGAGCAAGAGTTTCGGGACGCAGATTGGCATCGGATTCACCTTGTCATGAGCAGACAACGGACGACAGTCGTGGCGACGTTATACCGCTCGCGAGTGAGGATGGCGCATTCCACACTAACCCGAAGCGTAAGCGAGGACGTGCTTTGCATCCTCGCTTACGCTTCGGGTTAGTGTCAGCTTCTCCCGCGAGCGGTATACCCATCGCCGATCACTCCGACGACTGTCGCTCGCGTTATTCGGCAGGCCCGAACGCGAACCATGTTCCGATCGTGAATGAGGCGAGGACCACGCCCAGTGCGGTTGCGGACCAGAAGCTCAGTCCCAGGCGTTCGGCGAATGCCAGCGGCAGGAAGAACGGCAGACCGAGCGGCACCAGAACCAGCGTCTCCCGCGCCAGGCGTGAGATTGCGGGGAGGTCGTGTTGCTGCTGCCAACTCATGACAAAGGCCAAGATGCTGACGAGGGGCAGCGTGAGCAGCAACGCCCCCAGCCGAGGGAAACGCTGGGAAAGCTCGGCCACGGCCACGATGACCGCCGCCGAGATCGCTGCTTTCACGAGTGTCCACCACATGATTCTGCTCCTTGAGGACGGACTGGTCAGGACATTGGCCTCAGCAGACGCAAAGCATTCAGGATGACGATGAGCGTGACGCCCATATCGGCGGCGATCGCCATCCACAGCGTGGCCTGGCCGAGAAAAGTCAGGATCACAAACACCAATTTCGCCGCGAGAGAAGCGGCAATGTTTTGACGCACGATTTTCAAGGTGCGCTGTGAGTGCCGGATGAGCCAGGCGACGCGAGACAGGTCATCGCTCATGAGGGCGATGTCGGCCGTTTCGAGTGCGGTGTCGGTTCCGACGGCTCCCATCGCGATTCCCAGCGTGGCTCGGGCCATCGCGGGAGCGTCGTTCACGCCATCGCCGATCATGCCGACTTGACCATGCTCGGCGACCAGTGCCTCGATGGCCGCGACCTTGTCTTCGGGGAGCAGTTCGGCGCGAACATCGTCCACACCCACGGCGACGGCAACTGAGGCGGCAGCGGACGGATTGTCACCCGTCAACATGACGATGCGGCTGATGCCCGCGCGATGCAGCGCGGCCAGAGCATCTTTTGCGTTGGCTCTCACCGTGTCGCCCAACGCGATCAGTCCACAGACGTGCTCGTCATTGGCGATCACCACGACGCTGTGGCCGCGAGCGGCGAGTTGTTCCAGCCGATCGTGCATCTCGGGCGTTTCCTGCCCGCGTTCCTCGAAGGCACGATGCGAGCCGATCCAATAGCGCTGGCCTGCAAGCGTGGCCGTCGCGCCTTTGCCAGAGATGGCTTGGAAGTCGTCGGCCGGTTTCGGGCGCAGGCCGAGCGATTCGGCGTGCCGCACGATGGCCGCGGCCAGCGGGTGTTGCGAACGGGCTTCGATGGCGGCGGCGATGTCGAGCAGTTCGTTGTCCGTGTGGCCGCTCAATGCCACGACCTCTTTGACTTCCGGGCGGCCCTCGGTGAGCGTGCCGGTCTTGTCGAGCGCGATGGCCTTCAGGCTCGCCGCCAGTTCCAGAAAGCTGGCCCCTTTGACGAGCACGCCCTGATTCGCGGCGGAGGCCAACGCGGCGACCATGCTCACGGGTGTCGAGATCACCAGCGCACACGGGCAGGCAATCACGAGTAGCACCAAGCCCTGGTAGAACCAGCCGATCCAACTGCCTCCCGCGACGAGCGGCGGCAGCAACATCACGGCGACGGCCAGCCCCATTACGGCGGGCGTGTAGTAGCGGGCAAAGGTCTCGACCCACTGCTCGGCTTGCGAACGTTTGCTCTGAGCGTCGGTGACGAGGCGTGTGATCCGCGCGAGAGTCGAATCGTCGGCGGGCTTCGTGGTCACGATCTCGATCGCGCCGTCCTCGTTGATTGTTCCGGCGAACACGTCGTCACCGGGACGCTTGGCCACGGGAACCGATTCCCCCGTGATGGGTGCCTGGTTGACGCTCGTCTCGCCGCGTTGGACACGACCGTCGAGGGGGAACTTCTCACCCGGTCTTACGACGAGTGTGGCTCCCACGGGAACTTCGCCGGGCGGAACGATGGTCTCGGTTCCATCGGGACGCAGTAGGCAAGCGGTCTCGGGGGCCAACTCCATCAATGCCTCGACCGCCCGTCGTGCCCGTCCGACGCTCCATGCCTCCATCGCCAGCGAGACCGCGAATAGGAACGAGACGGTTGCGGCCTCGGCGAACTGGCCAATGATGATCGCTCCCGTGACGGCGATGACCATCAGGACGTTGATCTCCATCCGCCCACGCCGCACGGCTGCCCACGCCTTCGGCAGAACGATCAAGCTGCCCAGTAATGCGGCAATCAAATAGAAAATGTTCACGATGAGAACCTGACCGGACTCGCCCCCTCCGAATGCGCCGCGCCAGCCCAGCGTCCACCAGTCACAGGCGAAAGCCAAAGCGAGACAGCAACCGCTCGCCATTGTCAGTGCCGACCGCCGCCAGCGGCCATCGTCAGCCGGAGCCACCATCTTGAGAGCGTCGTCCTGCCAGACTTCCGCCCGCATTCCTGCCGCAGCCACGGCCTCCATCAGGCGCGAGCGAGACGCCACCGATTCGTTGTGATCGACAATCATCACACCGCGCAGATAGTCAAACGCCAGTTCGCGGACGCCCGCCAGCGCTCCGACCGTCTGCCGAAGTTCAGCGGCCTCATCGGCGCAGTCCAAGCCCTGCACCCGGAATTTTGAAGTGGTCATCCGATTTCTCAATGCCTGATGAAATTCTCAGAACGAACTACGCGGCACTTCGCGAGCCATCCAATTCCGTCACGAGTACTCCGTCGCGCAGCAGAACTTTTCGGGTTGCCCGTGCGGCGGCGGCGGGGTCGTGCGTGACCATCACGATCGTGCGACCGTCACCGACGAAGCCATCGAACAGCGAGAGAATGGCCTCGCGACTTTCGGGGTCGAGGTTGCCGGTTGGCTCGTCGGCCAAGATCAGTCGCGGGTTGTTGGCCAGTGTGCGTGCCAAGGCGACGCGCTGTTGTTGGCCGGTGCTCAACTCGCCCGGCTTGTGGTCGAGGCGGTTTCCCAGTCCGACCTGTTCGAGGAGTGCGGCCGCTCGATCGCGTTGCTCGCTGACCGCGATTCCCCCGAGATACAGCGGAACCTGCACGTTCTCCAACGCGGTCAGGTAGGGAATCAGATTGAAGGTTTGAAAGACGAAACCGATCTGCTCGCGCCGCAGTCGGGTTCGCTCGATCAGCGACAACTCGTAGAGAGACTGGCCGTCGAACAGAACCTGTCCCGAATCGGGCGACAACATGCCGCCGAGCAATGACAACAGCGTCGTCTTGCCGCTGCCGCTCGGTCCAACCACGGCCACGTATTCGCCCGCCGCGATGTCGAGCTGATCCGCCCGAAACGCGGTGACTTCCTGCCGTCGCTTGCGGTAAATCTTGGTGATGCCTTGCAGATGAAACATGAGTCGATGACTCCTTGTCGAGTGGTTAATGAACCGGAACCGAGACCCTTTCCGATGAAATTCGGAGCGGGGTGGCGTCAGCCCCCTGGTTCTTCGGGCGTCAGCCCTTCTTCAGTGGCAGGAAAACGTCGACATAATCGCGCGAGGCATCAATAAACAACACGCTGGTGTCAGACTTCTTTTTGCGGAACACCAAAATCGCCGCCGGAATGCCGGTACCGAAGAACAGCTTTTCCGGTAGGCCAATCACCGCATCAAGCAGGTTTTCCTCAACCAGCTTCTGGCGAATGCTGCCCTCGCTTGAGCCGCGAAACAGCACACCATTTGGCACCACCACAGCCATGCGGCCTGTGCGCGGTTTCAAGGTTTCGATCATGTGCAGAATGAAAGCGTAATCGCCCTTGGTGGCAGGCGGCACACCGCGCCGGAAGCGCCCGAACTTGTCGGAGGCAGCTTTCTCCGCACCCCATTTGTCGAGGCTGAACGGCGGGTTGGCAACCACAACATCAAAATGCCGCAGCAGGTCTTCGCTGGTGCGCAGCTTGGGGTTGCCGATAGTATCGCCCCATTCAATCTGGTGATTGGTTTCGCCATGCAGGAACATGTTCATTTTGGCCAGCGCCCAGGTGGAGCCGATAGCCTCCTGCCCATAGAGCGCATAACGCTTTGAGCCGGTCTTGTTGTTAATCTCGCGTCCGCATTTCATTAACAGTGAGCCGGACCCGCATGTCGGGTCGCAAATGTCGTCGCCCTCGCGCGGTTCAACCAGCCGGGCGATTAGCGTCGAGACTTCTGCGGGGGTGTAGAACTCACCCGCCTTCTTGCCTGCCGAGGCGGCGAAGTTGGCGATCAGATATTCATACGCGCCGCCGATAATGTCGAGACCGCCGACGCGACTGGGGCGAAGATCGAGATCATCTTTGGCGAAATCTTCGAGCAACATACGCAGGATGTCGTTCTTCTGGTCTTCCTCGCCCAACTTGTTGGCGTTGAAAGAGATGTCCTGAAACACGTCGCGGAGCTTGGTGCCGTTCGCCTCTTCGATGGCGTGCAGCGCCTTATCGATACGCTCACCATTGCCAGGGCGTTGGCGATCCTTGTGCAGATCGTAAAAGCTCGCGTCTTTGGGCAGAACGAACTGCTCGTTCTTCATCAGCGCATCAATCAGCTCGGGATGGTCGCCATGCTGCTTCTGATAGGTTTCGTAATGGTCGCGCCAGACGTCAGAAATATATTTCAGGAACAGCATGGTGAGCACGTAGTCTTTGTAAACCGACGGGTCGACAGTGCCTCTGAACGTCGCGCAAACTGCGAATGCTGCCCGGTTAATCTGATCTTGCGTTATGCGACTCGGTGCCATTTTCTGCCCAACTGATTTGTTTTATGGCAGTATCGTCTGAGATGGGTGTGGGATGCAAATGGCGGAGCGCAATGAAACTGCCGGTAGGTTGATCACATCGAGGGGTTGTCATAGTATCACAGCAGCACCCCCGCCGCGTTATCGACAAACAGCTCATCGTCACGGGTGTAACAGCTGAGCATGGCTTCGGAGGCGTGGCCGGTTTGTGCCCTGATTTTCTAACCTTGAGTTCCGGCTTGTGCGGCGCTGGTGGCAAATCCGGCGCAGAGGCTGTGGCCGGAATAGCCTGTGGCGAATTTATGCAATTGATTGCATATTTTACTCATCTCTCTCCTACTCCCCATTTCAGTTAAACGTACTTTATTTAAAGGCAGCTTCTAAAATCGCGACGTCATGGCACTTGCTATTGATGGGACGTCAGAAAGCACTTTACATTGCGAGTCCGGAGGTTGCTCGGTAATCCCCCCGTTTTCAACGGGGTTCGCTCGTAGAATTTATGCGGCCAATTTCAGTTTCTGTGCGGGTGTCATGCCGCCGATGCCCATGTTGGGGCGTTCGTTGTTGTAAGTCCA
>JAYSQC010000579.1:0-6381 GCA_043721755.1 Schlesneria sp.
GACTTTAGAACCGATCGAGTAGCGGAGCGGCGCAAGCCGCCCGGTTTTGTCGAGTTTGCTCGCGCTTCAACCGGACGGCTCGCGCCGTACCGCTACTAAGGTCAGTGCCATTGGGCGCTAGCCCACGGTTTCCCGCAGAAACCGGATGCGAGCGCATTCCGGCTGATAGTTTTCCGACAAAGCCTAGCCATTTCGGAGGCGAAAAGGCCGCGTCGCCGCATACTGCGAATCAACGTGGCCCAAGCCGCCGGTGCTCACTCTACGGAGTCACGTCGCCCACGAAAACAGTCGCATCGGAGAAGGCCGTGTTGAGTTCCATTCCAAAAATCGGCCGATATACTCGCGCCCCCGATTGGTTCGGGTTCCCACAACTGTTGGAATGCGAGGAGCCGCACTTTGTCATACCCGCCCCCTGACAACTCTCCGGAAGCACGTTTCTTCAAGTGGTTCGCTCAGAGCATGAAGTGGTTCGTCATCGAGGAATTGCGAATCCACAAATGGCACCTGAGTTCTGTCGCTGGCCGGAATCTTGGCATGGAGGCCATCGACGACTGGGAGCAGCGGTTCTGGATCAATTTCTGTCGCTGGCGTCGGTTCGAGCACATCGAAGGCGAGCAGTGCTGGATCGAATTCAACGGGCTGGACTTCGCGGTCCTTAGGAACAGGCACGCAATAACTTCCCGATCAGCCGCAGCCTGCTTCACCTCGGTTGGCGTTGGTCGTCTCGGACGGCGGTCTTCGGACAGAGCGCGGCGATCCCACTCACTTCGGGCGGTTTTGCCAAGCTTGCTTGAGTTCGTCGAAGCCGCGCAGGGGACCACCGGTCGTGTGAGGGGGCGGCGCATCGGGACTCGGCTTTTCGAGGCGAGTCTGCTGCGCGGTGGGGGGGGCAGATGAGACTGCCGTCGCGGACGCGGACGATGGTGCGGCGGAACGAGATGAAGGAGCCGTCGCGTGTGTTGATGTCGCGGCCGAACCATCGGCGGAATCGGGAGCGATCAGCGTCAGGCCGACGCGCTTCCGTTCGCGATCTACGCTCAAGACCCACGCCGTGACGACATCTCCGATCGCCACGACATCGCGCGGCGAACGGACGAAGTGTGAGCCAAGTTGGCTGATGTGGATGAGCGCC
Source organism: Schlesneria sp. (assembly GCA_043721755.1). Lineage (GTDB taxonomy): Bacteria > Planctomycetota > Planctomycetia > Planctomycetales > Planctomycetaceae > Schlesneria. The sequence goes on from JAYSQC010000579.1 coordinate 1,133, forward strand.
GTGTCCTTCAATCCGACATCCACAAACGCGCCAAAATCGACGACGTTCAACACGGTCCCCTGCAACTCCATGCCGACTTCGATGTCGTCGAGTGAGAGGACTCCCTTGCGAAAGATCGGCAGCGGCAGATCGGCGCGCGGATCGCGACCGGGACGCAGCAGCGCGTCCACGATGTCGGTCAGAGTGGGAATGCCAACCGACAACTCTTCGGCCAATTGCGGGATCGGGATCGCCGTCAGTCGCTCTTTCAGCGGGGATCGATCCGCGCCGGGACGCAACAAGTCGGGCGTGAGGCCGCACCGCGCAAGTAGCAACCGCGCGACTTCGTAGCTCTCGGGATGAATCCAAGTGTTGTCGAGCGGCTCGTCACCATCGAGCTTCAAGAACCCGGCGGCTTGAGTAAACGTGGCTCGGCCGACACCGGCCACGTCGAGCAACTGCTTCCGATTTTGGAACCGCCCGCTTTGCTCGCGGTGTTCGACCACGCGCCGCGCGATCGACGGACTGAAGCCCGACACATGGACCAGCAGCGACAGGCTCGCCGTGTTCAGATCGACACCGACGAAGTTCACGCACGACTCGACCACCTGATCGAGTGCCTCCTTCAACTGCTTCGCGTTGAGATCGTGCTGGTACATCCCGACGCCGATGTGCTGAGGTTCGATCTTCACCAGTTCACTGAGCGGGTCTTGCAGACGCCGACCGATACTGATCGTGCCGCGCGCGATCGCGTCGAGATTCGCGAACTCCTGTTGCGCGACCGAACTCGTCGAGTAAATGCTCGCTCCGGCTTCGTTGACGACGATGTATCGCGCCTCGGGACAGTCCGTGGCGATCATCTCGCCGACCAGTTCTTCGGTCTCGCGACACGCGGTCCCGTTGCCGATTGCGATCACGGTGCAACGATGTTCACGCAAAAACGCGACCAACTTCGCACGGGCCTCCGCGCGGCGATCAGCCGACCCCACGATGTGCATCACATCCACCGCCAACACATTTCCAAACTCATCGAGCGCCGCCAGCTTGCAGCCCGATCGAAAGCCGGGATCAATCGCGAGGATGCGCTGATCCTTGAGCGGCGGTTGCAGCAACAGTTGGCGGAGGTTCTGCGCGAAGACACTGATCGCGTGACGCTCCGCTTTCTCGGTCAAATCGCGGCGGATTTCGCGGTCCAACGCCGGATGAATGAATCGTTCGAGGGCATCTGCGGCACAGGCGGTGAGGAACTCGCGGCACGAGTGCTTCGCCACTTGCAGGTGTTCGCCAGTCGCTCGCAGCGCTTGCGCTTCATCCCACTCGAACGCGACGCGCAACGCTTTCTGCTCTTCACCACGATTCAGCGCGAGAATCCGATGCGGCGGCATCTTGCCGATCGGCTCGGCGTAATCGAAGTAGTCGCGAAATTCGGGATGAGTTTGCTCGGCGGTCTTCGTCGCCAGCGAGGTGACTCGCCCCGTTTGCTTGGCGACGTTGCGACAGCGCTGACGCAGGTCGGCGTCATCCGAAATCCGTTCGGCAAGAATGTCGGCCGCTCCGGCGAGTGCCGCCGCTGCGTCGAGGACTTCCAGGTCTGGCTTGATGAACGGAACGGCCGCTTGATCCAAACCGGCTTGAGTCAGCGACTGATTCCAAATCGCCTCGGCCAGTGGTTCGAGACCACGCTCCTTCGCAATCGTCGCGCGCGAACGTCGCTTCGGACGGAACGGCAAGTAGAGATCATCGAGCCGCTTCATCGAGTCGGCGCGTTCGATCTCGGCTCTCAATTCGGGAGTCAGCTTTCCCTGACTGTCGATCATCCTGAGAACGTCCGCCGCCCGCTCGGCCAGTTGCCGCAACAGTTGGACTCGCTCTTCGATCGCGCGAATCTGTTCTTCGTCCAAGTTGCCCGTGCGCTCTTTGCGATAGCGCGTGATGAACGGAACGGTGTTGCCCTCGTCGAGCAACAGCATCGTCTGCTGGACTTGTTCCAGCCGCAGATGCAACTCCGCCGCAACGCGAGCGAAGTCGATTTCGGGTGGAAGGGTTGGCTCGGACATCGACATGGTTCCGCAGCGAAGTGAAGTTCCGTTTGACGGCGGAACATATCGCATGTTCGTGCAGTGAGGGGAAGCGTTGATCGCACCCCACCGCGCGACCATTCGCTGTGGTGCGCATCAACTGCGCAATGTTGCCAAGTCTGCTCTGAGTTGCCACATTGCCAGTGAGTCATCAGGCCGGTGGCGTTGATTGTGACTCACAAGGGACGGTCGAAATCTCATGATCGAACCCATTGCGAACGTCACGTGTTTTGCCACTCACACCCTCGGTCGCATCACGCGCAACGATCGCTCAATGGTTTCCCGAGCATGAAGTGAAGCCTGCTGATTCTGACACCACTCCTTGTGATCGCCGCGCTGATGGTCATTTGGTGAATCAACCTGCCGATTACAAAAGTGGCGACCGAGCGGTCATTGGAGAAAGCGTGGAAAGACTTCGGACCGCCGCGTTCTGTGAACAGTGAGCGGGTGGCCGAACGTCTGCTGAAAGCGTTTCCCGACTTGGACGATGCACGCCTGTTGCTGGCCCACGCGGCGGCACTGCGAAATCAGCTCGACGCCGCGGCAGAGATGGTCCAACCCGTTTCAGACCGATACTTGCGTGAGTACGGAAAGAAAATTCGGGAATTCGCGCGGCTGCTCCAGAATCAAGGTGCCGTTTCCGACGCCGAGTCCCTTCTGCGACGCCTCGTCAAAGTCGCACCCAACACGGAAGCACCACCGCACCAGTTGTTGGGAATCCTGCGGATCACCGGGAGAAACCGTGAAGCTCTGCCGCTCATTCAAGCTGTCATGGCGAACGGTCAGGTGACGCTGCCGATCCTGTTGCTGGCGATGGCTCCACGCGGACACGGGGCCAGCGATGTCGATCGCCAATTCCTCCAACAGTTCCGTTCGCAAGCCAAGCGAGACCCGCTCATGGGGCTTGCCCTCGCCAAGTCTGAACTCGTTTCTGGCCGTCCCGAACGGACCCCGCCGATTCTAAAAGAAGGGTTCATCCGACCTTTTGGGGGAGACCCATTGGAGCGCGATGGACGACGGCGACCGGTCTTCATCGCTTCCAAATGAGTCCCCCCCAAAACATCCGAGGAACCCAAAACACATCGGATGAACAGGAAGGCCAAGCGGTCGGTGGAATTCTTTCCGAACGACCAGAATTCCTGTTGAGACCCGCCGAGACGCTGCGTTTGTCAGGTTGTGGCCACCACGCCGCTTCGCACCTAGCACTCTCCTCCCGTCCCGCACGATGCTCCGGACATCGTGCGGGACGGAAAAACGAGCGTGCAAATTGTGATCGACCGGGCGTTTCGGCCGAGTTTCCACCTCATGCGGCCTACAGTGACACTCACCCGAAGCGTGAGCGAGGAGCCCAACACATCTCCTCGTTCACACCTCGGGTTCGTGAGTCGCAGCAGACTCTTTTCGAGAGGCACGATCATGTCCTTCGCAACGTTCATTCACATCGTCACCAGCCACTCACGCACGATGGTTACGGCAGCAGTTGGAGCGGCGGTGCTGCTCTCATCAGCGATCGGTTCAGCACAAACAGCACCAACCCCACAACCGGCTCAACAAGCCGCGGAAGAGGCTCCGCCCCCACCTCGTCCACCACAGCCACCACAGCCACCACAGCCACCACAGCCGTTACGTTACGGCGAACCGCTGATCGGGCTGACGGCCAATCAGTTGTCGGACTTCATGGAAGGTCGAGCAGACTTCACGAATGTGGAAACTCCCGCCACGGGACTGGGGCCGATCTTCAATCGTGACTCGTGCGTGGCCTGTCACGGGGGACCGGCGGTTGGGGGGAGCAGCCCGGTCTTCGTCACACGGTTCGGGCGTACTGCGAACGGCGTGTTCGATCCGCTCACGTCGCTCGGTGGATCGCTGTTGCAGGAGCGGGCCATCAGCCTCGACGGTCTCGAAAAAATTCCTCCTCAAGCCAACGTGATTGCGAAGCGGCAATCGACTCCGCTCTTCGGCCTTGGGCTGATCGAAGCGATCCCCGACGCAACCATCTTGCGTGGCGTGAGAACCGCGGCGGTGAACGGCGTCCTCGGCAAGGCGTCGATGGTGCAGGATGTCGCCACGGGAAGCAGGCTCGTCGGTCGCTTCGGTTGGAAGGGGCAACAAGCCAACTTGTTGACGTTCTCGGGCGATGCCTATCTGAACGAGATGGGGATCACCAGCCGGCTGTTTCCCACGGAGAACGCCCCCAACGGCAATGTCGCGTTGCTGACGCGGCTGGACAAAGTCCGCGATCCCGAAGATCAAGTGGACCCGGCGGACGGCAAGGGAGACATTGATCGCCTCACCGACTTCATGCGGTTCATCGCCGCTCCCCCCACGGCTCCCGTTACCGCGTCCACCGCGTTCGGTGCCAAGATCTTCTTGGACGCCGGCTGCGCGAGCTGCCACACGCCGATGATGATGACCGGTCCCAATCCTGTCTCGGCGCTAAGTAACAAGACGGTGATGCTCTACTCAGACCTGCTGCTGCACGACATGGGGCCGCTCGGCGACGGCATCGCTCAGGGGTCCGCCGGTGCCCGCGACATGAAGACGCCGCCGCTGTGGGGTCTCAACGTCAGCGGCCCGTATCTGCACGACGGCCGCGCCGCAACGATCGAAGCCGCCATCCAAGCCCACGACGGCGAGGCCCGCATCATCATGGACAACTACCTCAAACTGAACGCCGACCAGAAGCGACTGCTCGTCGAGTTCCTCAAGTCGATCTGACCGGCCCTGGCGATCCAACGAAGCAGCAACAGAACCCGGTGCGAGCCTCTCGCGCCGGGTTCTGGTCATTGGCACCTCGCCGCTGAGCCTCGTGTCCTCCGCGCCCTGTTTTGAAGCACCAAATCGTCACCACGGCGGATCCACCTGGCGAAGAAGAGCACGGCGAGCGACAGCACCGCCGAACGGGTCGGCACCTCGGCCACAACTCCCAAAGTGACGGACCAGAGAACAACCACTTCACTCCAGTCGCGACGTAACAGTCCCAGAACGTGTACTCTCACTGAGAGCCTCTGGCGGTCGATTTCGGCCGCCCTTTTTGTTGTTCATCCGAGGTTTTTGGGGGATCACAGTTTGGAGCAAAACAGAGGTCTGCCCGATTCTTCATCCTGAAGGGATGTCAGCCATTAGCCGGGGGTTGAGCGTCCGCGACACCCCCGGTGTGGGGTGTCTGGAATTGTGCTTTGCATCCTGAAG
>JAYSQC010000580.1:0-5915 GCA_043721755.1 Schlesneria sp.
CATTTGTCCAACCTCGTCCGGGGGTGTCGCTTCGCTCAACCCCCGGCTAATGGCTGACATCCCTTCAGGATGAAGACCGATCGCTGTCGTCCATCGCTCTCCAATGAATCCCCCTCAAAACATCCGATGAACCTCTTCTTTGACCACACTTGGCTTGCACTGCGATTAAACGAGTATTCCTCATCCGTCCGTCCTACCCAGCCACGTTCACCGACTGCGATCGCTCCATCGACTCGCGAACCATCTTTGCCAAACCGAACCCGCCCGACTGTGTCATCTGCTGGCCAAGGTACATGTCGAACAGACCGCCGTACACGTCTCCTGAGTCCTCGCCAAACAATGTTCCCGGCTCCAACGTCTTCCGCATTTCCTTGAGCAGCAGCGAGGCGAACACCCCCTCGAAGTCCTCCGCCACGCGCGCGTTCTGATCCGCCGAGGCCGGTGTTGTCGAGCCGCCCGCCTTCAACTCCGCGCTTCCGTTCATCGACGCCATCAGACCTCGCTCGGCCGCCGAGGTCATCGGCAACGAACCCGACATCACGGAACTACTGATCGCCGACATGGCCAACTCCTGGATGAGGCCGATTTGAACCTCTCAAACATCTCGCTACCGTTCGGGCTTCAGCCCGACACGAACAATCCTGACCACGGATTTCACGGAGGGCACGGATAAAGCAAGACAAGAATTCCTAGTACCTGCCTTATCCGTGTTCTCCGTGAAATCCGTGGTTGCACACCCTCTTGTTACTCCTTGTTGCTCTTCGTATTCGCCTCACTGTGTAATTCGGCGCTACATGACCACCAACTCCGCGTGCATCGCACCTGACTCCTTCAACGCCTGAAAAATGGCGATCAAATCGCGGGGCGAGACTCCCAGCGCGTTCAGCACGCGGGCGAGTTCGGCCACCGTGAAAGTCTGCTCGAAGTTGTGGATCGACACCGGCGACGCGGGCTGTGGTGGCCGTGACAAATCACGGGGTTTGAGTGCCTCCAAAATGTCATCGACATCATCGCCCGAGCGCTCACCGAACGCAGGCGGTGCGCCGGGGAATGGCGACAAGCCGTCCGCGCCGGGCGCCGGCGCGAGCGTCACATTCGGCTTGATGACGAGATTGCCATGCGCGATGGCGACCGAGGAGATGCGGACTTGATGGCCGACGATCACCGTTCCCGTGCGCTCGTTGATGACGACGCGGGCGATGGTGTCGGGGGTCACCTTGAGTCGCCCGATCTCACTGACAAAGTCGGGCAGATTACGCGACCAAGTCAGCGGGACTCGAATCTGAATCGTCCCTTCATCGACGGCCAGCGCTGTCGAGGGATACTTCTGATTGATCGCTTCCACGATGGACTTGGCCGTTGAGTAATCGGCTTCCCGCAACAGCAGCCGCACCATTCCGCCCTGGTCGATCTTTCCGAGCGCCTCCCGTTCGACGATCGTTCCCCCCTGCAAGCGAGCCACCGTCGGATGGTTCTGTTGGCCACCAGTCCCTGTGCTGCGAACCCGCACGCCGCCGATCGTCAACTGCCCTTGGGCGACCGCGTAGACCTCGCCGTCAACTCCCTTGAGCGGGCTAAGCAGCAGCGTGCCACCTTCGAGACTGATCGCATCGTCGATGACGGAAACCACGACATCCAACCGGCTCCCCTTGCGTGCGAACGGCGGAATCTCGGTCGTCACCATCACCGTGGAAATGCTCGTCGATTTGAAGACGTTGTCGAGCAGTGACTGCCGCGCCAGCTTGGATGTGACATCCATCTTGCGGAGCATGTCGATGGCCATCTGCTGCGTGGACAGCGTCCTCGCTCCCGTCCCATTCAACCCCACGACGAGACCCGCGCCATAGAGTTGATTGCTGCGGGCACCTTCGACTTCAGTGATGTCCTTGATCCGCACTTCGGCCTGACACGATGCGGCGTTGCCCAGCAGGACGAGTCCGTGCAGAACCAGCAGGCTCAGGCACAGCCAGTCCAGTCGCGGCGAGAGAGATCGAATGCAGACCGCCATCACTCAGTTCCTCATTGCAGTCACAAATCTTGGCCGTTTTCGTTCGCGGTAAAGGGCAACGTCGTTCAGGATTTCTGTAGCAGAATTCGTGAGAATTCTGACGACTCGAAGACTCTCCAGAAGTCTGGCGACTTCTGCTACGTTCGATTGGCCCCTGTTTTATAGCTTCGGAATTCGTAATGGCGTTGGGTAAAGGGGCTGTGCATTTTCTGCTTCCGAAGACTCCACGCACCCTACATTCATGTGCGACTCAGTGCGGCCAGATGCGGTTCGTGGCCCGGCCGAGCCAGCCTTGATTGGTGAATCGCGTCTCCACGCCTGCGCCCTCATACACGATGTTGAAGTTCGCGATGTATTTGGACTCGATCACGTTGGGGCCTTCGATGTCGTTCGGCCGCACGATTCCAGTCACACGGAGCAACCGCGTTTCGTTGGAGACGATCCGCTTTCGATAACCTTCGATCACCAGATTGCCGTTCGGCAGAACATCGGTGACGGTGACGGTCATCTGGTCCAGCAAAGTGCGATCGCTCTCGTAGCCCGCGCTTCCCTGAAACTTGCGATCCGAACTTTGGTCGGATCCGACAGACGCCGTTGCCGACCGACTGGCTCCGTCCGAACCGGTCTTCCCCGAGAAGTTGGCCTTCCCCACGACCGAGGTCGCCTTATCGAGTTTTCGTGCCTCGTTGTTCTTCGCGCCGGTCGATTCCTTCACGGTGACGGTCAGCAGATCGCCGACGCGCCGCGCTCGGTTATCGACGAACAGAAACGCGCTGCGCTGTTCGCGGCGTTCCCAGATCGAATCCGCGCGGACAGTCAAAGTTGGAGTCAGGATCGCCCCGAACAACCACGCTTGCACCCATTCTCGCCGTGTCATCGCGGTCTCCCTTCAATACCTGCCGAAGTCTTAGTCTGCATTTCAAAAACAGCCCGACGCGCGAGCGAGGGCTTCGTACTGATCAAACGTCCAGCCCTCGCTCGCGCGTCGGGCTGGTTTTCCGACTCCACCAAACACCGAGTTGATTTTGGACAGGTCCTTCAATACGTGATCTCGACTTCGTTCGCGGCCGTCACTCGACCTTGAACGAACGATTTGGATTCGATGTTTTGCAGCCGGATCGTGTCTCCCAAGCGGCCCTCCTGCTGCGCTTCTCCAGTGGTGCTGATGCTGTGCGAGCCGATCTTGGCCACCATGCGGACTCGATCGCGCCGCTTGACGAGTACCGCGTTGGCGGCCGAGCGACTCGACTCGGCGTCGCTCAATTTGACGGGCAGGAGAGGGCGAACGGATCGTTTGACGGTCGCCCCGACCAGTTGGTCCGCGTTCGAGCAATAGTCGCTCAGCGTCGTCACGTCTTGGCGGTCAACGTAGACATCGGCCGCTTGAATCGTGTGTCCTCGTTCGAGCGTTTTCGCGGCCAAGACCACTCCATCGAAGTGCCGCACGTCCAGATGGACGGCGACATCGAAGGACGGTTTGCCGGTAGCTTCCGCCACGACTTGGACCTGAATGCGTCCGACCGGTGGGCCATTCGTGCGCAACGACGCACGGCAGACGTAGCCCGAGGCCGCAGTCGCCTGAGTCACCTCGCGCGGCAGTGGCACGGCGAGACGGACAACCACATCGTCAGCCGACCACGGCAGCTTGCCTCGCACACAGTCCTCGGCCGCTTGAACGACGAGTTGTTCCAGCGTGGATGCCACGTCATTTGAACGCACAGGTTGTGAGAGGGTTTGGGCGGACGCTTCACGAACCGCCGTGACTCGCCCCGGCAACGAGACCGCGCGACCCGAGGTGACTCGAACCGCCGAACCGCGAATCGAAACATCGTTCGGATCGAACCCCGCCAGCCTCAGCCTGAACTCAATTTGGGGCGTCTCGATCTCAATCGACTCACCCGTAGCGAGCGCATCGTTCAGATCGAGTTCCTCTACACGTTGGCGTTGTGCCGCATTGCCACCTGACACCGCGGCCACGTCAGCGATGAGAATTTCGCGGCCAGCGACTTGCACGCGTGATCGCAGTGCGAGGACCAATGGCGAAGAACTCTTGGCGGTCGCAGCATCTGCCACAGGCGGACCGGCCACGACAACGCCGTCTCGCCTCGCGAGGCAGAGCGCGAAAGCAATTATCGAATGAACGACGTTGTCACGAGAGATTCGCATGGCGACGTTACCTCACCATCGCATTGGTGGTTTGCAGCATCTGATCACTGGTCAAGACGGCTCGCTGACTCGCCTCAAACGCGCGTTGAGCCGTGATCAGCCGGATCAACTCGGTCACGACCTGCACGTTGGACCGCTCCAAAAACCCCTGCTGCAACGTGCCGAGACCGTTCTCGCCGGGAGTCCCTTGTGCCGCGGCTCCCGATGCGGATGTCTCGGCGAAGAGGTTGCGTCCCTCGGACGAGAGGCCACCGGGATTCGGAAACCGTGTCAACGAAAGGTTCCCCACGATGGTCGCCGTCGGAGTCGAAGCGGTGACCACGGAGACCGTCCCGTCCGTTCCGATCGTCACCTCTTGGGCGTCAGGGGGAATCGAGATCGGCGGCTGCAACAGAAAGCCATCGGCCGTCACCAACTGCCCGCCCGAGTTCTGTCGGAACGAACCGTCGCGCGTGTAGCGGAAGTCGCCGTTGGGCATCGCGACCTGAAAGAAGCCCTGCCCCTGAATCGACACGTCGTTTTGGTTGCCCGTGTTCTCGATCGCACCCGCCGAGAAGATTTTGGAGATTCCCGAGGTGCGGACACCACTACCGATTTGAATCCCCGTCGGGATTTCGAGGCCATTCGCGCCCTGCGTACCGGGAGCGCGAACGGTCTGATACAGCAGGTCTTGGAACTCGACCTGGCTTCGCTTGAAGCCGGTGGTATCGACGTTGGCGAGATTGTTCGCCGTCGTATCGACGACCGTCGAGTGGGCCTGCATTCCGGTCGCGCTTGTGAACAAGGCTTTCATCATGATCGTGTCACCTATTGAGCGGTCGCGTGTTCAAACCGATGGCGTCACCGAGTGACCGCAACGCACGCTGCGTTGCTTCAAACTGCCTGAGTCCGGAGATCATCTGCACCATTTCGTGGACGATCGTCGTGTTCCCTTGTTCCCGATAACCCTGCCGGACGTTTGGCCCCGTGGTGTCGCGGGCCGCGTTTGGAGGAGCCTCGAAGTAGGTCGTGCCGACACGCCGCAGTTCGTGCGGATTCTGAAAGGCCACGACGCTGAGTTGATCCAATTCCGCGCCATCGGCGACGACCGTGCCATCGTCGAGAATCTCGATCTGCGAAGTTCCGGGTGGGATCTCGATCGGCCCCCCGGTGCCGCGCACCGTGCGGCCTTCTTGTGTGACGATCTGCCCGGCACCGTTAAGTGCAAACGTGCCGCAGCGCGAGTAGAGCGGGCCGTTCGGACCATCAATCGAGAAGAAGCCCGGTCCATCCAACGCCACGTCGAGGCTGCTCCCGGTGTGTTCGAGATTCCCCGGACTGAAGTCGGTGTGGAGCGAAGTTTCCGGTCCCTGAAGGGCCTCGCTCGGCCCGCTGGCTTGAAACCGTAAGACCTCGCGCTGATAGCCGGGCTTCACGGCGTGGTTGAGGTTGTGCGCGGTGACATCCTGTTGAAGTGATGTCGCCTGCATTCCGCCCGCAGCGCTGTACAGCCCTCGAATCACCGCATGTTCCTTTTTCACTCCCCCCGCCTCGGCCTTGCGAAGAGAGGGGCCGAGGGTGAGGGGTTCTTGTCTAGATCGCATTTCAAAACTAGCCCGACGCGCAAGCGAGGGCTTCGCCAACATCAAATGTCCAGTCCTCGCTTGCGCGTCGGGCTAGTGGTTCGCCAATTTTAAGTTGTTCGGTTGCGTTGTTTAACCGCGTGGGCAACGCCCCGCGCGTCGAGCGACGTTCGAGTCTG
>JAYSQC010000581.1:0-15861 GCA_043721755.1 Schlesneria sp.
TAGCTCCCCGACTAGGATTCGAACCTAGGACCTAGCGGTTAACAGCCGCTCGCTCTACCAATTGAGCTATCGGGGAATGCTTTGCGTGTCTCAACCCGGTCTGGGCGAGGCGGACAGTGAATAGACAATTCTGGAATTCGTTGCAAGAGATGCCTCGAAAATCTGCGGGCGCAGACGAACAGTGGTCGTTGATCGGGCGGAACTTGCCGAAAGTACGGGAGTCACCGACGGGTCATGGGCTTGCGGGCTTCCCCAATCACGCACCAATTCGAGTGAGCGTGAAAGGTGCCATCCTGACTCGCCTGCGGTATATCCCCAGCGACCGAGAATGAGAGATTGGCGAGCCGTATGCCGTCAGGCTGCGGATCTTGTTCGCGCGGAGGAAACCCGTGGCCTTGCGGCACACGGCTCACCTCGAAAAACTCACTCAGGACCGAGCGAAGTCGATACGCCATTTTTTGAAAGCGAGATCACTGTGTCAGAGAGACGTATGCCTGTGATGGGCGATGGCCTGCCGCCGATGCTTGTCGAAATGCTCGGTTCGGAAATCGAAGTTCTGGCGTGGGACGATGGCCCGCAGTCGGAGGCATTGAAGCGGGCCGTCGCGTTCATCACTTACGGACATCCGCGCGTCGATGGTCCGTTGATGGACCGGGCACCGCATCTGAAAGTCGTCAGCAATCACGGTGTGGGAGTCGATCACATCGACTGTGATGCGGCGCGAGAGCGAGGGATCGCGGTGGGGAACACTCCCGGTTGCTTGGATGCTTCCACGGCCGACATGACGCTGGCCTTGATGTTGGCGGCGGCTCGTAACGTGGTGATCGGTGACAGGTTTGCGAGGTCTTCCCAGTTCACACACTACGACCCCTCGACGTTGATCGGTTTTGAAGTGACTGGCAGCACGTTGGGAATTGTGGGGCTGGGCCGCATCGGGCGCGAGGTGGCTCGCCGTGCTCGCGCTTTCGAGATGCGGATCGTCTATCACAACCGACGGCGCGACGAAGCGGCCGAACGAGAACTGGGTGTCACTTATCGTTCGTTGCCTGAACTGCTGGCCGAGAGCGACTTCGTGACGCTCAACTGTCCGCTGACCGCTGAGACCACGAATCTGATTGGCGCGAAAGAATTCGCGTTGATGAAGCCGACGGGAATCCTGATCAACGTGGCGCGCGGCCCGGTCGTAAATCACGACGCCCTGTTGGCGGCGCTCAAGTCGCGACGGATCGCCGCCGCCGCACTCGATGTGACTGCGCCGGAACCGCTGCCGCGCGACCATCCGCTGCTGGGACTCGACAACCTTGTCCTCACGCCACATCTCGGCAGCGCGTCGAACCGGACTCGCCGACGGATGATGGAGATGACAGTCGAGAATCTCCGAGCGGCGTTGAAGGGTGAGCCGCTTCCGTGGCGCGTCGTGTGAGGTGGAGCAGGGATGAGCGACCGAGCGTGTTCACTCAACACCAACCCGCAGTGTGAGCGAGGGCAATCGCGTATCGCGCGAGACTCCGCGCGGTAGACACCGGCGTCCTTGCTTACGCTGCGGGTTGGTGTTGCTACGCCAGCAGCTTCGGCATGACGTTGCCGTGGACATCCGTCAGCCGGAAGTTGCGACCTTGGAATTTGTAGGTCAGCTTGAGGTGATCGATTCCAAGCAGATGCAGGATCGTGGCCTGCAAGTCGTGGACGTGAACCTTGTCCTCGGTCGTGTAATAGCCGATCTCATCGGTCGCACCGATCGTCTGTCCGGTTCTCACGCCCGCTCCGGCCAGCCACATCGTGTAGGCTTCGATGTGGTGATCCCGTCCCAGCAGTTTCTCGCGGTCTTCGCCCTGCGGCGTGCGACCGAACTCACCGCCCCACACGATTAGAGTCTGGTCCAACAGGCCGCGTTGTTTGAGATCCTTGATGAGAGCCGCGCAGCCCTGATCGGTCTCGCGACAACGGTCTTCCAGTGACTTGCCCAACTCGAACCCCGCGTTGCCGTGGTGATCCCAGTCGGTGTGATAGAGCTGGACGAAGCGCACACCCCGCTCGACCAACCGCCGCGCGAGCAGGCAGTTGTTGGCGAACGAATGTTTGCCCGGTTCCGCTCCGTACAGATCGAGCGTCTCCTTGGTCTCGCCGTTCAGGTCCATCAGCTCTGGCGCGCTGGTCTGCATTCGGTAGGCCATCTCGTAGGAGGCGATGCGCGTCGCGATCTCGGGATCGGCGGTCGTTTCGAGACGGAGGCTGTTCAGATCGTTGACCGCGGTCACGAACTCGCGCTGCCGGTTGTGATCGACACCCGCCGGGTTGGCGAGGTTCAGGATCGCCTCCTTCCCCGACCGCAGCGGCACACCCTGAAAGTTTGTGGGGAGGAAGCCACTCGCCCACAGCGGTGCCCCGCCGCGCGGACCACGCGGCCCCGACTGCAACACGACGAAACCGGGCAGATTTTGAGATTCACTGCCGAGGCCATACGTCGCCCACGCACCCATGCTGGGGCGACCCATGAATTGCGGCGAACCCGTGTTGAGGAACAGTTTCGCTGGACCATGATTGAACACGTCGGTCGCCATCGACTTGATGAGACAGAGGTCGTCGCTGACGGTGGCGAGGTGCGGCAACAGCTCGCTGATCGCGGCCCCCGATTCACCGTGCCGGGCAAACTTGCGAGCCGTCCCGAGCAGCTTGGCATCGGGCTTGATGAACGCGAACCGCTTCCCTTTGACATAGGACTCGGGGATCACTTGGCCATGCAACTCGCGCAGCTTCGGCTTCTCATCGAACAGATCAAGCTGGCTGGGACCGCCCGCCATGAACAAGAAGATGACCGACTTGGCCTTCGCCACATGATGCAGTCCGCGACTGCCGGGACTGAATCCCGGCGGCTGCATCTCAGCGGATTCACTGCGTTCGCCACCCAGCAGTGAACCGAGCGCCATCGCGCCGAGACCAACTCGACAATCCTCAAAAAAGTGCCGTCGAGTCGTCTCGTGCAGCTTGCGTTGTTCGTTTTGAACGCGTTGTTCGGGATTGAGATCGGTCATGGTGTCTCCTTGTTGCCTCGCAACGTCTTCCACTTTGTCTCGGCCTGCGATCCCCAGGGTGTGTCGCCGAAGCGGAAGACGACTTCGCTGAACAGGTTGGTCGCTTGCGAGCGATCTCCGAGCGATTCGAGTTGTTCGGCCGACTGAAAGCAAGCGCGCGCGGCCAAGTGGCGGTCGGCATCGTACACGAGCGGAAGCCGGAGCAAGGCTGTTGCTGCACGTTCCGGTTGCCGCTGCTTGAGGTAGGTTTGGCCGAGGACGAAGTACCCGCCCGCTCGCAGTTCGTCGGGGAGTTGTTCGATGGCCGATTCCCAGCGCGTCAACTCGCCGGGCGTGGCTGTTCCCGCCTGCATCCGCTGCCGCCAGAGCTGCATCTGTGCGAGTCGTTGAACGCGGACATCGGACTCGCGTGCGAGTGATCTCAACGCCGCACCCGCTGTGTCGCTCGATGCGGGATCGAAGAGGAGGTGACTCGCGCCGAACAGCTTTGAGACCGGCGAACGTCCCGCTAGCCACGATTGTGCTTCCACACGAATGTCATTGCTGGGAGTCTCTGCCGTCCACGCGAGCGGCGCGACGGAGAAGTGGAACGTCTCCGGATCGGAATCGGCGATCGGTAAGAAACGTGAGACGGCTGTGCGGTAGTCGCCGCTCCACAACGCACACTTGACGAGCAACGCCAAGATTTCGCGGCGAACCCAAGCGCGGTCTTCGTCCTTCAATGCGGCGCTCAGTTCCACCGCCGCTTCGTCCGCTCGTCCGCTCGCGAAGAGTTCCCGTCCTTTTTCGTGATGGGCCGTGTACGAGGTCTGAACCTCGACGACCTCGGATCGCGCGTAGCGACGCAGGCTGTTGCCCGTGCGCACATGAATCGTCAACTCGCGCCCGGTGTAGTCCTCGACAAGACCGTTCAGTGGCAGGCGACTCATGCCAGGCTGCTGGATCACGACGCGATCTTCGGCGTGAAGCGGGGAAGCGGTCATCGCCAATAGCGAAAGGAGGGCGGCGAGTTGAACGGGAAACCTCACGCGGCACAACGTGAGAGGTTTCCGAACGGGGTGGCGTAAGCCCCCCGGTTCTGCCAAAGCGGGCTGACGCCCAAGAACCGGGGGGCTTACGCCACCCCGCTCAGATGTCTCATCACGGATCGCGAGTTGAACGGTGAATCGCCACCCGAGGCGAAGCGGCGAGAGTGAAGAAGTTTGACCACTGATTTCACGGAGAACACGGATGAAGCAGAAGCCGCGAAAGAGGTTTGGTTTGCGTTTGATCGGCATCATCTGTGGCATCTGCGCCATCCGTGGTTCGTTGATGTTCGGGGGCAGTCCAGCGCGAACTCATCGTGAGAAGCGTCGCGTGCTGAGGTACGCGCGGACTCTATGAGTGGTCTCCCGTCGCGTCAATTCGGGTTGCGCGGGAGTGATCCACGATCATGATCGTCCATTGTTCGTCTTGTCGTCGTGCGCGAGCCTCACCTACGATGCGCCGCGTTGACGACGTGATACCTCGCGCGGTCCGTGATGAGACATCTGAGCGGGGTGGCGTAAGCCCCCCGGTTCTTGGGCGTCAGCCCTCTTTGAAAGAACTAGGGGGCTTACGCCACCCCGCTCAGAAATGTCTCACGCTGGGCCGCGCGAGGTATAGATGTTGATGAAATCTCTCACGGAAACAGGACATGACGCAGCGAAGTATTTGGGCGGCGATGGTCTTGTCCCTCGGTTGCCTGCTGGGGGCGATCGAGTTCGTTGCGGCGCAGGCTCCGAAGACGAAGCTCAAGCCGGAAGCGGCGGCGCTGACCGGAGCTTCCGCTCGTCCTCGCTCGACATTCATCGAGATCAAACTGCTGTCGGGGACCGAAGGGGGCGCGTTGCATGGTCAGCAATGGTTGAAGCTGATGCAGCCGCTCGACGTGTCACTCCAAATTCAAAAGGGGGGTCTCGACGACATGCCGGAAGTGCGCGAGCGAGAAGTCGGCACGTTGCGCTACGTCACGGCCATCGGGACTTTGGATCGAGCGGGCAAAATCACGTTTCCTGATCGCAGTTTCACGATGTCCGACGGAGCCAAGTTAAAGGAATGGATCGACTCACTGAGGACTTACGGGGCACAAGGCTCACCCGAAGGGCAGCCGCTGTGGGGATTGACGAAGGATCAGTTTTCTCGCGTGTATGACAGCCTCGGGAAGGTGGCCGATGCGAGCGTGATCGGTCTGCCGATCCGAGAGGCCGTTCTCAAGTTGCCACTTCCCGAACAGTACCCGTTGAAATGGAGCCAATCGGCCAGCGACGCATTGAAGACGCGCGAGACGCGCAGTGCGGTCAGGCAAGAGTTGAAAGGCTTCAGCGCGGCGACGGCTCTGGCCATCGTACTCAATGACTGCGGGCTGGGCTTCCGTCCGAACCGAACTCCGAGCGGAGGATTGGAACTGCTCGTCGAGCCGCTTGGTCAACGCGACGACTTCTGGCCGGTCGGTTGGCCGTTGCAACAACCGCGATTCAAGGCGGCTCCGAAATTCTTTTCGATGACCACGATTGAGTTGGACCAAGTGGACCTAAGCGACGTATTGCTGGCCGTATCGGAATTGTCTGAGACCCCGGTCTTGGTGGACTACGCGGAACTCGACAAGAAGAACGTGGACCTCACGCAGTTGAAGGTCTCCTTCAAACGAGGGCAAACGTCGTGGAGTGTGGCCCTGAAACAGATGGTCATCCCGCAGAAGCTGTCTCGCCAAATCTGGCAGGATGAAGCGGGACGCGTCTTCGTTTGGATCACGACCAACCGCCCCGGCAACCGCTCGGGGAAGGCGGCGGAATGAGGGGTGGGGTGTGTCACTCCGCCAAATCGCGACGGCCTTGCTTTCAGGCGTACGGTTCGCGCCGTATGACACCTCGCGAACAACGGGCCGACGATTCGCCAATTTTGATAATTAGGAACGGGAGCGCAATCACTTCCCGAACTTGCCCTGGCAATTCTCCCTCCCCTCGGCGGGGAGGGCCGGGGAGGGCCGGGGAGGGGGGAGGGGAGTCAAGTCGATTTGCCGCTCGTCCCCCCTCCCTAACCCTCCCCGCCGAGGGGAGGGAACAAGAAGAGAACTCGGGAAGTGATTGCGCCCCCGTTCCTTAGCCAGTTTCTCACGGCCCAAAGGTCCAACTGAAGTGTTCATGTGGTTCAGCGGGCGAATGCGTACTGAAGACTTGTGGCACTTTGTATTGCCCCTTGCGTCGTTTAACCGCGTGGGCAACGCCCCGCGCGTCGAGCGACATTCGAGTCGATTCCCCATCCACGCGCGGGGCGTTGCCCACGCGGTTAAACGAGGTCAACACCGCAATCTCATGTTGTCCGACCACTAGCCCGGAGGGCGGCAGGTCATCGCCCACGGCGTGAGTCGTGGGAAAACGAGAACGACAACTGCCAAGCCCCGGAGCGGCGACACCTTTCGTGCGGTTTCTACGCAGTTCGTGAGTCACTTCACGACAGTGCCGCCCCTTCAGGGCTGAGGATTTTGAGGTCTGGCATGACCCACGGCTCACGCCGTGGGCTATAACCTGCCGCCCTCCGGGCTAATGCAGAACAATTCAGCACGTATTCGCCGGATGACCCGTTGATGTGACGGACAAGAAGGCGTGTCACCATTCGGTGCCGTCCATGTCTTCCGGTCGCCGTCGCTCGCATCGTTGAGGGAGACTCCACTTGTTTCGACTCTATTCAAAAGCCATCGCTCTTCGTTGGATCGTGATCGCTGTGGGGATCGTGATCTCGGGATATCTGTCGGGAACGGCGTTGCGTGCGGCTGAGAAGGCTCGCGTGGATGAAGCGATCAAACGTGCCCAGGGGTATCTGCTGTCGCAACGCAGGGGTGGGGCGGAATCAAGTCTGATCTATTATGCCCTCATCAAATCGGGAATAGACAAGAAGCACCCCGAGGTGACCAACGCGGTTGAGACGGCCATCGCGAAGGTCAAGTCGGAGACTTATCTTCCGTTGCAACAATTCAACTATGAGGCGGGTGTCGATGCGATGCTGTTGGAGGCGGTCGATCCGGTCGAATACCAGCCGCAACTGCGGGCCATCGCCAAATTCTTGATCGCACAGCAACGCCCCTGCGGCGCGTGGTATTACAACACCGACAACAATCAGCCGAATTACGGCGACACCAGCATCACGCAGTATGCCACTCTCGGCCTGTGGGCGGCGTCGCGAGCGGGCGTCGATGTGCCCATCGAAACGTGGGAGAAGACGGCGCAGTGGTTGATTCGCACGCAATGCAAAGACGGTGGGTTCGCTTATCACCCCATTGAGGGAGCGGGTCAGGCTGCTGAGTTTTTGCAGCCCACCATCACCATGACGGCCGGTGGAACGGGGACGCTGCTGATCATTCGGCGTGAACTTTACACCGACGTTTCCTTCGAGGACGCGACTCGGCCTGCAACCACCGCCAAGCGATTTGGAGTCCTCGACCGCTTTCAAGAGGAGCGAAAAGTGGCGGCTCGCAAGGTGAAGGTGACTCCCACTCTGTCAGTCTCGGCGATCGACAAAGCCCTGAAGGAAAGTGTGTCGTGGATGGGCACGCATTTTCTGGACAAGACGAGGCAGTCGGTGAACCGCTACTGCTACTACTTTTATTCCTTGGAGCGGGTGGCCGCGTTGCTGGATGTCGAGAAGATCGGGGCACACGATTGGTATGAGTTTGGAGCGGACGAGCTGCTGCTCAAGCAACGCCCCGAAGGAAATTGGGTCAACGAGGACGCGGCGGCACCGACGACCGCTCTGGCCCTCCTCTTCCTGACGAAGGCGACCTCGACCATCGTTCCCAAGGTGCGGAAGGCACCGTTGGTCGGTGGTGGTCTGCTGGTGGGAGGGCGCGGCTTGCCGGACAAACTCGACGCAGTGCAGATCAAAGAAGGTCAGGCCGCCGCGCGAAAGATGCAGGGACCAGTCGATGGTCTGTTGGCCGAACTCGAAAAATCGGGCGAAGCCAAAGTGGAGGCCGTTCAGGCCGCAGTCGTCGAGGCGGTGCAACTGGATCGTCCCGAGGAACTGATCGCTCAAGTGGACCGCTTGAAAAAGCTGGCCGTTGATCCGCGAGTCGAAGTGCGGCGGACGGCGATGTGGGCACTCGGACGCACGGGCAATATCAGCGTCGCACCACTGCTGATTGCCGGATTGCGTGACGCCGACGAAGCGGTCGCCCGCGAGGCGAGCATCGGCCTCAGCATCCTCAGCCGCAGACCGGAAGGGTGCGGCCAGCCGCTCGAACCGACTGAGGGTTTGATTGAAGACGTGACGGACGAGGCTCGAAAAGAACACCTCGACAAGTGGCGCAAGGATTCCGCCGATCTCTGGCAGAAGTGGTATCTGCGCGTCCGTCCCTACGACGAACGAGACGATCGCACGGTTCTCAAACGGAAGCTGTGAGACGTGCGATACCAACCCGAAGCGTCAGCGAGGAAGTGCGCGAGCACAGTGAGTAGACATCCGAGCGGGGCTGACGCCCAATGGCACTCACTTTGAAAAGTAGTAGGCACATTCCATGTGCCGTAACCGGCAAATTGCGGACGGCACATGGAATGTGCCTGCTACTTTGCGGGCAAAGTGAGTGCCATTGGGCTGACGCCGCCCCGCTCGGAAACCTCTCACGTTGTGTCGCGTGAGGTTTATTCAACGCGACAGAGAGAGACCAGCACCATGACCGAAATTTGCATCATCGCAGCAAAGCGGACTCCGATCGGTCGGTTCTTGGGGGCGCTCAAGGATCAGTCGGCGGTGGATCTGGCCTGTGCTGCGGGAGCCGCCGCTCTCCACGGACTCGATCCGAAGCACGTCGATCAGGTGATCGTGGGCAACGTGATCGGATCGGGGTTGGGGATGAATGTCGCGCGGCAGGTGGGCGTTCGACTGGGCTTGCCGGTTTCCGTTCCCGCGTACTCGGTCAACATGATGTGTGCGTCGGGGATGCAGGCCGTGTTGCTGGCGGCTCAAGCGCTCAAGGCGGGAGACGCGCGCGTCGTCTTGTGTGGCGGGACGGAGTCGATGTCGAACGCACCGTATCTGTTGCCTCGCGCGCGGAGTGGCCTCAAATTTGGAGACGCTGCACTGGTCGATGCCTTGTTGAAGGACGGCCTCGTTGATGCGTTTGACCAGCGCCACATGGCCTTCACGGCGGAGAGTCTCGCCGTGAAGTACGGCATCACGCGGGCCGAGCAGGATGAGTTCTCGCTGCGCAGTCAGCAGCGGTACGAGTCGGCTCGCGCGGCGGGGCGGTTCGCGGAGGAGTTGGTTGCGTTCGATAAGCTCGACCGGGATGAACACGCTCGCGCCGAGACGACGCTCGCGGGACTGGCTGGCTTGAAACCCGCGTTCGATCCCCAAGGATCGGTCACGGCGGGCAACGCGAGCGGCATCAACGACGGGGCCGCGATGCTGGTCGTTGCCGAACGCGACGTTGCTCGGCAAAACGGCTGGCCGGTCCTTGCCGTTCTCGAAAGCGGCGCGACGTGCGGCTGCGATCCGAAACTGATGGGCCTCGGCCCGGTTCATGCGATTCGCAAACTTGTCGAGCGCGACGGACTCGATTTGAGTTCACTCGACACGATCGAGATCAACGAAGCGTTCGCAGTGCAAACCTTGGCCTGCGTGCGCGAGCTGTCTCTGGACGAGTCACGTCTCAATCCCGACGGCGGTGCGATCGCGATGGGCCACCCGATTGGAGCCAGCGGCGCGCGGTTGATTGTGCATCTCGCCCACAAACTCAACCGAGGTGACGGCTCACGCGCGCTGGCAGCACTGTGCGTCGGCGGCGGTCAGGGAGCGGCCGTACTGTTGAGAGCGGCTCGATGAAGCACGCGGCAGAACACCGTAAATCGACTAGGGGTCACGACTAGCAGCCTGTTGAAGAACGTAACTTGGACGCCCTCGTCCGAGCGATTTCGAGTTGAAAACGGACGGACGAGGGCGTCCATCCTACGATTTTCACCTAGCCCCGGCTTCCATCAGGCCCTTCAAGCCGCTTCCACGTCGAAGTCATCTCCGATGCGGGCGATGCGGTTGCGAGGGACGAAGGGGAGGATGTGGTCGTCGCCGGGGTAGAGCTGATATCGCATCACGTAGGCGTCTTCTTCCGTGTCTTCGTAGTGACCGCGCAGCACGCCGTCGGCTTGCAGACCCTGACTGCGGAAGAAGAGTTGTGCCGCGAGATTGGTCTCACGCACTTCGAGGCAGACTTCTTGACGGCGCTGTTGCGACAGCTTGTTGACGAGCTTCTCGACCATTTGGCTGGCCACGCCCTGTCGCCGCGACCACGGGGCGACGGCAAAGTTGAGAACGTGAAGCTGCGACTTGAGCAGTTCGTAGATCATGAAGCCGACGATCCGCTCCTGGCGTTCGGCCACCATGCCGATGCAGTTGCGTTGGCGGAGGCAACAGAGGAAGTCTTCCTCCAACCACGCGAACTCGAAGCACTGCCGCTCGATGTCCAGAACCTCAGACATATCGCGGCGGATCATCCAGCGAATCTGCACATCGCATCGGGCTTTGGATACCGAACGGGGCGAGCTGTTTCCGAAGCTCATGACGGCCTCCCTGCCATCTCAAGCGTGCTGTCGAACCGGATTTTTCCACACGCGGCGAAGTCGCTCACCACGCGGGCGAAGCAAAGTAGCGGAAGTCTTTTTTTGTGCCTAGAGCGCATTCCAAAACTAGCCCGACGCGCGGGTACGATATTTCGCCGGGGTTGCCTCATACATCGGCCCGGTTCTGAGCAGGGTCGGGAGGCTCGCGCCGAACGGAGGTACTGGCGCGGGGCCTCAGCCTTGGATCGCTTCGCAAAGTGAACGCCACCACATCAGGGCCAGTGTCTGTGAGCCAGCTCGAATCCAGACTCGACCGCGCAGGCCGGGACGCAACGGCGTGCGATGCGGTGCATCGTCGTGATGGCTGAAACCGGTCAACTCGATGCGGACGCGATAGTGCGGCGTGGCGAGTTGTCCCGCGCCAGGGCCGAAGGGCACGGCGGGTAACTCGCTGCCCGAGACGTTCAGCAACTGAGCGGGCGGATCGGTGACATCCTGCACGCCCAACTCGCGCACTTTGCCGAGCAGCGTCTCACCGGGAAACGCATCGAGTTTGATGGCGACCGACTGGGCGACTCGCACGAATTCGATCTGGCTCTGTGGAAGAATTGCCACCGCTTCGCAGGCGGCGGATTCGACGACGCGACAGACCGGCGTCCCCGCTTCGAGGACCGCTCCGATGTTTTGTGGACTGAGTGGCGACCGCGTCCAGCGCGGCAGGGTGATCACGCGCGTCGTTCCGTTCGGCGCGAGTTGCTGTAATTCCGGCTCGGGGATCACCGCCCCCGAACAAGGCGCACGAACGACGAGGTCATCCAAGCGGCGCTGCTGCAACGCCAACTGTAAGTCGATCTCGGTCAGCATCGCCTGCAGTTGCTGACTGCGTGCGGGGTCGAGCGACGCTTGAGCGGCGTTCAACTGAACTTGAAACGAACCACGCTCTTGGGTGAGTCGGTCGTGGACGAGTCGCAGTTCGGGGTTGTCGAGTTCGATGAGCAGATCGCCTGCTTGCACCGCTTGGCCCGCGACGACGTGAATCTTCCGAATCTGCCCCGGCACCGCGACGGTCACTTGCTGGGATTGAATCGGCTCGATCGTCAGCACGGAGTACACACGGCGCGGCAGCGGGACGACACACATCGCATAGGCCGCCCCCGCGACGAACGCTGCCGCCAGCACCGGACGCCACCATTGCTTTGGACGTAACACGGCCGGGTTTCTCCTTACAGTCACGAGTCCCATCAGCAAAGGCAGGACGAACATGTTGGTGGCGGCCAACGCGGCCAGCCCCCAACCGAAAATGGTCAGCTTGTACGGCTGAAGAAACGTCGTCAGAAACCAGACCATGAAGACCGTCACCATCCAACCGTAGAGGGTCGCGGCGATCGCGTACACCGTGAACAACAGCCCGCGCAGCCCGGTCGGTCCCGGTGCGGGCTGGTCCGTCCCCCAACACCATTTCGTCGCGTAGTGCTTCAGGCTGAGGTAAGACTTTTGGCGGAGGTTCGGCACCTCCAAGAAGTCGCTCATCATGTAGTAGCCGTCGAACTTCATCAGCGGGTTGGCGTTGATGAGGAACGTCTGGACCGATCCGAACAACATCGCCGAGAACGCGATGCTATGCAGCACCCCCGGCGGAGTGGACCACCACACGAACGTCGCCAGTGACGCCGTCAACAGTTCCACGTAGACGCCCGCAGCGGCGATGGCGATCCGATGCCACTTGTTCGGCAGCATCCATGAGTCCGACACGTCGCAGTACAAACACGGCGAGAAGCACATGAACAGCAGCCCCATCGCGTGGCACTCGCCGCCGAAATGTTTGCAGGTCAGCGCGTGGCCGAATTCGTGCAACACCTTCACGACGCCAATCGTCAGCCACAGCCAGAAGATGTTTTGCAAATTGAAGAAGGCGTGAAAGTTTTGCAGTTCGGGGCGGCTGGAAAACTGATCGAACCGCCCGACGACGAGCAGCGCGGCCGACAGCATCACCGTCAAAGCCAACCCCACACCAATCGGGTGAAATAGCCAACGGACCCAAGGGTAGAGGCGGTTCAACAGCGCATCGGGATCGAAAGCGTGCAACTTCAAATAGAGCACACGTGACAACCAGCCGAACCATTGCGGTCGCTGCTTCTGTGCATGACGAATTGCGAACGCGCGCGAGGTCGTGGCCGGATCGGCATCTTCCAGTAACCCGACCTGCTGCCAGCGTTGGACCAATTGAGCGACTTCCTCGACCGTCACCTTTTGCGGCCCTGGCTCGTCAAGGAAGGCGGTGTGCAATTCGGTGGCATTGCGGCGACCGTCGAGAAGTTCAAACAGGCGATACTCGGAAGCCGCGAACCGGAAGTAACGGAGTGTCAGGGGATCCTTCACAAAGAACGCCGTCCGCCCCTGAAACCGCTGCTCTTGCACGATCAAATCGGCACGGCGAGCGGGCAGCGGGCGAGTGGTCTTCGTGGTGGGTGCCGCAGTGGACAAGGATCAGACTCCATGAAAGTTGTCGGCAACGTGCTGAACGTCTTGCGGTGAATTCAGCACACCAACCCGAAGCGTGAGCGAGGAAGTTTCAGCACACCAACCCGAAGCGTGAGCGAGGAAGTTGCGTTTTTCGAGAGTCGCGAAGCGACGGGAGCAAATAGCCTTGGGCGTCAGCCCAAGGAAACGAGTCCATCTGAACGATTCGAGCCGCGAAGCGGCGGCAGAAGGTGGCGTGTCCAAGTCTGACGCCGCTTCGCGGCTCAAAGTGCGCAACTTCAAAACGGGTGAGCGAGAAAGCGTGAGTCGCCGTCCTCGCTCACGCCGTCCTCGCTCACGCTTCGGGTTGGTGTTGCCGGGACACCCGCACCCCGTCTCCTCAATACCACAAGTACGTGTACACGACCTCGATCAACTCCCGGAACAGCACAAAGCCGATGGGGCGTGGGCCGCAGTTCAGTCGCGCGTTGACTTCCGTTCCGTCGCGCAGGGGCGGCGGTTTTGCGGGGTCGAGATCAATAATGGCGCGCACAATGTGGCCTGCCGCCGTGAGGTCCGTGCGGGACGCCAATTCGCGGACGGTGCCGATGAATCGCGCTTCAGGATCGGTTGCGAGGACAAAGTCCACTGTAAGTTTCTCGCCCTCAGCCAATTCGCTCATCCGTCGTGCGACGTATCCCGAACGGTCTTCCACAATATTCAGTTCGATGGTCCAGCGCCCGCTCGGATCGATCTGCTGGAACAAGGCATCACCCTGACGTACGGGCCGATGCAGCAACGTTTGGTCGAGGTTCCAACTCGTGACCACACCCGCGTGCGGCGCGGCCACCACCAGCCGGTCAATCCGTTCCTGCATCCGTTGAAGTTGCAGTTCGAGGTGTGTAATCGCGACGGCTGCTTCTCCCAGTCCGGTTTGCAGAGTGAGTTGCTCGCGTTCGGTGAGTCGTTGTCCTGAACGAGATGCTTCGAGTGACCGTTGTCGTTCGCGCGTCTGTAACAACTGGCCGCTCAACTCGCGGTGTCGCGCGGTCAGTTCGAGGTTGTCGAGTACCAGCACCTTTTGACCGGCATCGAGCGTGTCGCCGTGACGAACGAGAATTTCGCGCACGATGCCATCTTCGGCTGCGAATACGGTGCGTCGAGACTCGCACAGCAGCTCTCCGTCGGAGGACAATCGCAACTCGATCGGCACCGTCACCAGAGCCACGACTCCCGCAGCGAACAGGAGCAACAGTGCCAATCGTCCGGCGCGGCGCAACCAGGTGGTCTCCGTCGTTCGCTTCCAGAACGCGAGGAACGGGATCGACGCCAACAACTCCGTCCGCTGCAACGCCACGCGAACCTGTTCCGCCACAATTGCCGCCCGTTGAACATCGGCTTCACTCAGTGAATCGGAGCGAAACTGCTCGACGATTAACGCACCTCGCCGTTTCGCCGCGCCGATCTTCGGATTGGAACGATCACCCATCGGCACGACGAGCAATCGTTGCGGTCGTTCACCAACAGGATAGGCTTCGATCGCCGCGCGGTAAACTTCGGGAGGAACCTGCTGCTGAGCTGAACCGCTCACAGCGGGATTGGAGTTTGAGTTTGTCAGGGGATCGTTCGCCGCGCCTGCTTCAGGCTTCGGCGGTGGGAAACAATAGTTCAACGCCTCCCCCGATTGGATCGCCACCTTTGTCAGCCGAATCAAGGCTTGGACCACGTTGGAGCGTTCGTTGATTGCCTCGTGGCCACTGGCGGCCAGCAGCTTCGTGCGTTTTCCGACGGCCCAACCGAGCGAAACACGTTCGCAACCAATGGCCTGCCGCCCTTCATTGACGGCCACGAGTGCGGCCTCGTGTTTGACTTGCACCGCGTGCAATCGCATGGCAAACGTGCGCAAGGACGCCTCGCTCAGCGACTGCGTCGCTTGGACGGCCATCTCTCGTGATCGAAAGTAGTCTTGCAGAAACTCGCACCAGCTTCGCAGGTCGCCCAGTTCAATGGCCGTGGCTTCGTTCTCGTCCGGTGATGTGTCCGATGTGCTGTCCGCGTCTGGACTCGTCACATTGACAGGGACTGCGCGCAACAGTTCCACCAAACCCAGCACCGACGCTCCCGAGATGAGCGGCACCAGCAGCAACTCGAAGTCGAGCGGGTTCACGCCCAAGACCGTACTCTCACCGGGAGCCACTCTCAGGGGACCACCGCGCAGCGCGACGGCTTCCAACAATTGCTCGTGAGGTCTCCAGCAATCGGCGCTCGGAGCGAGGCCCGTGACATCGAGCATGGCGGCCTTCGTCAGGCGAAGCTTGCCGGACTGAGCCGTCCAAACGCAGACGGC
The DNA here is from genome assembly GCA_043721755.1 of Schlesneria sp. GTDB lineage: Bacteria > Planctomycetota > Planctomycetia > Planctomycetales > Planctomycetaceae > Schlesneria. The sequence continues at coordinate 15,408 of JAYSQC010000581.1, forward strand.
ATCCGCCCGAAACACCTCGACGAGGACACCGACAAACGCCTGATAAAACTGCTGCGGTCCCACCTGCGAGCGCGAGTGCCGGAACATGTACTGGAACAAGGCCAGTCGCCGTTCTGAACTAGTAATCGATGCGATCGTGTCGGAGTCCATGAGATCCAATCGGTAACAGACAAAGTCCTAATGCCGCCCCAAGATGCCTGAAGCTCGATTCAGTTTCAAACCAACTGTGTTTGGCTCATCCGGTGTTTCGGGGAGGTCTACCCTCGGATTCTCTAGTTCTACTGTCCGACTCGTCCAAATGTAGCCCACCAACACGCGATGGATTGTGGTGGGCTACGGAAAGTCGGACAGTAGAACTAGTGGTCCGCCAACTTGATCTTGAGGGGTTGACCTCGTTTAACCGCGTGGGCAACGCCCCGCGCGTTGATGGGGAACAGACTCGAACGTCGCTCGA
>JAYSQC010000582.1:0-6035 GCA_043721755.1 Schlesneria sp.
GAAGCGTGAGCGAGGACGACAGTCGAGCGACATCCGTCCTCGCTCACGCTTCGGGTTGGTGTTGTTCAAAACACGGCGTAATTCTTGGACAGGTTCTAAGCGGGCGGCTTTGGGGCGGGACGATTTTCATTCTGGGCGACACTGTTCTTGGATTGTTGCGTTCGCGTGCGCGGTTGTCAGCTGGTCGTGCGGACGGGATGTCTGTTTGGCGTTGGCCGACGAAGAGTCGGCGGCGTGGTCAATGTGCTACCGCGACCGCACGCTCTCAAACGCACTGGCTCAAGCGGAGGATTGCCTGCGAACGAAAGCAACGGCCAACGGCATCGTGTTGTTGCAATGGGTACTCGACCAGCCGTTCGATTGTTTTATCAGCGATGGCACGGATCGGGGGGCAGTGTCGGCCAAACGAAAGGCCGAGCGAATTCTCGGCGGCAACTTGGCGGTGCAGTACCAGCGACAATTTGGTGCGGATGCAAACGCCTTGCTTGTGAAAGCCAAGTCTGATGCCGATCACGTTGGAATGCAGTCCGTGGTTCAACGGTTCTTTCTGACGGATGCGGGCTATGCCGCGTCAGAACGATTGATTGCCGTATGGCGAGATCGCGGTGAGATCGACTTGGCCACGGCACTCGCCGGTCGAGTCCTGCGCGAGCCAGCTCACGCCCCGCGAATCACCGGACAATTGCGTCGATTGGCCGAGGCATTGTCCGTCGAGGCATCCGGTACAGAGGCCTCGGGGCGTGAAGCGATTCGCGAGACAGACGAACTCTTCCGATTTGGGTGGATGCTGGGTGGAGGTGATGGCCGACGGAACCGCGTGGTTCAAGGAAGCGTTCCGCTGTTGAGGGCCTCGTGGATCGCGACCAATCATGGCTCGGCGCAGCAATCGACAACGCCGTCAAACCCGATTACGGGAGACCAACGCGGAACTGCGACCAACCGCGATTCTCTCCAGAGAATGGAGGCCGAGCAGCTTCTCAAGCAGTTTGAAGTGCGGCAGCGGGACTTGGATCGCCAAGTTTGCAGTGCTTCATTTCCGATTGTCGTTCGCGACAAAATCATCGTTCGGAGCATCGGTGAACTGCGTGCGATCCATGTCGCGAACGGGCAGGCCGCCTGGTCTTTCGCCTGCGAATCATCGTCAAGGGAAGTGGGCGAGAGAGACGATACGGATGCCACTCTACGGCGCGAATTGGGGCGGGCAGCGAGTCCGCAACTTTACTCCACTGCAGAGTCTTGGTTTGAGAACTCGCGGACAGGGATGCTGTCGTCGGATGGTCGGTTCGTTTACTCAGTCGCGGAATCTTCGACACCAGAGGCTGATGATGACGATGATTTGGGCGGAGCCGATGCGAGGCTGAGAGGTCTGCGTCCCAGTGTCCGCAACCGCCTAGTGGCAGTTCCGGTGGATGTCCCGGAATCGGGGAAACAACGCGCGGCATGGATCAACGACGGTCGGCTTTCAATTTCGCCCAATCCGATCTCAACCAAGTCAAACTCGCCCCGTGCAAGCTCACCGGGCCTGAGTCCTCCCGGTGGGAATGCCGCGCCGGGTCGCGCCGCTTTTCTCGGCGTGCCGTTGCCGGGATCGTCAGAGTTGTTGTGTGTGACTGAGCAGCAAGGGCAGATTCATCTGACATCGCTCGCCCCCGGTTCGGGGGAGATGCTTTGGACTCAACCGGTCTGCATCTTGGGGCGATCCAGCGAAATGGATGGGGACCGACAACTACGAGCGTGCGTTCCGGCGCGGTCGAATGGAATCGTGATCTTTCCGACCAACACCGGCTTGGTTGTCGCTCTCGACTTGGTGCAGCGACGGCTGTTGTGGGTGACTCATGTCGATGACTTGCCGAACACGCAGCAACCGCGCGGCCGGGGCGATTATCTCCCGGCGGTTCAAGGTTACGCCGGGTTCGCATCGGGCCTGGTGATGGCGGCGGGGCGAGTCGCTTATCTGCCGCCTCGTTCCACGCGAGTTCACTGTCTCGATCAACAGACCGGCAAGAGTCTGTGGACTTCGCCGCGGCGCGACGGTGAGGTCGTGAGTCACATTGTGGACGGGCGCGTGCTGGTGGTGGGGCGACAAAATTGCCAGTGCCTCTCGCTCGCTGATGGCTCCGAACTTTGGAGCAGCCCGACGGGGCCATCGGTCGGTCGAGGCGTTTGCTTCAGTGCTCGGTTCATCTTGCCCGTGGAGGGAGGACGACTGGTGACCATCGATATGGCGACGGGCCGAAGCGTGGGAAATTCGATGCTCAGCAGCCCGGTCCCGCTCGGGCACCTCATCGCGGCGGGAAATCAGGTGTACTCGATGAGTCCGCGCGCGTTGATCGCCTTTCCGCAGTCAGATCACGTTCGCGCCGAACTCGATTCACCGATGGCCGCGCAGCGAACAAACTCGGAGCGAGAACTGGTACTCGCCGAGATCGACTTGGCGCACGGTCGCGCGGGGGCAGCGGAGACGCGCTTGCTTGGCGTCGTCACGGGCGAGTTGCCAGCGGCGGAGAGACTGCGAGCCAAGCGGCATCTCAAGCAGTTGCTGTTGTCCAAACTCAACGGTCCCGACGCGCCGTCATTGGCTGATTGCGATCGACTCGAACAACTGCTCGAGACGCCTGATGAGCAGTTTCAATTTCTGGCCGGTCGCTTCCGGCACCTGCCACACGGCGAGCGTGACCGGCTGGCGGCGAGTCTCATTGAGAACGTCTATCGACTGCCATCGCGTTTGAGATACTCACCTCCCGGCGATGATTCTTGGACGATCTCACCTGCCGTGTGGAACCGACTCACACGGACCGCGAACGCGGACGGTGAGTCGCCGCAGCAACGGCCGCAGCGACCACAACATCTGCCGCTGGCCGCTTGGTTTGAGCAGGAACTCACGGCGCAGGAGCCGGAGGCGCGATTGCGATTTGTACGAGCGTTCGATGACACCGCGATCGCGCAGCCGGTGCGAGCCAGCCTTGCCGCGCAACTTGCGGTGAATGGTGAGGCTCAGGCGGCCGAGACCTTGTGGTTGCGCAACAGAATGTCGGACGACACGGCTGTCGCGGCCGAAGCGGCGGCTCAATTGAGCGGACTCTGGGAGCGTGCCGGCTTCATTGATGAGGCTGCGGAGCAGTTGGAGTCACTCGCCACGGAGTTTGTTCGCGTCAAATTGCCGAACGGAAAGGTTGGCGGGGAGTACGTCGCGAGTCTCTCGGCGAATCGCCTCGCGTGGGAAGCATGGCGGCGAACGCAAGCTCCGACTTGGGATGTTGCTCGTGTGGAGATCATCAATTCTCGCATCGAAACTGACGATGTCTGGCGACCCGACTCAGAAGGCCGTCACTCCTCCATTCCGGGGCGAGTCAATCTCGAGCGCCCCGGTTCATTCGCTCGTCAATTCCGGCTTTCCAACGAGCAGTCGTGCGAGTTCAACATTCAATCGTTTCCGAACGGAAACAGCCGCGAGGAAAACGTGGTCGTCATGGACCGGCGGACGATGTTGCCGCGCGGCTCGGTGCGCATTGCGACTCCGAACGAATGGCCGAAGAAACAGAAGCTGAACGTGCCGGGACACCTGTTTCCCGTCGGCCTCGCCCACGGCGCGGCCGGACTATCCACATTGCAACTCGCCGACGAAGAGCCGGTGTGGAGGCAACTCCCGCCCGAGTTGCAAGATCGCAGCAGTCCGACAACTCCCGGGCCGTTCGGGCCGACGTTCGCATCGTTCCTGTGGCGCAATCGACTCTTCGTCGTCGATCCTCTCGACGGCGAACTGCTCTGGCAACGAACACTGTCCCTCGGTTCGGCCGATCGGGTGGCGAACGAACAACTCGAAGTCACCGGCGATCACTTGGCGATCGTGGTGCGCAGTCCCGACCGCAGCACGTTTGAAGTCTTCGAGACTTCGACCGGCAGCAAGCTCAAGTCTCTTCGCCCCGGTTTCGATCCGGGACAGCCGCAATTCACCTACGGACGCCGCCTCATTGGGATCGCCGCAACACCCGAGGGGCGTCGCTTGCAGATTCACGATCCATTGAAAGACGCGCCCGACATCAGCCTGCCGGTTGGCGAGCGAATCCTCATTCACGAAATGGGGCAGGGGGAGTTTGCCCTGCTCGGCATGGACGGCACCCTGCGCGTGTTCGATGTTCCGCGCGGGCAAACGCGGATCAACGTGCAACTCGATCCCGACGAGATCGGCAAATTCAGTTCGTTTCGAGTCCTCTCTGATCGTGACCGCTATTACGTCAACCTCTGGCGACAAGTCCCCACAGTGGCCACGACGCACTACAACTACTCCGTGAATGACACGCGGCTATCGGGTGGCCATTTGCGTGACGACGTTTACGCGTTCGACCGCGCCACAGGTCATCTCCTCTGGAAACGAGCCATCGCCACCCGCACCACAATTCCGTTCCCACGCTGTTCAGTCCCGTTTCTCGTGACCTACAGCGTCGTGAAACCCCGCAATAACACGAACCACCAAACCCTGACGGTGGAAGTTTTGAGCGGCCTCACCGGTGAAACGATCGGCTATCGCGAGAACATCCGACACGATCAACTCCAAACCGCCGACTACAACCCACTCACCGGCACGATCACGCTCGCAGGCCAAGCGTCTCAGATCGAACTCAAGTTCGGTCGCAACGTTCAGCCGGATGATCGGTGAGAAGTCCGGCTTAGCTTTGTCAGCCGGACTTCTCACCGACCCGCCCTGCGTTGAACGCACCCCCGCTCCACCAATCTTCCCAGGGCCATCGCCTTGTTGGGTCTGCGAAACTTGTAGGGTGGGACCAGCGGCGCTTCGTCGCGCCGGCCCACCAAGATTTCTCGACCTTTCCCGATGGTGGGCCGGCGCTCGAAGCGAGCTGGTCCCACCCTACTTTGAACAAGGCGATGGCCCCGCCCGACGTGACGATTCCTGGACTTGGCTTCGCAGCACTGGCATCGTTTCGACACATCTCCCCACGACATTCAACACAACTCGGATCGACCGGTCTGGCGGGCAGACAAACACTGTGGCCCAGCAGACGCATCTGTGGGCCAAGTGGACTCACAGCGCGGGAATCTGGGCTGATTGCCGCGTGAAATGGACGGACTTCACGACGGAATGGACTAATCTCGTCCGAGAATGGACTCATTTCTCGAAGGAATAGACTGAGATCGCGAAGAAATGGACTCATTTCTCGAAGAAGTGGACTCATTCTGTCGGGAAATGGACTCATTTCTTCGCGGTATGAGTCGAAACGTCGGCCGTTTGAGTCCATTTGTCGCCGGTTTGAGTCGGTTCCAGCCTTGGTTCGACGGACACTTCTGAGCCGTAACAACCTTCACATCATTGACTTGAGGCATTCCTCCGCGATCGGGTCTGTCGCACCGACGGATCGGGCGGAGAATCCAAACGTGTTGACGATCTCCTCACTCTCTCGTTTCCAAGGAGTCTCGCGATGGCCCAGGTGAAGCTCGCACTGCAACAGTTGACGGTTCCGCAGAAGGTGCAATTCCTGAGGTGGTCACGGCGGTGCGGCCGGTCAAGGGCCGTGGAGCAACCCGGCCTCGCGAACCGCTCAATAGTGAGTGCGATGGTGAGAAGCGCGAGTCCCGCGCAGGAAAGCCGCTCCGTCCCACAACCCCCGCCGTTTCCGACCCGCCCGCAGTCGAGCGACCCCCGCCCCGAGCAGTCTCACCCGCCACTTGCCCCCACAAAACAGGGAATTGGTCTCCTCATCCCCGCCCACGCCGACTTCTGTCGGGCACGTCATACTTGACGCGGCCGAAACTGACGCCAACCCGAAGTGCAAACGAGGACGCAACTCACATCCTCGCTTACGCTTCGGGTTAGTGTGCCGCGGTCGCAAAGGTGTCGGTTTCGGCCGCGTGAAGTATAATCCCCGCCCACGCAGACTTCTGTCGGACACGTCCTAAGGCGACCGGCACAAGTTGTCATACCAGACGTGTCCGACAAAAGTAGCAGGCACACTCCGTGTGCCGTCCGCGAGACCGTGATTCGCAGAGGAATTCGGTGAACGGCACATGGAATGTGCCTA
>JAYSQC010000583.1:0-62324 GCA_043721755.1 Schlesneria sp.
GACCTGACCCACGCTCACGCCGTGGGCGATGATCGGTCGCCCTCCCGGCTGAAAGCGCGAACGCGCAGCCCGCATGCGTCGGATGAACCACTCCAACGCTGCCTCGCCACCGCTTTGCCCAAGGAATACAGTACCCCCGCCTCAATCCAGAACCCAAAGCGCCACTTCAAAAACGCGCCAGCGAGGGCTGGACCCTCATCGAATGCCCAGCCCGCGCTGGCGCGTCGGGCTAGTTTCCTCGTTCAGCGAGGGAACGAGTGAAAAGCGCCCATCCTTCAAACACGCCCTCTTGTGAGCAGCCATTGCATGACGACTTCATCTGATTCAACTGAACGAACCAGTCTGTGGGTCTGGTGGGTCTGTGGCCTGCTGTTGCTCGCCAGCACGATCAACTACATGGACCGGCAAACATTGTCGGCGACAACCGACCAGATCAAGCGCGAGTTTGGTCTGAACAACGAGCAACTCGGGTTGGTCGAGATGTCGTTTGGTCTCGCGTTCGCCGTGGGGGCCAGCGTGTTTGGCTTCATCGCCGACAAGACCAGCGTGAGGTGGCTCTATCCCACGGTCCTGCTGCTCTGGTCGGCGATGGGCTTTGCGACAGGACTGGTTGAGACCTACGCCGGGCTGCTGCTCTGTCGGATCTTCCTCGGACTGTTTGAAGCGGGGCACTGGCCGTGCGCGCTGAAGACGACTCAGCGTTTACTGCCTTCGTCAAAACGAACGCTCGGCAACAGCGTGCTGCAAAGCGGGACGGCGATCGGTGCGATGGTGACGCCGCTCATCGTCAAGTCGATGGTTGATGAGAATGTTGTTGGCAGTTGGCGTTTCGCGTTTCAAATCGTGGGGGCGGTTGGAGCCGTCTGGGTCGTGCTGTGGTTGATGTCGATCAAGTCGAGTGACATTGATGGGGTGACGATGTCGAACCCTTCTTCCCCCGATCTTTCTCCCTCCCCTCGGCGGGGAGGGCCGGGGAGGGGGGACGATTTCGTTTCGACATCCGATTCACAAGCCGCATCCCTCCCTCACCCTCCCCATCGAGGGGAGGGAACAAGCGAAGAAAGCCCCCTCACCCTAACCCTCTCCCCCGCAGACGGGGGCGAGGGGACAAGAGGCGGACATCGACAGGAACGCTCGTTCTTGGAGGTCATCTGCTCGCGGAAGTTTCTGGTGCTGGTGATCGTGGTGATCTCGATCAACCTCTGCTGGCATCAGTTTCGATTCTGGATGAAGTTGTTTCTGAGAGAGGGACGCGGCTACGACAACTTCGCGAGCCTCGATGTCATGTTCTGGTTCAACGTGATGACCGACATCGGCTGTTTGTCGGCGGGCTTGGCCACGGCGCTGCTGCACCGACGAGGCCAAACGCCTCACGCCTCACGGTGCTGGGTGTTTGGAGTTTGTGCGTTGCTTGTGGCCTCCGGTGCGCTGATCCCGCTCTTGGAGAAAGGCCCCGCGCTGATCGCTGTACTGATGACGGTCGGCGTGGGTGCGCTGGGACTGTTTCCATGCTACTACGCCTTCACTCAGGAACTGTCAGTCACGCATCAGGGCAAGGTGTCGGGGTCGCTGGGGACGATTGCGTGGATCTTCCCGTCGCTATGGCACTGGCAGTTCGGCCGCTGGGTCGATGAACACAAGTCGTATGACTTGGGCATGTGTCTGGCGAGCCTCATGCCGCTGGTGGCGATTACGGCACTGTGTCTGCTCTGGCCGCGCGATGCGAGTCGCTCGGCGTGAAACTCAGGAACAGGTGATTCAACGTTCACTGGCGATGACGATAAACGACGATGCTGTCCTTCATACTTCGCGCGGCCGAAACTGAGTCGTTTAACCGCGTGGGCAACGCTCCGCGCGTCGATGGCAGAACAGGCTCAAACGTCGCTCGACGCGCGGGGCGTTGCCCACGCGGTTAAACGAGACAACGGCCTCAAACCGGGCGGTCACTCGGCCCATACTTGGTCGGCTCAATCCTTACGGCAAGCACGACCGCTTCGGGCTGTGCAACTCCCGAAAACTGCCGTCGTCGCCCAGGACGACTTCATGGCAACAGCTTGACAAAGCGGCAGTTGTCGATATGTTGACCCCGCTTTTGATAGGAATTCGCGTCGAACAATGGACGCGATCAACCCGCCTGACTCTGCTCACCGATTCCTGCTCAACTCCCCGTTGAGCCACCTGCCTTGAATTGAACTCAGCAACCGGACGGCGATGACAAGGGAAGTCGCGCGGTTCGGTCGCTGCCCCCCCGTGAAACTCAACCCGTTCGCTGTCCCCCACGGCATGAGGAATTGACTATGCACGCTCAAGCGTTCCGCTGTTTTCCACTGTCGGCGAGTCTCCTCACACTGGCCGTCTTGGCCGGTGGCGCGAGTTCGACCTTCGCGGCTCCTCCCAAAGGACTCGGTGATCCGGGTCAACTGACGCAGCTTCGGTTGGAGCCGAATGCCGACGGGAAGGGTGTCTTGCTGCGAAGCCGCGATGGACGGCAGCAACTCTTCGCGACGGGGGTTTACTCCAGCGGACAGCTTCGCGATCACTCTCGCTCCGTGCAGTACACGGCCGAGCCGGCCGGAGTCGTTCAGATTGATGCGACCGGTTACATGGTGCCGCTCAAAGATGGCAAGGCCGTCGTGAAGGCGGTTGGCTCGAACAACATTGCGGCCGAAGTCGCTGTCGAAGTGACCGGCGTCGCGAATGACATCCCGATCAACTTCCCGAACCAGATCGTTCCGATCTTCACGAAGCTCAGTTGCAACAGTGGCGGCTGTCACGGGAAGGCGAGCGGACAGAACGGCTTCAAGCTGGGGCTGCTCGGTTTCTTCCCCGAAGACGATCACGAGTTCCTCGTGAAGGAAGGCCGTGGCCGGCGCATCTTTCCGACCTCACCGGGGCAAAGTTTGCTGCTCACCAAGCCGATTGGAAAGTCGCCTCACGGCGGCGGCAAGCGGATGGAAGCCGATGGTTACGAGTACCGCCTCATCTCACGTTGGATTGAACAGGGGATGCCCTACGGCTCCGACAAGGATCCTGTCGTGGCCGGTATCAAGTGTCTGCCCGAAGGTCGCTTGATGGATCGCGGTGCTGACCAACAGATCACGGTTCAGGCGACGTACAGCGATGGCTCGACCGAAGACGTGACTCGCATGGCGCTCTTTGAAGCGAACGATCCCGAGATGGCCGAAGCCAGTGCGACGGGCCTCGTCAAGACGCTGGACCTTGCCGGTGAAGTCGCGATCATGGCCCGCTACCAAGGGCAGGTCGCGGTCTTCCGCTCGACGATCCCGCTCGGCGCCGAGATCGCAGCGAAGCCGGTCATCAAGAGTTTCATCGACGAAGCGGTCGTGGGCAAACTCGACGTGCTCGGCATCCCCGCCTCATCCGTCTGCGACGACGGGACGTTCCTGCGCCGGGTCTATATTGACCTGACAGGAACGCTGCCAACCGAAGCCGAAGCCGGTGAATTCCTCGCCAGCACCGACGCCAACAAGCGAGCGAACGTCATCAACAAGCTGATCGACTCACCCGCCTATGCCGACTACTTCGCGAACAAGTGGAACCTTGTCCTGCGCAACAAGAAGCGAGCCAACGATCAGACCGCTCCGACCTACGGGTTCCACAAGTGGATTTGGTCGAGCCTCTACGAGAACAAGCCTTACGACCAGTTCGTGCGTGAGATTCTGACCGCCTCGGGCAACGCGGATGACAACCCGCCTGTCGCGTGGTATCGCGAAGTCGATCAGCCGAACGAGCAGGTCGAGGACGTGTCGCAACTCTTCTTGGGTCTGCGCATCCAGTGTGCCCGCTGTCACCACCATCCGTTTGAGAAGTGGAGCCAGGACGACTACTACGGCATGGCCGCGTTCTTCAGCCGCGTCGGTCGCAAGAACATCATCGGTGGCAACAACGCGATGCGCGACAAGCGCATCTTCAACATCGACAATCAAGGACCGGCACTCGCTCGCAACGAACGCTCCGGCAAGATGCTGCCTCCGACCGGACTCGGTAGTAAGCCGTACACGGTTACGCCGGATGATGATGCTCGTGTCCTGCTTGCCGACTGGATGTCGGACCCTCAGAACCCGTTCTTCGCCAAAGCGATCGTCAATCGGTACTGGAAGCACTTCTTTAGCCGAGGCATCGTCGAACCCGAAGACGACATGCGCGAGACCAACCCGCCCGCGAACCCAGAACTGTTGAACAAACTCGCGCAGGACTTCATCGCGCACAAGTTCGATCTCAAGCACCTCGTCCGCACGATCTGCAACTCGTCCACGTACCAGCTCAGCTCCCTGCCGAACGAATACAACCTGAAGGACAAGCAAAACTTCTCGCGCTACTATCCGAAACGGCTCACGGCCGAAGTCCTCTACGACGCCTTTCATCAGGTCACAGCGACCGGTCAAGCGTTCGGCGGCATGCCAGCCGGAACCCGCTCGATGCAGTTGCCCGATCCCGGTGCGGCTCAGAACGTCTACTTCCTCAAAGTCTTCGGCCAGCCTCAGGGCGACACCGCTTGCGAGTGCGAACGCTCACAGGAAGCGAACCTCGCCCAGAGCCTGCATCTCCTGAACAGCAGCGAAGTCCAGAACAAGATCGCCGACGGCAACGGCCGCTCGGGCAAGTTCGCCAACGAGAAGGACCGCCCGACCGACGCCAAGATCAAGGAACTCTATCGCTGGGTCTACAGTCGCGAACCCGACGCCGAAGAAATGAAGATCGCCCTCGCCCACGTCGAGAAGCACACCGCCAACCCCAAGGTCGCCTACGAAGACATCATCTGGGCACTGATCAACTCGAAAGAGTTTTTGTTCAACCACTGATGACATTGACCAGACTCGACTGTGATCCAAGCAGGAGCCTGGCTGCACCCCGCGCTAGGCTCCTTGCGTCTCGCCCTGACTCCTGCCTCTGCTGATCCCGCCTAGGATTCTGCCTGCCACGAATTGAAGGATTCGACCATGCGAAAGACGGTTCCTTTCGAGAGTCGTTGTTCCCGCTTCGGCTTGCTCACCGTTGGACTGCTGTTCGGACTCGCCTCCAGCGTTTCGGCCCAACTGCCGAACACCCGTCTCTTCGCGGTGTTTCCTCCCGGTGGACAGGCCGGGACGGCGATGGACCTGACGATTACCAGTGGGCTGGAGTTGGAAGAGGTTGGGCGGCTGCTGTTCAATCATTCGGGGATCGTGGCCGCGCCGAAGGTGCAGGACGTGGGGGGCAAGCCGACGCCGGTGGTCAATCAGTTTGCGATCACGGTCGCGGGCGATGTCCCTCCGGGGAACTATGAAGTTCGCGCGGTTGGCTTCTTCGGGATCAGCAACCCGCGCACGTTTGTCGTCGGGGCAAAGAAGGAGTTGAACGAGACCGAACCGAACAATACGCGCGAGACCGCGGGCGTGGTGGAACTCAATCAGACTGCGAATGGGCGTGTGAACGGGGCGACGGACATCGACTGGTTCAAGTTCGCGGGCAAAGCGGGACAGCGAGTCCTTGGTGACTGTGCCGCCCGGCGATTGGACTCGAAGCTCGACGCAAACCTCGAACTGTACGACGCGAGCGGCAAGCGATTGGCTGCGGCGCGGAACACACTCGTCAGCAAGGATGCGCTGCTCGATGTGACGTTGCCTGTGGACGGCGACTACTTCGTCAAGCTGCATGATTTCGTCTATGGCGGCGGTGAGGACTATGTTTACCGGCTCACGCTGACGACGGGACCGCACATCGACTTCATCATGCCGCCCGCCGGAACCCCCGGCTCGAATGGTCAGTACACGGTCTATGGCCGCAACCTGCCGGGAGGCCAGCCGTCCGAGGTCGTCTCGCGCGGGCGGCCGCTCGAGAAACTGATCGTCAACATTCCTCTGCCCGGCCAAGCCGACACGCTCGATCCGAAGACGGTTCTCGAACCGTTCTCAGCGGGAATGGATGCGGTTCCATTTTCGATCCCCTCGCCAGTCGGGCCGTCCAACGCGGTGATGGTCTATCTCAGCGGAGCCGCTCCGGTTCTCGAAGTCGAACCGAACAACATCGCCGCGCAATCGCAGAAGATCGCGGTGCCGGGTGAGATCGCCGGTCAGTTCCAATCGCGAGGTGATGTCGATGCTTACACGTTCGAGGCCAAGGCCAAAGACGCGTATTGGATTGAGGTCATCGCGCATCGAGCCGGTTCCGCTGCCGATCCGGTCGTCGTGCTGGACCAAGTGAAAGTGAACGACAAGGGTGAGGAAACTCTCACACGGATGAGTGCCCTCGACGACGATCCCGCCAACCCGTTGGCCAATCTGTTCGACACGGTGAACGACGACACGGCCGTGAAATTCGTGGCTCCTGCTGACGGCGTCTTCCGTGTCACGCTGCGAGATCGTTACGGCACCACACGCGGCGAGGCGAGCCTTCAATACCGGCTCATCATCCGCAAAGAGACGCCCGATTTCCGAGTGGCCGCGATTGCGTCGGCCCTCACGCCTCCGGGCCAGCGTCAGGCGGCTCCATCGGGAATCACGTTGCGTCGCGGAGACAACTTCCCCATCAACGTCGTCGCCTTCCGGCGCGATGGCTTTTCTGGACCAATCACGGTCAGTGCCGAGGGGCTTCCGGCCGGAGTCACCTGCCGCGACATTAGTATTGGCACGACGCCCTCCAGCGGTGTGCTCGTCTTCACGTCTGCCGAAGACGCGCCCGCGTTTGCCGGAACGATCAAGCTCGTGACCAAGGCGCGGATCGATGATCCCGCTGCGACGGAAGCATTGACGGCGGCTCAAGCGGCGGCGAAAGCTGCGGTTGATGTCCTCGCCGCAGCCGACAAGGCCGTCGCGAAACCGACCGATGATCTTGCGAAAGGGAATGAAGCTCTGAACGTCGCCAAAACGGAACTCGCCGCCAAGACGGATGACGAAGGTCTCAAGAAGAAGGTCGCCGATGCGGAGGCCAAAGTCGTCACACTGACCGCCGCCCATAAAGCCGTGGCCGATGCGAAGGCCGCTGCCGAAGCGAAGGTCAACGAAACGAAGGCCGCTGTTGCACAAGCTGATGCCGCGAAGAACGCCGCCGCCAAAGAGGTCACTCATCCCGCCCGCTACGGCACTGTCATTTGGAACGCCGCCGCCGCAAACCAACAGGCCGATTCACGAGTTGCCCAAGCGATCGAACTCTCGGTGATCGAAGAGCCGTCACCGTTCCAACTCGTCACGGATGTCTATCGTGTCGAGGCCAATCACAACCGGCAGATTCTCGTTACGGTGAAGGCCGCGCGGCGGAACGGCTTTGATCAGCCGATCGCCGTGACCGTCGTCGGCCAACCGCAAAACGCCCAAGTGGAAAACAAGCCGATCCCCAAAGAGAAGTCCGACGAGGTCTATCGCATCTTCATTCCACCGAACGCGCCGGTCGGAACCTACGTCACGTACCTGACCGGTCAGGCTCAAGTCTCGTACCGCAAGAACCCGGCGAAGGCTGATCGTGCGAAGGTCGAACTGACCGCCGCTGAGACCGCCGCCACTGCCGCTGTGGAAGTAATGAAGACCGCGACCGCAACGAAAGATGCTGCCGTGAAGAAGGCGACCGACGACGCAGCGAACTTCAAAAAACTGACTGACGCCAAGACCGCTGCTGACAAGGTGCTGGTCGATGCTCAGACGGCCGAGAAGGCTGCGGCAGAGGCTCTGAAAAACGCGGGCGACAATGCGGATGTCAAAGCTGCCGCCGAGAAAAAACTGACGGAAGTCCAAGCCGTCGTGAAGACCGCGACCGACGCTCAAGCCACCGCCGAAAAGGCGCGCGTGGAAGGCGAGACGCTCTCGAAGCAGTCGGACGAAACCAAGGTCAAATCGGAAGCCGAATTCAAACTGGCCGACGACAAAAACAAAGCGGCCATCGCCGAGAAGGCCGCCACCGATGCCCGCTTCAAAGCCGCCGATGCCTATGCCAAGGCGGCGAACATCGCGTTCCATCCGACGACCACACCCATCATCATCACGGTCAAAGCCGCCCCCTACACGATCACGGCCGCTCCGGCCGATGGCGGCAACATCAAGCAAGGGGCGAAGGTCGAAGTGAAGTGCGAGGTCAAACGCCAGAACGGTTTCGTCGGGCCAGTGACACTCACGCTGCCGCTCCCTCCGAACGTGACGGGCATCAAGGCCGAACCGGTCACAATTCCCGCCGAACAATCGACAGCCTCCATCTTCGCTGAAGCCGCTGCCGACGCCCCCGAAGCCCAACTCGCCAACATGGTCATCCGCGCGGTGGCTCAATGGGAAGGCGAAGCGGCCGTCGATCAACCAGTGACGCTGAAGGTCGTGAAGTAAGTTTGAATCGTGACCGAGGAGAAACGCCGTGCAACTTACTGAGGAACAGATAAAAACAGTCCGTGGTGGCGGCTATGCCCAAGTCGATGCGCTAGAAATTGGCGAGGTCTGTGTTTTGATTCGGGCCGACCGTTTTGCTCAGCGATTCCTCTTTACGGACGAGCCGTTCACCAATCTTGAAGTGGGGGAAATGATCGAACGCACGATGCGCGAGTACGATGCGGATGATCCCGGGTTGGCACTTTATCAAGAGATGGTGAAGTGAAGCGGGGCGACATCATCCTCGTTGACGCTCCCTTCGCCGGTGGCGCTGGACGAAAAGTCCGACCCGTACTCGTCGTACAGTCCGACCGTTACAACAAAAGCTTCAACAATGTGGTGATCGCGGTCATTACCGGAAACACAAAACGCATGGGAGACCCGGCGCACCTTTTCCTCAACCCCATCCTCTATCCTCAGACCGGCTTGGTTGTTCCGTCCCTCGTATCCTGCGTGAATCGGCACACGATCGAGTGTTCAAAAGTCATCAAAGCACTCGGCACCTTTCCAGCGTTCCTGATGGACGAACTTGATACCTGCCTGCAAGTCGCACTTGGAATCTACAAACCATGAAGGAATACGACGTAGGCGACTCCTATCTCTCGCTCGATCAGGAGATGATTCATGATGAACACGGTGACACTTGATGAAGCGCAGTCTTCGCTGGCGGACTTGGTTCATAGCCTGTCCCCAGGTGATGAAATTGGGATTACGGAAAATGACCGGACCGTTGCCCGGCTAGTCGTCGTCGTGCCCTGCCCCCCAAATCTCCGCCGGTTGGGGACGATGAAGGGGACTGTCTTGAAAATGTCCGACGACTCCGACGACTTCGACGCCCCACTGATGACTTTCGAGAGTACATGCCCTGAAGTTGTTGCTGGACACACATGTGTTGCTCTGGGGCTGTTGATGAACCAACTCGACTTGGCCCCAGAGCGTTACAGGCTGTTCAGAACCAGACGAACGAGTTGTTGGTCAGTGCGGGAACAATCTGGGAGGTTTCGATCAAGGTCGGCATCGGAAAATTGTCACTCTCGTTGCCCTATTTCGATTGGATGAAGCGGGCGATCACGGAGTTGAATGCTTCCATCCTTCCCCTTTCATTGGAACATGCCGATCGACAGTCGTCGCTCCCGTTTCATCACCGCGACCCATTTGACCGACTACTGGCAGCACAAGCCCTTTGCGAAAACATAGCCCTTGTCAGTTGCGACGACGTTTTTGACCAATACTCACTCACACGACTGTGGTGACACAACTTTTGAGAATCTGATTCGAGGTATCGCCATGCTTAGAACCGCGTTTCTACTTTCCACTCTTGCCGTCTGTTCGTTTGCCTCCGCCCAGGACGCGGTCAAGAAAGCGGGGAGGATCGAACCCGTGGCGGCTAACATTGGGAGGCCGGTCGAGTTTGAGAAGGACATTCAGCCGATCCTCGATGAGAAGTGTGTGGCGTGTCACAACGTGGCGATTGCCGAGAGCAAGCTGGTTCTCGAAGACGTGCCTGCCATCTTGAAGGGGGGCAAGCGAGGGACGGCCGTCGTGGCGAAGGACCCTGACAAGAGCTTGATCTACAACGTGGCGGCTCGAGCACTTGATCCCGTGATGCCTCCGTTGCCGAACAAGGTTTCGGCCGCAGCCTTCACGCCGCAAGAACTGGGGCTGCTTCGCAAGTGGATCGAAGAGGGAGCTGTTCAGGGGATGGGGAGCGGCATGACGGTCGTGCCGTGGCAAGCGGTTCCCTCGACCATGAACTCGATCTATAGTGCGTCGCTCTCGACATGGGGCCGCTGGGCTGCGGCGGGGCGAGCCAATCAGATCGATCTCTACGATGTGGCCACCGGCGAGTACGTCGCTCGGCTGCAAGACCCGGCGCTGGCGACGATCAAGCTGGGCGATAAGCCGTTCTATCCGCGTGGGGCCGCTCACCGCGACTTCGTTCACGCGCTGGCATTCAATCCGCAGGAAAATCTTTTGGTCTCGGCGGGCTACCGCGAAGTGAAAATGTGGCAGCGTGCGGCGAACGTGTCGCTCGGCAACTATGCACAGGATCAGAGTGTCACGGCGATGGCCGTTTCGGCGGATGGCAAGTGGCTGGCGATCGGTCGCGCAGACAACTCGATCGCGCTGCAAAGCCTCGCCGATCCGAATGCCAAAAAGATGCTGGCCGGACATGCGGGACCGGTCGCGGGACTCGTCTTCTCGGGTGACTCGACCAAGCTGTTCAGCGGCTCGAAGGACAAGACCATCAAGCTGTGGAACGTCGCCGATGGCGCTGCGGCGGGTTCGTTGGAGACACCTCAGGAAGTGACCAGCCTCGCGCTGAACCTTGATGGAACGCGCATCTTCTCTGGCCAAGCAGGCGACTTTGTCATTCGCGGTTGGGCCGTGCCATTTGAGGCACCGAAGCCCGCCGAAGGAGACAAAGCCGCCGAGCCGGTGAAGCCCGTTGTCGAGATGAAGGGTCACAGTGCGCCGGCCACTTCGCTCGCGCTGCTGCTGCCCGCCGGAACGAGAGTCGTGTCCGCTAGCACCGACGCCACATGGCGCATCTGGGAGATTTCCAACGGTGCCCAAGTCGGCGCTCAGAATCATGGCGCTCCGATCACGGGATTCGCTGTGAAGCCGGATGGGCTGTTCGTTTTGACAGCCGGTGGACCGAATGCTCGTCTCTGGAAGATCGACACGAATCCCGTGGTCGAGATGAAGGGGAACATTGCTTCGCAGCGGAACGTCCTCAAACTGACCGACGATGACACGGTGGCAAAGTCGCGTGTGGCGTTGGCTGACGCAGGCTTCAAGGCGGCCGAGAAGAACTTCAAGGAACGCGAAGAGGCCACCAAAAAGGCGGTCGAACAAAAGGCCGCGATGGAGAAGCTGCTGAACGAAGCCAAACCGAAGCTAGAGGCGGCGCAGACTGTCGCCAACGCGGCGAAGACGGAACTCGATGCCAAGCCCGACGACGAGGCACTCAAGAAGAAGAAGGCCGACGCCGATGCGGCCTTGGCCAAGGAAGTCGAAACGGTGAAGAAGGCTCAGGAGGCGTTCGATGCCTCGGCCAAAACGGTCGTTCAATCCGAAAAGGGCCAAGCTTCGGCGCTGGAACAGCAAACGGCGGCGAAGGTCATCTTCGATGCCGAGACCGCCGCAGGCAAGCTGGTCGAGACCGTCTTCACTCAGGCCAAGACCGAATTGCCTGCGACCGACAAGCCGGTGAAATCCGTCGCGTTCGTGGACGGTGGCAAACTGATCGCGACCTCCGGTGACGACGGCACGATCCGACTGTGGAGCGGCACGACGGGCAAGCCGTTGGAAGAGATCGTCGGACACAAGGCTCCCGTGGGGATGCTCGTCTCCGGCCCAAACCGCCTGCTCATCGGAGCGAGCGACGACAAAGCCGTGATGGCGTGGGACGCGAATCCGCAATGGAGCCTCATCGCCACGCTCGGCCCCGCGCCCGAGAACATGCTCGATCTGGCGAAGTCGGTCTTCGTGAACCGCGTCGTATCGGTGGCCTTCAGTCCCGACGGAAAAATACTCGCGACCGGCGGCGGCGAACCGTCACGCAGCGGCGAGCTGATCCTGTGGAACGTCGAGACGAAAGCGATCGTCCGCCAGTTCGTGGACGCTCATAGCGACACGGTCTTCGGGATCGACTTCTCGCGCGACGGCAAGCAACTCGTCTCGGGAGCGGCCGACAAGTTCGTGAAGCAGTTCGATGTCGAAACCGGCAAACTGATTCGCTCGTTCGAGGGACACACGCATCACGTCCTCGACGTTAGCTTCAAGTCTGACGGCAGCCGCATCGCGAGTGCCGGGGCCGACAACGCGATCAAGGTCTGGAACGTCGAGACGGGCGAACAGCATCGCACGATCCAGAACTACACGAAGCAAGTCACGTCGATCCAATACATCGGAGCCAGCGACAACCTCATCAGTTGCGGCGGCGACAAGACTGTGAAAATGCACCGCTCCAACGACGGCGGCAACACCCGCAACTTCGCCGGCCCGACCGACTTCGTCTACGTCACCGCCTGCACCCGCGATGAAGCTCTCGTCATCGCGGGGGGCGAGGACGGAATCCTCCGAGTCTGGAACGGCACCAACGCCCAGGAACTCTTCAAGTTTGAACCACCCAAGCCACCGGCGGACAACGCCCAAGCGAAGGCGAACTGACTCGTTCACATCGACAGTGCCCGCAAACACCCCGGTTGCTTGCCAGCAGCCGGGGTGTTTGCGTTGATGCCGGGCAACATCAATTCGCGATGCGGCCGATGCGAGAATCGGTAAGTTCAGTTTGAGGGATATTCCCAAAGTAGCCATCATCGCTCCGCGTGATGAGCCTTACACAAGTTGATAACGGATTCCACTAGGCTCATCACGCGGAGCGATGATGGCTACTTTGGTGAGGCCGATCCCGCGAGAGTTTGTTTGGCGTGTCCGACAGAAGTCAAAGTAGTAGGTACATTCCCTGTGCCGTTCACCGAATTCCTCGGCGAATCACGGTCTCGCGGACGGCACACGGAGTGTGCCTGCGATTTTTGTCGGACACGTCTTGTTTGGCATCGAATTGCGCTGGTGACGATTCTTCAGAAAAAGTCCCCATCAAAAAAATCACACCGGTTCGTGCTCGCTTCGTGCTTGGCCTGTTGTCGCAGAGGGGATCACATGATGGGCACAGATGACTCTGAAATTGCCGCGCTCATTCCGCTCGCCCGCGAGGGGGACGACAGCGCGCTGGGGCGATTGCTCGACCTGCACCGAGACTACCTGCGAGGGATTGCGGCTCAGCAGCTTCCGCCCAAGTTGCGGGGACGGATCGACGATTCGGATGTCATTCAGCAGACGTGCCTGTCGGTCCACAAGCAGTTCACCGGGTTTGAAGGGAGCGACCCGGCCGAGTTTGTCGCGTGGCTGAGGCTGATTCATGAACGCAACATTCAGAATGCCGTACGAGACCACATGGCCGTTCAAAAACGATCGGTCGATCGCGACGTGACGGTCGAACAGCACGACCCCGTCGGCCACGAAACGACTCCCAGCCAGATCGTCGTGCGCGCGGAACAGTCGGTTCAGTTGCAGGACGCCTTGGCATCTCTGCCCAAGGAAGAGCAGGAGGTTCTGCGTCTGCGGTACTACGAAAATTATTCAGTCCAACAGATCGCGGATGTCCTTGGCCTGACGCCGGACGCCGTCGCTTGGCGGATGAAAAAGGGGATGAAGGCGATGAAGACACATCTCGGAGATGCGGAAGGTTGATGAGGACCGTCGCACTCTAAGGAACGGGGCCGTAATAACTTCCCGAAGTGAAGCAGGCTGATCGGGAAGTTATTGCGGCCTCGTTCCTAAGGAGGGCCGTCGCGGCTCTTTTCCCGAAAAATCTCGGATCGAGGATTTTTTCACACGGATCGTTCCGCGAATGGTGCTTGGTTCTGTGGCCAAGCACCATTTCCCGTTTTGACGGAGCCGGACGATGCGAACCTTCACCCTCGCGATTCTGGGACTGACCCTTTCGACACACCTGCTGACGGGTACGGCGATTCGCCCGGTTCAGGCGGCCGATCCCCAGCCAACGGTGGCCTCCCAATCGGCTGCTCAGCCAAAGAAGGTGAAGCCACCACTGCTCACCTGGCAGGAGAAGCGGTTTCTCTTCCCGATCGAGAAACGGCTGGTGACTCCGTTCAACAGCAAGGCGAATCCGGGAGACCGAGACACGTACTTCGTCCTGATGTTCCGCGATGTGGCCGGAGTGCAAACGCACAGTCGCACCCGCGGCAGCAGTTCCGTGACGGAGTCGCTGACGACGGAAGTGGCCCAGTGGGACGGGGCCATCATCATTCATGGACGCAAGGAAGCCGCGTTGACCGTGGCCCGCTTCCTCACCAAGGACAACGCCGCCGCCCGGTCACTCGAAGTGCCGGTCCAACATGCAGAGCAAAAGTCACAACTCGCGTCGAACAAGGTCTGGGACTACCGCGCCTTCGCCACGGAGGAACTGGCTCAACTTTATCTCATCACAATCCTGCCGCCCGGCGCGAAGACGACATCAAGCCCGCAGTGACTTGCGGCGCATCATGGCCCAATACACGATGGCGGCGGAATTCCATGGGCGGTCAGGGGGATGCCTGCGAAATGGACGCATAATCGTTTAGACCTCACGCGGCACAAAGTGAGAGGTTTCCGAGCGGGGCGGCGTCAGCCCAATGGCACTCACTTTGTCGAATGTGCCAAGTAACCCGCAGCGTCAGCGAGGGAGTTCCTCGTGTTTCACTGCGTGTTTGACTCCCGCGCTGACGCTGCGGGTTACAAAGTGAGTGCCATTGGGCGTCAGCCCCCGGTTCTGCCAAAGCGGGCTTACGCCCAAGAACCGGGGGGCTGACGCCGCCCCGCTCAGATGTCTCATCATTGACCGCGCAAGGTATAACAAGACTAAGCTGGACTTCAGTCTTTGAACGTGGCTGCCACTCAACGCTCCGGCTGAAATTGATCGGCCCACTTGGCCGAGCCGCCATAGCGCATGGCGAGGTTCGCGAGGTGAGCGGCCGACGCAGCCGAGACTCCCGCCTCGATCGGGGCATTCGGCTGTTTGCGGCTGCGCACGCAGTCGATCCAGTTCGTGAGATGGACCAACTCGCCATCGGGTTTGTTGTAGAAGTCGGCGTTGCGCCAAGTGGGTTCTGTGCCGAGGATCAGTTCGCTCGCCGGAACCTTGGACTTTCGTTCGGGGATCACCTGATAGCCGCCGCGGTCGATGTGGATCGAAGCTTCCGTCCCCTGGAACTCAATTCTCGCTCCGTTGCGGGCGTTCGAGAACGTCCCTTCAAAGTGCATCTGGATGTTGCCGGGATAAGTCATCACGGTCTGCACGGAGTCGGGTGTTTCCCAGAGTCCTTCGCTGTTGATGTGTTGGCCGATGCTCACCGCGTGGTCGGGATGATCGACGTTCAGGATCCAGTGCGCGACATCAATCCAGTGAACCATCAGGTCAGTGAAGATCCCTCCGCCAAAGTCCCAGAACCAGCGCCAGTTGAGCAGCCGGTACTCGTCGAGCGGCTGGTCCTTCGCGTTGCCGAGAAATTTTTTCCATTCGACGCTTTTGAAATCGAGGGCTGGGATGTTGCGCTGGAAGCGGTCCTGGTTGCGGTTCCAGCTCATGTGGACTCGCATGACCTTGCCGATGTGCCCGGCGTGGATGAGGTCGCGGGCCGCGACGATGTGCGGCATCGATCGCTGCTGAGTCCCCACCTGCACGATCCGCTGGTGTTTTTGCGACGCCTCCAACAGCGCGGCCCCTTCGGACAGGCTGTGCGTCAGCGGCTTCTCGACATACACGTCCTTGCCTGCGGCACACGCGGCCAGAGTCAGCGGCGCGTGCCAGTGATCGGGAGTCCCGATCACCACGGCGTCGATGTGCTTGTCATCGAGCACCCGCTGCCAGTCCTTCACGACGACCGCCTTCGCGTCCACCAGCGGCTTGGCGAGACCGATCGGATGATCCCAGATGTCGCACAGCGTCGTGATCTTCACGCCGGGGATGGTCCGCAGCGACTCCATCAGTTTGCGGCAGCGGCCTCCCACGCCGATGCAGCCAACGCGGATCGTCTCATTCGCGGCGAAGGCTGTTGAAGGGGAAACAAGTACGCTCGAAGCGGCGAGCACTCCGGCGGCTCGTAGAAATTCACGGCGAGTTGGGGTGGTCATGAGAATCCTTTCGTGAGGACGGGTTGGACGAGCCGTATCACAGGCGGCTCGCCTGTGCTTTCAATCGAAAACGTAGGGTAAGCCTCTGGCTTGCCCGCTTTTCAACGGCAATTGCGGGCAAGCGAGACGCTTACCCTACGTTGTCAGCAGACTGTTAGTTCGCGCTGAAGCTCGGAGGAAACGGTCGTTCGAGCGCCGTCGTCTGTCGCTTTTCGGCTTGCTTGAGGAGCTGCCACAGCATTCGACTGCGCACGTCGGGGTCGAGTTCTTCGAGGAACTGTTGGCTCAATTCGGAGGCCATCGGCATTGTCGAGGCGATCGTGTCGCAGATCGCACCGAGCGGCAGATCAACCGAGATCGCTTGCTGGATCAGTTGCTGAAACTTTTGCCCTGGGAAGAGGCGACTGAAGAGCAGGACGATTTCCTCGACACGCGATCGTCGGTCGAAGTCGCAGATCGCGGGAGTCTCATCGTGGCAGAGTTCGAGCCGTCCGATGCGATAGGGAAGGTCAACGTGTTCCTCGCACAGAACTCGCGCGCGGGCGAGGCCGCGCAGCACGAGCATGTAACGTCCGTCGTCCATGCGCTGGTGAGCGATGATCTGGCCGAGTCCGACCATCGAGTGAATTGGTGGTGGCGTGTAGCTCGGCGCGTTTTGCCAGCCGGGCCGCAACAGGCTCATCGCGATCAACTGTTCCCCTTCGAGGGCATCGGCCGTCATCTGTCGATAGCGCGACTCGAAGATGTGCAGCGGCAGCAGTCCGTGGGGGAACAGCAGTGCGTTGGGGAGCGGAAACAGTGGAGCCAGCCCCGAGAAGTGTTCGAGAGCGGCTGGGATCAGACTGGGCTTCGTCATTCGATGAGGCCCTCCACTGTGGCGTGGATCTTCGGGACCAGTTCATCCTGAATCGCGACCGTCGTGGGATAGGCTTCCGTATTGTCGAGCAACTGCTGGAAGCAGACTTTGAAATCGGCGAGGAACCGGCCGAGGGCGATCCCCATGTACTCGTCGCCAAACGGGGTGAGTTTGTCGCGGGCCGAGTTGTAGAGCTTCTTCGCACCACCAAAGTTTTCGTTGCCGAAGTGGAACAACGCGACCGCCGCTTGAATCAGTCCCTGCAAGAACTTTTTCGGTTCGCCGAGTGTCTCAGACCAAAGCTCTTCGATCACTTCGTGGCACTCGAAGAAGTCCTCGGCGTTGAACAGCCGCAGCCCCTCGCGATACTGTTCCGGGTAGTCGGTGGTCACGCGCAAAACTCCTGTTCGTTCGGCAAAAGTCTGATGGCGGCGGATTCTAGCCACCTCGTCCCGCCTCGTGCCACGACGAACTTCAGCAAACCTTCATCCACTCAAAACCTTCACACCAGCGAGATCGAGTTGCATGGCTAGGTCCCGTTCTCGCAGCGTCGTCGATGACCGAAAGCCACGAGTCCGCAAGATCGTGTCGAGCCTCGCCAGAACGTATCCGGTGGCGCTCTGTGCGCTGAATCACGAGTCACCGTTTCAGTTGCTGGCGGCGACGATCCTGTCGGCCCAATGCACGGACGATCGCGTGAATTTGGTGACGCCCGAACTGTTTCGTCGCTGGCCGACTCCGCAAGCTCTTGCCGTCGCCAAGCAATCCGATGTGGAAGAGGTCGTTCATTCGACCGGCTTCTTTCGAGCGAAGGCGGCCAATCTGATCGGGATGGCGAGCGGATTGGTCGAGCGTCACCACGGCGAACTGCCACGCACCCTCGCGGAATTGACGGCCCTTCCCGGCGTCGGTCGCAAAACGGCGAACGTACTGCTCGGAACGGCGTTCGGTATTCCGAGTGGCGTCGTCGTGGACACGCACGTCAAACGGATCACGACGCTGCTCGGCCTGACCGTGGCGACGAGCGCCGAGCGGATCGAACAGGATTTGATGGCCTTGTTGCCGGAGTCCGAGTGGATCAACTTCTCGCACCGGCTGATTCACCACGGTCGCCGCATCTGCATCGCCCGCCGCCCCAAATGCGACGAGTGCCCGCTTCGACCGCTTTGTCCGAGAATCGGCCTGCCAGAGTGAGGTGGTCCCTGCGAGTGTTCAAAGGAACGGGGCCGCGATCACTTCCCGATCTGCCCGGTTTTCCTCCCTCCCCTCGGCGGGGAGGGCCGGGGAGGGGGGAGGATTGGCAGAAAAACCGTCCCTCGCTCATTGGCCCCCCTCCCTAACCCTCCCCGCCGAGGGGAGGGAACCAAGACGTTCGATTCCGGGACCGCATTTGCGTGACCACCAATGAACGAATGCACACTGCCCAACATGAATACCAACGGCCAACTTGCATCGCGTGGGATCGGCTACTAACATGTCGCCCCTTCCGCCCCCGGCTGATTTATCGGGGGAAACGAATGAGAAGCGATCCGGTTGCCGTCGGTTGGCATTCCGCCGAGATTGAAATACGTGTCCGTGTGAGGTGCGAATCTGCCTGCCATTACAGCTTGGATTCGCGAGAGGAGTTGGTCAACGTGTCGATCGACAAGAGTTTGAAGCGTCGCAACAGTCTGGCTCGAGTTCGCAGCGTACTCACGCGGCCGGAGCGCATTGAGCAGATGATGGCGAACGAGCAGTGGGTCGAAGGAACCAGCCCGTTTGGAATTCCCAAAACGCGCATCATCAAGTTGGTTCTCGGCAAGAAGAAAAAGAAGAAGGTTGCTGATCCAGCCGATGCCAAGGCTGACAAGAAGAAGGGCGCCAAGAAGAAGTAAGCCGCCGTGATTCGCACTGATTCGGTGAGGTTAGCTTTGACATGTCCGACAAAAGTAGCAGGCACACTCCGTGTGCCGTCCGCAAGACCGTGATTCGCAGAGGAATTCGGTGAACGGCACATGGAATGTGCCTACTACTTTGACTTCTGTCGGACACGTCAGCTTTCGCTTTCCATTCACCGGGTTGAGCAGATCGAAGCGATCACTTGATACAGGGCAGCGCGGGATCGACCGGAAGGTCGGTTCCCGTGCTGCCTTTTTTCGTGCGCCGAGTGATTCCTCTCATGACTGGCAGCAGTGTTGTATTCGACTTCCGGTGATGCCTTGCACGGCCAAGACTGCTTCGTTTAACCGCGTGGGCAACGCCCCGCGCGTCGTGCGGCGAAACACGATTCCACGTCGCTGGACGCGCGGGGCGTTGCCCACGCGGTTAAACGAAGCGGCGTCAATCTCGGCCGCGCGGGGTATCGCTTCCGTTCGAGCCAGCGGCTGAGAGCTCGGTTGAAGAACTCGGTGCTTCCGGATTTCGCTTCAGCGCGGCTTGTCTCAACAGAAGCGTCAGACCGAGGAAGCTGAGCGCGACGTAAAGTGGATCGACCAGATAATCCCAAGCATTGTCGGATTCGAGGCAACCGACCTGCCAAGCGACTCCAGCCGCAAGCAAAACCAACCCGAAGGAGTTCTCGCGCCAGATCAGGAACACGGCGAGGACTGCCGCGACGCAGGCCACGCCCGGCCACTGCCAGCCGAGCGAATAGGGGTCGAACGGTCCGAGTCCCAACGCGAACGGATAGAGCAGCAGTCCGGCCACGCATCCGAACCAGCAACTCGTGCGATCGGCCTGCTCATTGAACAACGGTCGCTTGCGCCAAGGCTTAAGAATCACGCCCAACAGAACCGCGACGAGCGGGATGCAGAAGTTGGCGTTGTAACCGTGCAACCAGCGTCCCAACGGCAGTCCCTGAACGGGCACGATGGTCGCGGCACAGGCCAGCAGCGGCAACCAGCGTGGGCCGAGACCTCGCAGCAGAACCTGCACGCCGCGTGTGGCCGCTCCGAAAATCAACGCCCAGACGAGCAGCGGATAGCACCAGTCGATCACGGTTGCGGCTCCTGCACAAAGCCGTTCTCGCCGCTCAGCCGGTGTTCGATCCAAGCTTCATTGAAGGCCACGTGGCGGATTTTCTGCATCTGCCACGCATACGCGAGATGAATCAGACCATCGGTCGCTTGAATCAAGTACGGGTACGCGAACAGCTCCTTCGGCTGCTGGTCCAACACTGCGATCCGCTTCCAATCGTTGATGCCGTCGAGCGAGACCGCCAGCGTGAGATTCTCACGCGCACTCGCCGAGTCGTTGAAGGCCATCAGCACGGAACCGGATGACAGGCGGAGCGCGGCGACGCTCGAGTTCGGGTTCGGGAGATCAAGGTGTTGCGGTGGACTCCATGTGAAGCCACTGTCCGTGGACTCTTGGTAGTCGATGCGTCGTGCGGAAGACGCATTGCGGAGGTAAGCGATGACCCGGTGTGGCCCGAGTGGAACGATGGCCGGTTGGAGGAACGTGCGGCCTCCCGTCAGTCGCGTCTTCGTCACCGTCAGCCGATCACCCGTTGGACGCAGCCAGAGCAGCTCGGGAAACTGCCCGACGCATTCGTGATAGATCGGCAGGCCGATCTCACCCGATTCAAGCCTGACAGGAGCGGCGCGAACCAATTCGCTCACATTGAGGAACGGGCTGAGCGACAGCCGCTGACTCGGTTGCCAAGTCGCTCCGCCATCCCGTGAGCAGCGTGCGTTGAGCGAACTGCCCGACCAACCACCCAACGCGATCGTCACGTAAACCAGCCACAACCGCTGTTGAGCGTCGGCAAACACGACCGCGTTACCGACCTTGCGGAGATACCGATCCAGATCGTCCACCGCGATCTCACGATCCACGATCACGCGCGGCGGACTCCATGTGTGATGCTCGGAACCGGGCACGCGACCGACGGGTGTGTCGCTCGCAATCTGTCGATCTGCAACGGAGTCCGTTCGATCCAAGTCCGACATCCAGACCGCCACGTCCTTCGCACCTTCGCGCGAACCGGCATACCACGCGCAGACGATCTTGCCGCCAGCGGTCTCGCACAGCGACGGACAATGCGCGTAAGCCAGTGGCGGGTGATGCTCGATGAAATAGCTGACAAATCGAGGCACTTCGGCGCGACGAGCAATGGCGCGTTGGGCGTTCTCGGCTGACGACGACAGTTCAAACGGAGAATTCGGGAACGCCGCCCGATCATCGCGCGGCCAGCACCACAACGCGGCGGCGGCGGTCGTCAACAGGGATCGTCGCGTCAGAGATGCCATCGAAGTTCCACACGAGACAGACACGCCACTGCCACAATCATCGGTTGATCAGCGTAGGACGGGCACTCTTGCCCGTCGGCTGGCTTGAGGCAACCTGCGGCTTGCTTGGGACAAGACGGGTAAGAGTGACGTGACCGACAAAAGTAGCCTTCTTCGCTCCGCGTGAAGTCAGCCGAGTCACCAGCGACCCGAATACGCGGGAAACAGCGTCATTCCGCGTTCGGCTCTCTTCACGCGGAGCGATGAAGGCTACTTTTGGCGGACGCGTCAAGAGTGCCCGTCCTACATTCGCCTTCAATCGGCCGTCAGATGCTGAAGTCGGTCGTGCGGCCGAGCAGTCGGTCGATCAATTCTTGTGGAATGTCGATCGCGAGTGATGTTCCGCCGACATCGGTCGGGTTGATGCCACAGTAGACCGACCACGGTCCCAAGTGCCGCCAACGACCGGCGCGCTTGGGTTCGTTCGGCAGGACGGGGGTCGTACAGCGGTTGCAACTGATCGTCGAGAAGCCCTGCTGATGGAGCGGGTTGACGATCACGTTGTGCTCGGCGGTGTACGCGTCCATTTCGTCGTTCGTGAAATTGGCGAGCGGATTCACGCGGACGCAATTCATCGCCGGATCGACCGACAGAATCGGGCAGCCGCCTCGCGCTCCGCCCTCAGCCCGACGCAGGCTACCGATGAGGCAGTCAAACTGTCCGCGCGTCGCCAAGAGTGGTTCTGTCTTCCGCAGGTCACAACATTGCCGCTGCCCCTCGGGTGTCAGATAGAGGACGCCAAGTTCCTTTGTCTGCTCTTCCATCGACTGCTTCGGTTGCAGCGTGATGATGTCGAGACCGTACTCGCGCGCGAGCCGATCGCGCGTGTCGAGCGTCTCTTGAAAGTTCACACCCGTATCGACGAACACGACCTGCATGTTCAGCTTCATCACGCTGACCATGTGACAGACGACGCTCCCCGCCATCTGCATCGCAGTCAAGGCGGCAACTCGATCGCCGAAGACAACCTTCGTCCAGCGGAGCAACTCGGCCGGCGACCGGTCTTCAAACGCCTTGTTGAGTTCAATCAGATCGGCCTGTGTGAATCGAGCCATGTCAGTCCATGCTTTCGGGGGGAATCAGAGTTCGGCCGGAATCTAGCAGATGATTTGGAAACGGAGCAACGCCGTGTGGACGCTGACAGGCTGAAGTCCGGCTTAGGAACAGGCACGCAATACCTTCCCGTGAGCGGCTGGGCGCTAGCCGCCGGTGATTTGGAACGACCGGCGGCTAGCGCCTTGCCGCTCACAGAAGCACAGTGTCAAACCGGGAAGTTATTGCGTGCCAATTCCTTAGCTTCGCATCGACTACGAACACAGGCCACAACAACGGCGAGAGACACATGTCGTCCGAAAAGATCACCACGCTCGCGCCATCAGCCGAATCGTCACGGCCTGAGCGGTGGCTCTCACGGGGCGAGTTCCTGCGGATCGCCACTTTCTTTCAGGGCGGTTTGCTGGTCGTGGCGATCGGGCTGGCTGGGTTGGCGGGGATCGATCTGCTTGGTCAACTTCAGTTCACGACCACCGCCGTGTTGTGGGGCGCGAGTGCCACGCTGCCGATGCTGCTGCTGTTTGCCGTGACGCATCGTTTTCCAGTTGGCCCGTTTCGAGGCGTGAAGGATTTTCTGTCCGACACGCTCGGCCCGACCCTTTGCGAATGCCACTGGCTCGACCTCGCGTTCCTGTCGCTGTTGGCCGGTGTCTCGGAAGAACTGTTCTTTCGCGGCGTGGCGCAGACGTGGCTGACGGCGACCTGCGGCATCACGGCGGCACTGATCGTGAGCAACGTCTTGTTTGGTTTGGCTCACTCGGTGTCGGTGTTTTACGTCGTGCTGGCTGGGTTGCTGGGCGTGTACCTTTCGATGGTGTTCACGATCACCGGTGAAGCCAATCTCGTCCCGCCAATCCTCTGCCATGCGTTGTATGACTTCGTCGCTCTGTCGATCTATCGGATTGAAGCGATGAGCGCACGGCAAGACGCCTGCGCGGAGTAGTGGTCGAAGAACTTGAGATTGCGGGGTTGTTCAACAACTAGCCCGATGCGCAAGCGAGGGCAAACCGTTGTCGAAAGTGAAGCCCTCGCTTGCGCGTCGGGCTAGTGATGAACCCCGCAAGACAACGCTGTTCGACCAGTAGTCGCCGCACGCCACCAACAAATCATGTCGCGCACCAAACTGGGTCCATCAAACCCGTTCGACCAGCCGCGCGACGGCCTCACCGACTTCGTGCGTCTTCGCGGTTCCGCCGAGGTCCGGTGTGCGGGGGCCTCGCGTGCGCAGCAGTTCGGCCACGGCATTGTGGATCGCTTGCGAGGCCACGGTCTCACCGAGATGGTCGAGCATCATCGCCGCCGACAGGATCGCGGCGAGTGGGTTGGCGATCCCTTTGCCGGTGATGTCCGGGGCGGAGCCGTGGACCGGCTCGAACAGGCTTGGGTGACGGCGCGTCGGGTCGATGTTGCCGCTCGCCGCGAGGCCCATGCTGCCAACGATGATGGCGGAAAGATCGGTCAGGATGTCGCCGAACAGATTGCTGGCGACGACGACATCGAAGCTCTCGGGCCTCCGCACGAACTCCATCACCGCGCGATCAACGAGCAACGATTCGGTTTCGATCTGCGGGTATTCGAGCGCGACGGCGGCGAAGACTTCGTCCCACAAGACCATGCCGTAGCCTTGGGCGTTGCTCTTCGTGATCGAAGCGACGCGATGGCGTGGCCGGGTGACGGCTTTCTCAAACGCGGCTCGAATGATTCGCTCGCAGCCGCGCCGCGTGAAGACCGACGTTTGAATCGCGACATCGTGGTCCGAGCCTTGATAGACGCGACCACCCACGTTGGCGTACTCGCCTTCGGTGTTCTCACGAAAGACCAGCATGTCGATCGAGCCGGGAGTTTTGCTGTGCAGCGGACTGTCCACACCGTCGTACAGATACGCGGGTCTCAGACAAACGCACTGATCGAAGCGGCGTCGAATCGGCAGCAGCAGGCCGTTCAACGTGATGTGGTCCTGCACGCGCGGATGCCCGACCGCCCCCAGCAACATCGCGTCGTACTTCGCCAGTTCATCGAGGAACTCGGGCGGAGCCATCTGGCCGTGAGCGAAGTAGTGGTCGGTCCCCCACGGGAACTCAGTCCACGCGATGAGCGAACCGACTCGCTGTACGGCGGCGTCCGCAGCGCGGATCGCTTCGCGAGTCACTTCGGGACCGATGCCGTCTCCGCCAATCACGGCGATGCGATGTGTCGTCATGAGCGTCCTCAGTTCAGCCCGTCGAACGATCCCGCCACCTTGCTCCCCGCCGAACGGAACATCGCCACGGTACTCGTTCCGAAGTCTCGGACCTTGGCTGCGGAAGCGGGTGAAGGAGGTAGCGGCGAAGGAGGAGGAGTCGGCTCGTACTCACCTGGGATTCCTTGCTGAATCGGGGCATAGCCCGATCCGGGCTGCGATTCACACGGGCACGAACGATGTTTGCGAATCTTCATCGACGTGACGCAACAACCGGACAGGAAGACGGCGATGCAGGCGGAGGCGATCGCAGTACGAGTCAATCGAGAGGTCAGCATGGTGGGGGCTCGAATCAAGGAAGGGGTGGCGAGGGCGATCCGGCTTTCGAGCGAGGAAGGCTCCTCACGCCGCGACGTGGGAAGAGATCGTCCTCGACATCGCCGTTCACTCACGTAATTCCTGCCGATTCTCCCCACAAACCCGATCCCGTTCAGGCCGTTCCTGCCACTCGGGTCGTGACGCATGGCGAAGCGCGTCCCATGCTGAGCAACCTACCGATCACGCGGACTGCTCCGGTAGTCCCTCACGCGGCACAAAGTGAGACATTTCCGAGCGGGACGGCGTCAGCCCCCTCGGTTCTTTCTAAGAGGGCTAAGGTGGCCGCCGCGAAATAACCTACCAGCCGGACGTAGCAGAAGTCGTGAGACTTCTCGGCCTCAGAACTCTCACGAGTTCTGCTACGGGTAGGTTATTTTCCCGCGTCCACCTAACGCCCAAGAACCGGGGGGCTGACGCCCAATGGCACTCACTTTGTGGTTCATCGGATGTTTTGGGGGGACTCATTGGAGAGAGATGGACGACGGCGACCGGTCTTCATCCTGAAGGGATGTCAGCCATTAGCCGGGGGTTGAGCGAAGCGACACCCCCGGAAGAGGTCTGACAAATGGCTGGGGCATCCTGAAGGGATGCCAGCAGCGCGAAACGGAGAGACATTCTGAGCTTGCCAGCATCCCTTCAGGATGCAAATCCCCTTTCGATGGCTTCGCACCGGGGGTGTCGCGGACGCTCAACCCCCGGCTAATGGCTGACATCCCTTCAGGATGAAAACGACGGACTTCATTCCGCTCATTGGTATCGCCCCCCCAAAACATCGGATGAACCCACTTTGTAACCCGCGGCGTCAGCGAGGGAGTCAAACACGCCGAAAACCACGAGGAACTCCCTCGCTGACGCTGCGGGTTACTTGGTGATTTCGACAAAGTGAGTGCCATTGGGCTGACACCACCCCGCTCGGAGGTCTCATCACAGACCGCGCGAGGTCAAAGGCGAGCGTGTCATTCGTCGCTGAGCCGCCGCGACTGCGAACAGCGCGATGACGGGCGTCAGTGGCGCTCGCATCCGTGCGTTCGTCCAGTAGACGAGATGCACCCCCTGCACCGTGATGACCAGCGCGTAGAGCAACCACCAGCGCGACCACTCCGAACGCCGCGCGACAACGAACATCCCGACCACGAACGCCAACAGCAGGAGCGAATAGAACCCACCGACGGCCACGATCACGAGTCGGCTTGGCCCACCCTCGGTGTCACCGTGCGGAACGACGCTCCACAAACTGCGGACGCGATGCCAGACCGCGCGCGCGAACCGACGCGGCTCGGCGGCGATGAACTCGCGTCCCCACTGACTCAACCGACGGTCGCGCTCCAACTCGGATGCGTTCGGCCCGAGTTCTCGCTCCAGCCGCACGTCCAATCCCGCCTGCCACCGCGCGAGACTCTCGCCACTCCAAACGGTCCCCCACGGCTGATCGACCACCTCATCAGCGAAGACCGAGTTGTTCGCCAGCAACAGCGTGTATCCGCCATGAGTCGTCGTCAGGAGCGGCGATCCGATGACGAGTTGATTCCGAACCACCCACGGCGCGACAACGAGCAACGCTCCGGCAATCACCCGCCACGGCAACCACTTGATCGAACTGGACATCACCCGAAGCCAACCGAAAAGAAATGGCTGACCTCCCCACACCAACCCGAAGCGTGAGCGAGGGCGAAGTCTTTCGATCCCCTCGTTCACACTTCGGGTTGGTGCGAGTGAGTCTGTTCTCGCCACTCGCCTCATCACCCAACCCACAGCCAGCACAGTGACCAGCGGCCAGAACGTCGGGCGGCACAACACGAGCAACCCGAACAACACTCCCACGCGGAACCGATCGCCAGAGGAACTCGAGCACACCAACCCGAAGCGTGAGCGAGGACTCCGTTGCTGAGTCTCCCGCTGCTCCTCCGTTGGTCTACCCACCACAGCCAAGACCAACAGCGAGACCAGCCCCGCGCAAATGGACTCGGTCATCGGCTGAGTCCCGTACCAGAGCAGCATCGGATCGAGGGCCACGAGCGCCGCCGCGATCAGACTGGCACGACCAAGCCCAAGCGACTGCCCGGCACGCAGCGTCGCCCAAACCGTGACGACTCCCGCGACCGCGTTGATCAAACCAACCGCGACACCCGCTGGCAGCGCCACCATCAACACGCCCAACAATGAGGGATAGAGCGGCGGACGAAACGCTGTCGGGGTGAAACTTTCCGGGCTGCATGTCCCGCGACCAGCGGCGATCCCCCGAGCGATCCCCAAGTAGGCGTCTCGATCATGAGTCAGTTCCTCTGTCCGAGCGAACATCGCCAAGCCGCGCACCACCAGCGCGAGCAGCAGACACGCCACCAATCCCCAACGATCGCTCCAAGAGTCAGAGGCTTCCCGCACCGATCGCCCTTCTCGTGTGAAAACCCAACAAATTTCCGTTGCTGCGTCCGGCAGGTTGTAGGCTCGTGCTGGCCACAGGGACAAGCCGCGCGCCGATCCAATGGCACCACGGTGTAGCGCCACTGTCCGGCACACCAACCCGCAGCGTGAGCAAGGACGGACGTTTCAAACGCGATGAATCCAGAGTCGCAGGAACTCGCCCTCGCTCACGCTTCGAGTTGGTGTACAAAGTCCTCCCCGCAAACAACTCCCGCTCGAACACCTCATGCCCGCAACGCCTCCCCTCTGGCTGAGACGGCTGACCGACCTGTTGCTCGCACGACGCGGCCTCTGGCTGGTGCTGGCCGTCGTGCTGACAGCCCTTGCCGCCATCCCGGCGTCGCGACTCACCTTCGACCAGTCGATCGAATCGCTCTACGCTTCCGACAACCCGCGACTGGCCACTTGGAAGGAAAGTAAGCGGCTGTTCGGTGGCGATGAGTTCGTCGTCGTGGCCTACACCGACCCCGAACTGTTCGGTCGCGACGACCGGTTGACCGACGGAGCGCGTGATCGACTGGAAACACTCGCCACGAAATTGCGTGAAGTTCCCGGCATCCACGCCGACAGCGTGCAACATCTGGCCGAGGCGATGAAGGCCCCCATCGGCCGCGCAGGAATCCGCAAGCTGCTCGAAGGAATTCTCGTCGGCAAGGACGGCCAATCGACGGCGGTCTTCTGTCGATTACTGCCCGAGAGTGAGTCCCCGATCACCCGCGCTGAGACCTATCGCCGCATTCGGACGATCGCCACCCAGCACGAACTTCCCGCCTTCGTCGTGGGCGAACCGATTCAAGTCCACGACATGTTCCGCTACGTCGAAGAAGACGGTGAAACGCTCGGTTGGGTCTCGACACTGCTCCTGATGAGCGTGATCTTCTGCCTGTTCCGCAGTGTCCGTTGGATGCTGCTGCCGCTGGCCGTCGTGCAAGTCGCGCTGATCTGGACCAAGGGCCTGCTCGTCCTGAGCGGCCTCCATCTGAGCATGGTCAGCTCGATGCTGAACTCGCTCGTCACGATCATCGGCATCGCCACGGTGATGCACGTGACCATGCGTTTTCGAGAACACCGCCTGAAGCACGACCCCGAAGAGGCTCTGCGTGCCACGCTGCACGAACTGATCGTCCCCATCTTTTGGACCGAGGTCACAACTGCGGCCGGTTTCGCCGCGATCCTGATCGGTCACATCACACCGGTCGCCAGCTTCGGCATCATGATGACCATCGCCACGCTGCTGGTTCCGATTGTCGCGGCGATGCTGCTACCGGGCGGAATCCTGCTGGCCGGATCGAGCGGCTCCATCGGAACGGCCCCGGCCGAATCGAGCCTAACGGCGGCACTCGGTCACATCACGGAATGGGTCGAGCGACGACCGACCCTCGTCGCGCTGAGCATGGCTGGGTTGTCCGTCTTCTGTACCGCCGGACTCTTTCGTCTCGAAGTCGAAACCGACTTCAGCAAGAACTTCCGCGCCAGCAGCCCGATCGTGCAGTCACTCGATTTCTTCGAGACACGACTCGGCGGAGCGGGAACATGGGAAGTGAACTTTCCCGCGCCGCCTGAGTTCAACGACAAGTTCATCGCCAACGTCGCGTCACTCGCCGCAGACCTGCGAAAGCTTGAAGGGAGCGACACGCCTGGGCAACTCACCAAGCTCGTGGCCGTCACCGATGGACTCGATCTGATTCCTCAATTCCTGCCGCTGTCGTGGCGGTTGGGAGCACTCAAACAGATGCAGCCCGATTTCATTTCGAGCCTCTACAACGCGCGGGACGGACGCATGCGCATCATGCTCCGCGCCAAGGAGCGGCAGCCATCGGAGGCCAAGTTAAAACTGATCGCCGATGTCGAACGAGTGACCCGCCAGCACTTCCCCGAGGCGCAGGCGACCGGTCTCTTCGTGCTGCTGACCTTCCTGATCGAAAGCCTGATGGACGATCAGCTCTCCAGTTTCGCTCTGTCGGCCACCGCCAACGTGCTGCTGATGTGGATCGCTTACCGCAGCGCGACTCTCGGTTTCATTCTGCTGATCCCCAACTTATTTCCGATCGTGCTGGTCATCGGCACGATGGGCTGGATCGGACTGCCGATCAACATCGCCACGGCCATGATCGCCAGCGTCTCGGTGGGACTGACCATCGACTCGAGCATCCACTACGTCGCGGGCTTCCGTGAATCGCGCGCGGCAGGGCTTAACTTTGCTGCCGCCATCAAAGCGACTCACCAAGACGTGGGACTGGCGCTCGTCTTCTCCAACGTGGCACTCGTCTTGGGCTTCTCGGTCCTGACGCTGTCGCACTTCATCCCGCTGGTCTACTTCGGAATTCTGGTCAGCGTCGCAATGGTCGGTGGCCTGCTCGGCAACTTGATCCTGCTACCGCTGCTGCTCCGTCTGGTCGATGACAAAGATGTGGCACACGCCCCACTCAAACACCAACCCGAAGCGTAAGCGAGGACTCGACCGAAGTCCGGCTTAGCTTTGTTAGCCGGACTTCTCTGTTTCGTGCGTCATCCAGAAGAGAAGTCCGGCTAACAAAACTAAGCCGGACTTCGAGAACTTCAGCGCGTCCCCGGCGAGATCAGCCCCATCTCGGGACTGCTGGCGGTCGCATACAGCTTCTTCGGGATGCGTCCCGCGCGAGACGCCAGCCACCCTGCGCGGCAAGCCAGTTTCATCGCCTCTGCCATCGCCGTCGGATTGCTCGCCGAGGCAATCGCCGTATTGAGCAGCACACCATCGCAACCCAACTCCATCGCGAAGGCCACATCGCTCGCCGTTCCGACCCCCGCATCGACGATCACCGGATAGTCGGGATCGTTCTCCTTGAGGTACTCCAAGCAGATGCGGATGTTGTTCGGGTTGAGTACCCCCTGCCCGCTTCCAATCGGACTTCCCGCAGGCATGACCGACGTGGCACCAGCCTCTTTCAACCGACGAGCCGTGATCGGGTCGTCGGTCGTGTAGCAGAGGACTTCAAATCCATCAGCTACCAATTCGCGAGTCGCTTCGAGCGTCGCGACCGGATCGGGCAGCAGCGTCTTCTTGTCGCCCAGCACTTCCAACTTGATCCAACTCGCACCGGGATTATTCAGCCCGGAAAGGATCTCGCGCCCGAGCCGCGCCGTCCGAACAGCATCGTCGGCCGTAAAGCATCCCGCCGTGTTCGGCAGGATCGTGTACTTGTCGAGGTCGATGAAGTCGAGAATGCTGCGACCGCTAGCATCCACAAGCCGCTCGCGCCGCACGGCCACGGTGATGACATCGGACCCGCTGATCTCAAGGCACTCGCGCATCAACTCGAACGTCGCGTACTTGCCCGTTCCGACAATCAAACGCGACCGCAAGGAATGCGATCCCAACACAAGCGGCGATTCAGAAGACACATTGGACGATGACATGAAACCGAATCAACCTCCCCCCACCAACGTCACAATTTCCACGCGATCACCATCCGCCAAGAACGTCGTCGCATGATCGGCTCGCGGAATTACTCGACGATTCAATTCAACCGCCAAGAACTTGGGAGGCAATTGCAATTCCTGCAACAGCTCCGTCACACTCATCATAGCGGAGATACTTCGCTCAAGATCGTTGACAAGAATTTTTACTGAAGCGTGTTCCATTGCGGCCATCATCAAACAGGAAACCCCGGCACCATAAGATACCGGGGCTTGGTTTATCACAGATCGAAACTCATGAAGCGTACTTCAGTTGAATGCACCATCAATGCTCTCGGGATTCGTTCCCGCTGTCCCCATGCTTTTCAACGCGCCGTTACGAGTCGAAATCGCTTTAAAGACATTCAAGTCAATTTTCTTAGACACGTTATGAGTAGATCCATCTGCCAACGCAAACACGCATGTGTCACGGTGACCGCTCCCAAAGCTGAAAAACTGGGGGCCATTTCCAAGCGAGCCGGGGGATGAAGGAGGGCTAGCATCCCAGTGCGTATCGAAGACATCGGGATGACCAGAGTCATTCCAAACACGCACGCAACAACTAAAACCGTCACCCCAGTATCCAAACTTCGAGTCGCCGATCATGATTGTATTGGAGTGACCATCCGTCACATCCGCCATTCGGACTGCGCTGCCATCGTACAACATTCCGTTTGGAAGTTTCGGTGCGTTTGCTGGTCCGCTCCCATTGGTGTCAAATGCTCCCATAGAACCCCGGTATGTTGAGTAAGCCCACCCATTGGGACGGCCGGGAGGAAGACTGGGCGCACTTGGGCAAATATACGACGGTAAGTTCGTTTGAATCGACAACATATTATCGGGGCTTAGCAACTTGTAGGCTTTGTAATCGATATCGATCGGTTGCCCCATTTGGGAAAGGATCATGGCGTGCCATCCCCACTCACCGGGCATCTGCCAATCGGAAATGGTCGTGATCATTTGCTGGCTATTGATGACCGTCGGCACCACATAAGGCTCGGGTAGAGCGGTTCGCGGCAGCGGGGCGGTCAGCGGGCTGGGGGGGGCAAACGGAATTGTAATAAATCCGGGAGGAAAGCACCGGAAGCTACTCTCGTAGTTGTGCAACGCCAAAATGATATTCTTCAGATTATTCTGACACTGCGCTCGCCGACCGGCCTCGCGGGCCTGTTGAACGGCTGGCAGCAGCAGCGCGGCGAGCATCGCGATGATCGCGATCACCACCAGCAACTCAATCAACGTGAAGCCGAGACGAGCGGCGACGGATGAACATGACTTCGAGTTTCGGGTCATCACTCTACTCCTGTGACTTCAGTTCGGTGTTCTGCCAGACGGAAAAACTTGGGTGGAAACATTTCAGTTGCGAGGAAGTAAACACGTACAACCGTCATACCGCGAAACCGTAGCAAATCAACCGAGCCAATTCAAACCCCGATCCGAACTCAAAAGTTTCGATCAGAGTTGGCCCAGCTTGGCTTCAACCTTCACGAACCAAAAAAAAGGCAGAGCCTTGCTGGCTCTGCCTTTGAAACTACTTGAGTTCACACCGCTTACTGAGCGAGCGGGAATCAGGTTCCAGAGGGGGAACCCGCATCCGCCGCAGGACTCTCAACAACCGACAGATTCGGTACCGAAATCCCCGTGATCTTCACCCGGGTGTACCTCTGCCGGTGGCCGTTGTGGCGCCGAGAAGCATTCCGGCGATAGTGCTTCTGGATCTCAAGCTTGATCCCCTTCATCACTGCCATCACAACTTCGCCCGTCACGGTCGCACCTTCGATGACTGGACGACCGAGGATGCTGGCACCACCGCCATTGGCGAGTAGCACCTTGTCGAAAGTCACCGTCTGGCCATCTTGAACTTCTCGCAAGTCAACGGCCAGAACGTCTCCCTGACGAACCTTGTACTGACGACTACCATCTTCAAAAACAGCGAACATCTTCAACAGTCCTTCGACAACGAACAGTGAACGCATCAGATGCCAATCCACAGACTGGCACAGAATCTTGAGACAAACACCGAACAGTAAGACCTTAGTGGTCGCGAACGGGGTGGGGAGAGTACAGGATCAGCCTTTCGATTTCGAGTCCGGCTGGGCCAGAATCTTGACCTCGCTGCCCGTTTCATTGGTGCAGTGAAACTGCAAATGCTCGGGACCAACCGCCGTCAGGGCATGAACATTGATCGTCACTTCATACACTTCTTCCAAGTTCGTGATGTCGCGTCGTTTGCGGTTGTTGAGAAACGCGGCCACTCGCTCGTGAACATCGACCGTGACACGCGACACTTCCTCGCGATTGGCATGGGTCATCAGCAAACGCATCACGTCGATCGCCATGCTCTCGGCCGTCTTGACCTGGCCGGTCCCCGTGCAACACGGGCAATCCTCATAGACGCTGCGACGCAACGAGGGCCTAATCCGCTGGCGGGTCATTTCAATCAGACCGAACGGACTGATGTGCATGATCTTCGTCCGAGCACGATCCCTCCGAACGGCATTGGCCAGTGCTCGTTCGACCCCGCGGCGATGCCGCTCATCCCGCATGTCGATGAAGTCGTTGACGATCACCCCGCCTAGGTCGCGCAAGCGAATCTGCCGACTGATCTCTTCCGCCGCCCGCAGATTGACCTGATAGGCGTTCTCTTCAGCGTCATCGTCCATTCGGAAGTTGCCGCTGTTGACATCAATGGCGACCAAGGCTTCTGTCTGATCGATAACAATTGAACCGCCACCCTTCATCGGGACATGGCGGCACTGAATTCGACTGATCTCACGCTCGATGTCGTACTGATTGAAGAGCGGTTCGCGACCGTCGTACAGCTTGATGCAATCGACTTGCTTCGGCAGCACGATGCTCATGAACTCGCGGGCGCGTTCAAAGGCCCGTTGCTCATCAATCCAAATGGTGTCGATCGCAGTGCTGTAAATGTCCCGGATCGTCCGGATGATCATGTCGCTCTCTTCGTAGATATCGACGGGAGCCGGAAACTTTTGAACCCGACTGACGATGACCTTCCAAAGACGCAACAGGTAGTTCAAGTCCCGCTGCAAGTCGGCTTGAGACTGATCGACTCCTGCCGTGCGAATGATGAAACCGAGCCCCTCCGGTGGACTGAGGTCTCGCAAAATGCGTTTGAGCCGCTTGCGGGCATCCTCGTCAGCGATCTTTCGACTGACACCCACGCGCTGCAGGCCCGGCATCAGCACAAGATACCGACCAGGAATGCTGATGTAGGTTGAGAGGGTCGGCCCCTTTGACCCGATTCCCCCTTTGATGACTTGAACGAGAACTTCGCTGCCGCGCTGGAAAATTTCTTGAATCGGCGGCTTGTTGCGAACGCTTCGTTCATTGAAGCGACCGCGAGCGGCCGAGCGGCCTCGCGCTTCATCAGCATCGCCAGAATCCAAGTCGTCGGAGTCGTCATCGGAGTCCCCCCCGTCACCTTTCTCGACAAGGTGACGGTAATACTGGAACTCAACATCACTCACATGGAGAAAGCCATTCCGGCCCACGCCAAAGTCCACGAACGCAGCTTGAATGCTGGGTTCGATGTTGACGATGCGCCCCTTGTAAATGTTGCCGACGTAGTTTTCGAGACTGTTACGCTCGACGTACAGCTCCTCCAGAATCCCATCTTCGACGATGGCAATCCGGCTCTCCTCCGGCTGGAGGACATTGATCAACATTTCTTTTTTCATAGTTCGCCCCTGTCATAAGGCGAGTGCGTTCCAAGTTGGCTGTCAGAGATGTGCAACGGACCTTGCCGGCAGGCGAACGAGCGCTATTGGAGCCGACGCTTCGCTGCGAACAATCGCCATTGACTTGGAATCGTTCCGACTTGTTATCGGAACCGAAACCGCGACAAGCACCCTCTGAACAACCACCCCTGTGCCAAGCGACGTAACGCAAGGGGAGGAGACCTTCCCCACGTACCGCCCACCCCTGAAATGTCGTCACGATTGCCCCGAGACGGCCCGGAAGAGATCCGCAGTCCACAGACCGAACCGGACAGGCGAACGAATCGCGAGCGGGGTTCAAACAGCTCTGTGACAATTCCCGCAGATAGCAGCAATCCAACTCGTGATCGAAAGCGCGGCGCATCGGCGACGAATCCGTCAGCTCAGACACGACTTGACCTGTGCGACTTAAAGTCGCTGTTTCCGGTCGGCAGCTCTCGATCATCCAACACCCCCACCGAGATGCACACGAAAGCAAGGCGGTGTTCGATCGGCGAACGCCCCTAGACCTGCTTCGTTGGCGGACGCAACTCGTACTGAGTCTGCTACGTCCGACGGCACCTAGCACACAATCACACACTCGACCCAGACCCAAATGAATGTTTCCGGACATCAACACTGCGACGGGCATCAGCCACGCCACACAAACAACTTTCCTTCAACTCAATCCAACTGCATCAGCTCGGGACAGAGTCGCTTCAACTCTCCCCACAGGTAATTCTCGACATCACGCGCCACATCAAATTCCATGGCGCGCGCCGCGATTTTTTCCGCCCGTTCGATGGTTAGTTTTCGAATGACTTCCTTTAACTCCGGAATCGCATGAGGCGTCACGCTCACCTGCCGAATACCCATTCCCACCAACAACGGAATGAACATCGGACTCGTACTCATCTGTCCGCAGACAGACACAGGAATGTCATGCTTGCGAGCCGCCTCAACCACCATCCGGATCATGCGCAGAATTGACGGATCACCTTCGCGATACAGGTAGGCAACCCCCTGATCCGCCCGATCAACAGCGAGAGTGTACTGAATCAGATCATTGGTCCCAAGCGAGAAAAAATCGACCTCTCGGGCGAACTCATCCGCCATGATCGCGGCCGACGGAACCTCCACCATCATCCCCACCGGCACGTCTCGCTTGAAAGGAACGCCCTGCTCTTCCAAGTCTTCAATCACATCACCCAACACCATCCGAGCTTGGCGGAACTCAAGTAGAGTCGTGATCAACGGAAACATGATCCGGAGATCGCCAAATTCGGCTGCCCGTAACGCCGCGCGGAGTTGCGTCTTGAAGAGCTGGAGGTTTTGCAGGCTGAGGCGAATGCTGCGAACACTCAATGCCGGATTGACGCCTTCAGGATACGCCGTTCGCAATGCTCCCGGCATCTTGTCCGATCCCAAATCAAGCGTCCGAATGATGACGGGATGATTGGGAAATGCCTTCAAAACTTGGCAATACGCTTGGAAATGATCTTCTTCCGTTGGCTCGCGATTCGACCCCAAGTACAAAAACTCGGTGCGGTACAGCCCAATCCCTGCGGCCCCCTTCTCGCGGCAAGGCTCGGCCTCCGCCGGGAACTCAATGTTTCCCATGACCGTGATCGGAACGCCCTCTTCCGTTTCGCAAGGCAGTTCCCGCTGCGAATTAAGTCGCCGTTCCTGACTTTGAAAGCGAGCCTCAAGCACTCGATACTTGGCCAGAGTCTCGGGATCAGGATCGACAATCACAACGCCGTGACTTCCATCAATGATGATGGTCTCGGACCCCGAAACATCTCGCAAAAACTTGCCGACCCCAACC
This sequence comes from Schlesneria sp., assembly GCA_043721755.1. Lineage (GTDB taxonomy): Bacteria > Planctomycetota > Planctomycetia > Planctomycetales > Planctomycetaceae > Schlesneria. The sequence goes on from JAYSQC010000583.1 coordinate 36,187, forward strand.
ACCGCCGGAATCTCCAGCGCTCCTGCCAAGATCGCGGTGTGACTGGTGTGCCCACCGACCTCCGTTGCGAAACCCAGCACAAACTTGCGATCAAGATTGGCGGTCTCGCTGGGCGTCAAGTTGTTCGCCAAGACCAACACAGGAGCGGTGAGTTGCGCCAACTCTTCGCGACGCTCACCCAACAGCAGTCGAAGCAGCCGCTTCTCCAAATCGTAGATATCGACGGATCGCTCGGAGAGGTATTGCCCGCCCAAATCTTCCAATCGCTTGGCGTACTGCCGAAGCACCTGACTCGCCGAGTATTCGGGTGAGTGATACTTCCGAATCAGCTCCTCGATCTGGTGAAGGAGCTGCGTATCCCGAGCCATCATCAGATGTGCGGAAAAGATTGCGGCATACTGATCGCCAAGCCGTTCGCGAGCCAACCGTTCGTTATGCTCGATCTCTTCACAGACCAACTCCAATGCGACCCGGAACCTCGACAACTCCATGTCCACGGCGCTGGCGGAAATGACGCGCTGGGGGATACGGAAGGTTTCCGTCCCGAGCAGCATGGCCGGACCTATCGCCACTCCCGGTGAAACGGCAATTCCACGTCTTATCTGCATGCAATTGCGTTCAACGGCTGAGGGATGAGAACAGAAAACAACGGGCCATAACCAGCAACCGTACTTCACGCATAAACACTTTGGGCGGAGTTGCCGCGCACCCAGCAACTCTTCATCTCGCGAAAATCAAACCGTCCTGACGGGACTCTCGAACGTTTCAAAATCCGATTCAATCAACGCGACCAATTGCGAGACCGCCCCATCGGCATCTGTTCCCGAAGCTTCAACACTCAGTTGCATTCCAGCCTCAGCCCCCAACGTCAGGAGGTCGAACAAACTCTTGGCATCGACTCGATTCACGCCACGGACCACATGAATGTCACACGGGAAGGACAGAGCCTTCTTCGCGATCAATCCCAAAGGACGCATATGCAACCCCCTGAGATTGCGAACCGTTGCAACCGCTCGATGAATTCCCATGCCGGACATGATGACCCAATATCTAGACTCCCCACACTTCCTCTCGCAAACGCGCACGGCCAAAGACCGCACGAACACGCCGAGCTACAACATTGAGGGGAGAACTTCTCCGAACTTTACACGCACTTAGATCTCGTTGTTGTCAGCTTCCTGCAGCAATTCCCAAATATCTTGAGCGGTCTTCGACTGCCTCAGGAATTTACAAAACTTGTCGTTCCTCAAGTGGCGAGAGATGTTTTCCAGCCCGCGCAAGTGATCACCAGGACGATCCGGCGGCGAGACCAGCAAAAACATCACATAGACGGGATCACCATCAAGACTGGCAAAATCAACTCCATTTTTGGAGACACCAACCGCAGCGATCAACGAATCAACAGAAGGATGCTTTGTGTGAGGTACAGCCACACCCCGGCCGATCCCCGTAGAGCCAAGCTCTTCACGTTTGAGGATCGCCGCTACGATCCCCTCTTCATCAGCAGCTTTGATGCTGCCAGCATCGCGCAATGAGGCCACCATTGACCGAATTGCGGATTCCTTGGACCCAACCGGTACGTCAGAATTCACCGCCGCCCGCACTACGAAGTCGCACAACTTCATCGAGAACCTCTCTTTGTTCGCACCGACTCACCCGAAGAACACAATCTCGTACTCGGCCATCCCCAAAAGGTGAGTTCGCCAGCCGCCTCATGAAAAATCAAATCAGCCGAATCTAGGCCTCGGCTGACAACACGTACCGCAATGACCGCTTCCACTCGAAGTAACTCACTTCAGGCGGACACCAAACCAAAGCCGCTTGGCGTCGGTCAAACACACCAAGGACATCACTCCTCTGCCACGGGAATCTCACTCAGGCCCGGTCCTCGATGATTCTGAATTTTCTCTTTGTACTTCCGAACCTGCTGCTCCATCTTGTGCAACGCCAAATCAAATGCGACCGTCGCCTCATCGGCCGTCTCTGCCGCGACCAAATCGTGGCGATGCTCGGTGTTCACGAGGATTTCAACCGTCGATTTCCCGTTTGAAAAATCAACCGTGATCCCGATCGAAGTGACTCGTCCGAAATAGGTCAGAAGCTTTTCGACCTTCTGGGACATGTAATCGTGAGTACTCTGACTAATGCTTCCGTGTCGGCAGGTGATGGAAACTTGCACCGAACATGACTCCTCTCGGACACAATTCGTCCGAACAACGACTGGACTTCACGCTGAACAGCCTGAGAAATGCGGGCAGACATTCCTCTGCCAAACAAACCGCCTGTCTCAGGCTCGCTCACTGATCGCAATCACGCCGAGGACCGCCCCCAACCTGTTGCCTGCTAACTTCCGCAGCCGGAGTCTATCAACCCACATCGGCGATGAAAACTTACGCGCGACGGAAGGCGAAGCACTTTGAGGAAGTTCGGGGCCGAGTCGCTCGTGACTTAGCCTTTGGATCAACGGCGACAAGTCCTCTGCTTCAAGGACATCGACCTGAAAGACCCAGCAGCATTCATCGCTTACTCGCGGAAGTCAATTTCAGTGCTCGACCGAGAAACGGGCGTGTCAACGCCAAGCCGCTCGCCGGTCGTCGGCAAGGTGATCGTGGGCAGCGGTGTCGACTTTCGATCCCAGATCTCACCCAACCGAGAAAGCGACGCAACGCTCTTCACCAAACCCAGAGGCTCAACCCGGACTTCCGATTGAACGTCCGCGCGAATCGAATGAATCGGAGGCCCCGCCGACTTTCGCCGCCGCTCTTTCAGCTCCAAACCAAAGAACGGGATGCGCGAATTGCTATCGATGGAAACGCTCTTGCCATCCACCGCGCAACCCACGGCCCCACAACTCACGAAACCAAGCGACAAGGCCAGCAACGTTCGGAAACTCGGCACACGAATCATCGTTTGAGACTTGGCTTCCACTGGCATCCATCCTTGGAAACGACCACTTGGCAAATCACAACCGCTCACCGCCAAGCCACGCGCACTCGGTCCGAGGAAACGGACGGCTCAACGGCAGACGAACGGCCGAAGCGAGACGGGTGATATCAAGATCACCATTCCACGAGAAGATGGATTGGCAAATGGGAGCCAGTGAATCAAGCTTCGGCAATCACTGAACTGTCGAATGAATTGCCACTAATGCCGCTTAGCCTTCCACCGGATTCGGTGAAACCGCACTGTTGCGAGCCGCCTCTGTCGCTCCATTCTCGAAGATGTGCTGATAGCCAGCCGCTTCCAGCGAGAGCCGCTCTTGTCGCGTCAGCCAAACCAACAGAGTGGCCACGCCGCCGAACATCGAGCCGATCATCCCCAGCATGAACAAGATGCTGTACATGTACGCCTTGGGTTGAGGATCGTCGGTCTCCAAAGCCAGCTTGCACATCGGGCAGGCCCACGCTTCCGACGCGCACGTCAGCACCATCAGCGACGCCACGACCATCCCACGCACGAGTCCACGCATAGTAAAAAACCTTCAAACAGCCGCCGCAATCGGCCAGTGGTAGAGCAGGGCGTAGATGATAACGCCGGTCACTGACACGTAAACCCAGATCGGAAAGGTGACGCGAGCCAGCCTCCGATGCCCCTCCCAATTCTGACGCCATGCTCGATAGATCGTCATCGACGCCAGCACCGGCACCGCCGCCGCCAACATGACGTGAGTGATCAGGATCACAAAGTAGATCGGCCGAATCACCCCGACCCCGCCAAACTTCTTGCCACTCTCCCCGGTGTAATGATGCAACGCGAAGTGGTAGGTGAGGTAACAGGCCAGAAACACGATCGACGTTCCAAACGCCGACAGCATCACCCGCTTGTGAGCCTCCCGCCGCCCCCGCTTGATCAACACAAACCCCGTCAACAACAACACGGTCGCTAACCCATTGAGAGCTGCGTTCACCGTCGGCAGTACAGCAACCCAATCCGGAATCATCGCGTGCTCATCCCACTTTCTATCGCCAAGTCCCTCGTTTAACCGCGTGGGCAACGCCCCGCGCGTCGAGCGACGTTTGAGCCTGTTTCCCCATTCGACGCGCGGGGCGTTGCCCATGCGGTTAAACGACTGATATCCGCAGGCCAAAGCCGTGCTCGCTTTGCCGCTTGTGTGACAGACGAATTCAACGCAACCGCAACCACAGAAAAACATCCTGATGAAGTTCCGTGCAAAGTGCCAAATCTCAAATAGTCTTCACTCCGAGACACTTTGCACTGATCACTTCTCACTTTGCAATCTCTTCCGCCCCACCCTTCGCCAGCTTCTGAATCTCCCGCCGCAAGTTCGACATCGCCTCGCCCTTCGTCGCATCGAACTTCCCGCGCACCACGCCCGCCGCATCGACCAGCATGATGTTGTTCGAGTGAATGAACTCGTACCCCGGCTGACGATCCTTTCCGATCGTCTCCTGCACCGGCATTTTGAAGCTGCCGTGAATCAACTTGTACGTCGCGATCTTGTCTCCACCAAGAAACATCCATTTCGAGAAGTCCGCCCCGCGAGACTCCCCGTAACCCTTGAGTACCTCGGGAGTATCCCGCTCGGGATCGACGGTCAGTGTGACGAGCCGAAAATCGCAATCCTTCAGCCGGTCTTGCAACTCGCGCATCGAACCCGTGACCATCGGGCACGTCGCCGCGCAGTGAGTGAAGACGAAGCACACGATCCACGGCTTCCCCAGCAGATCGGCCTTCGTCACCGACGTGCCATCCGTGTCGATGAACTCGAAATCCGCGACCCCTTCTTTGTCCCAAGGTGACTCAGTCATCTCCTTCGCGGTCGCCGCATCAACGACCTCCAGACCGCCATCCTTGTTCGTTTTGATGATGAGACTCTTCTGACCAGCCGCCTCATCAGGAACAGGATCGTTCTTTCCGACTTCACCCACTCGAGCAGCATTCGTCCCGCGATTCCGCGCGCTAGCCTGCATCCACACCAACGCCGCGATCACTCCCAACCACAGCACGCACCCCGAGAAAAACCTCGGCGACCGAAAGAACGACCGCCCTCGAACCGCTTCGTCTTGAGTTGTTGTTGTTGCCATCACCTTGCCTCCCGATTCCAACGTCACTCGTTTAACCGCGTGGGCAACGCCCCGCGCGGCGGACGCGGGACACGCTATCTACGCGCGGGGCGTTGCCCACGCGGTTAAACGAAACTCTTCCACTCAACCTTGTGTGTGACCGCAATTTCACCGCGCATTGTGAACCGTCGGCCGGTTCGTCATCCAAACGGCAACGCTCACATACACCGTCGCGGCGAGGCACGTCACCGTCATGCAGAGCCACCACTCGGGCAACCCCGCCACCGCTTCGGCCTTTGTCGTCATGATCCGCCTCAGTCCCGCCGTCCCATAAGTCAGCGGGTTGAGCCGAATCACCCACGACAACCAGCCCGAGCTCCCCGCCGGGAAGAATGATCCCGACAAGAGCCACATCGGCATCAGAAACACGCTCATGATCGCATGAAACCCGTGAGTCGATTCCATCGGCCACGCGATCAAGTACCCGAGTGCCGTCAGCGAGAAGCCAACCAGCGCGAGGAACCCAATCACCGCCGGAGCATTATGTAGAGTGAGACCAGTCTCCAAGGGAGGAGCCAACCCGACGAGCGACAACAGCGGACCCACAATCAGAAATACCACGGCCTGAAGCACAGCCAGCATCGTCCCGCCCAGCACCTTTCCCAATACCAAGCTCGCTCGAGGAATCGGCGCGACCAACACTCCCTGCAAGAACCCATCGCGACGATCCTCAATGATCGAGATCGTCGAGTAAATCGCCGTGAACATCACGATCATCACCGCCACGCCGGGAAAGAAGTATTCCTGATACGACATCCCCGCCGGACCAGTGAACGATCCATGCAGCCCCGCCCCAAACAACACCCAAAAAATGATCGGCTGCCCCAACGCCCCGACCACCCGCGTCCGCTGCCGAAAGAACCGAACCAGCTCCCGCAGCGCCAACGAATAAACCGGCAACCACAATCCCGACGAAGCGGCCGCATCAACGGCATGAGGCGATGCCGCATCCGCTCGATCAAGTGAACTGCCGTGAACCATGAACAATGAACCTCAACTCGAACCAGCCCAACAAACACGTCCCTCAAGCCAGTGCAAAGTGAGAAGTGAAAAGTGCCAAGTGCAAAATGGACGAGTGGGTCGTCGGCCTGACATTTTGCACTTGGCACTTCTCACTTTTCACTCTCTTCCTTCTCTTCCCAGAACCGGTGCCCCGTCCGCGCGATGAACACATCTTCCAAAGTCGGCTTCGCCAAAGACACCGCCGTGATCTCCGCCGGAAACGCGGCGACAAGATCCCTCAACAACTCGTGCCCCGCCTCACGCTCGATCCGCAGCGAATCGCCAATGCGCAACGGTGTGACTCCGAACTGAGCGGCAATCCGCTCCGCCAGCCTTCCCGGATCGCCCGACTGAATCGTCAGGCAATCGCCGCCGACCGACTGCCGCAATTCGTCGGGAGTCCCCAACGCCACAAGCCGCCCGCGATCGAGAATCCCCAAGCGATCACAGCGCTCGGCCTCATCCATCAAGTGCGTTGTGACCAAGACCGTCACGCACCGCTCTTCGCGCAGTCGAGTCAGATACGCCCACAGATCGTGCCGCGCACCGGGGTCGAGTCCCGTACTCGGCTCATCCAGCAGCAACAACCCCGGCCGGTGAAGCAGGCTCTTCGCGATCTCCACGCGCCGCTTGAGTCCCCCTGACAACGAGCCAACCGTCTGACGCACCCGATCCGCCAGACCGAGTTGCCCGACCAATTCCTCAATCCGCACAGCCGCCTCACGCCCGCAGAGACCGTACAAGTGAGCCTGATGCCGCAGGTTCTCGGCCACCGTCAACTTGCCGTCCACACTGGGTGATTGAAACGTCACCCCGATCCGCCCCCGCACGGCCTGAGCCTGCGATGCCACATCGCACCCGAGCAGCCTCACCTCACCCGACTGCATCGGCAAGAGCGTCGCCAACAACCGAAACAGCGTCGTCTTCCCGCCCCCATTCGGCCCGAGCAGCCCGAAAATCTCACCCCGCTCCACCGCGAAACCAACCCCACTCAATGCCTCCCGCTCGCCATAACGAAACCCCACCTCACGCACGACAACCGCCGACTCGCTCAGCGGAGCTGTCGTCGCGCGTTCATGATTCGTTGTGGGAGCAGTCAACATCTCAGCGTTGATCCAAATAGAGTCAGACACCGCGCGGACAGAAGCCCGGCTTCAAGACGAAACCGGGCTTCATTGTGGCCTTCAATTTCAATCGCGACTCGTAGGATGGGCACTCCTGCCCGTCCCCTCTTCGCCCTTAACAGCCTGTTGAAAATCGTCGGGTAAGCGTCTCGCTTGCCCGTCTTTACAGCGAGAAAACGAGCAAGCCGGAGGCTTACTCGACGTTTTTCAACAGGCTGTTAAGGCCGGACGGGCAGAAGTGCCCATCCTACGACCTCAGTGATGCTCGGCCTTCGCCGGCGCGTGGCCACTTTTCTTGGCCGCCTCTTGCGCCTCGTACTCATACCGCTGCGGCACATCGACCGTGTAGTAGTGCGTCCCCACGTCGGGCACCAATGAGAACGGAAGCGTCGCCGCCAGAATAAACGTCGGCGCGAGCAGCAAGTACTTCCAAGCCCCCTCGAACTTGAGGTGCATGAAATACAGCATCACGCACAACGCCTTCGAGGTCGCCACGGCGAGGATGATTGCCCGCAAGACATTCTTATTCGACATCTGCAAATAGTCGGCACCGATCGACATCAGTGTGAAGAAACACAGCACCCAAAAAACCTTGAAGTAGGTCTGGCCGTGCGAGTGATGCTCCTCGTGATCGTGGCCAGCATCGGCGGCATGAGCGACAGCGTGATCGGACATTTCAAAAGCTCCTCAGGACGCGGGCGATTCCCCACGAGTCATTCAATCGACAGTCAGCATTCAGTCGTGATTCCGTCGTTTAATCGCGTGGGCAACGCCCCGCGCGGCAAACAGTTTCAACATCGCCCAACTCGCGGGGCGTTGCCCACGCGGTTAAACGAGATCGGCATCAAATGATGTACAGCAGCGGAAACAAAAAGATCCACACCAGATCGACGAAGTGCCAGTACAGGCCGATGTTCTCGATCAGGTAGGCATCATCCACGCAGAGCTTGCTCCCCTTCTTCAAGACCAACGCAAACATCAACAGCCCGACGATGACGTGGATCGCATGAAAGCCGGTCATCAAGAAGTAGTTCGAGGCAAACAGGTTGCCGTACAGAATCGGTTGCGAGACGTGCATCCCGCCCATCAGCGAACCGACCGTCTTGCTCTCGTTCAGTTCATGAATCTTGTGTTCAACCTCTCCAAGTGTCAGCGACGGATACTTGCTGGCCGAGTTCTCTTCCTTACGGATCGCGTCGAAGCTGGCAGAGGGCACCTCCAGCGACAAATTCGCCCGAACATGCTCCTTCAGACTGACATACTCGGTGTAGAGTTCATTGATTGCGTTCGCCGCCGCCAACTCGGCCTGGTCTGTAGCCGTCGCGTCGGCCTTGTCCTTGAGCTTCGCGATCACCGCATCGTTCTCAGACTTCCGTTCCTCGCGCTTCGTCAACTTCGGATACATTTTGGTGAGGCGCGCATCGACGATCGCTCCCAACCCGACCTTCGTGCTGATGACCTTCTCCATCGCTTGCTCGACGCTCTCGGGAATGTGGCCGGGCAGAATGTCGTGATCGAACTTCCCTTTGTACTCGTAGCTCTTGATCCCCAAGAACACGAACCCGAGCAGCAGTGTGAACAGCATGAAGTTCCACGACTTCTTGTACTGCTTGCACAGCAACGCATCGTGCGACACGACCACGAAGTAGCTCGACAGGATCAGCACGAACGTGTTGAGACCGCCCCAGAAAATCTGGATGTGAGTCACATGCGTGTCGGTCGGCCAACCGGGCGAACCCATTCTCAGCACGATGTACGTGCCGATGAACGCCGTGAAGAACATGATCTCGGTGCCCAGAAAGAGCCACATGCCGAGCTTCGAGTTCGTAATCGGAAGGCCCATCTTCAACGTCGGGGCCGGAACTGAATGCGTCATTTTGATCTTAATCCTACTCTTACTCTTAATCCCGGCTGCTCAGCTTTTTCGTAGGGTGGGCTGTGCCCACCAATCTTCGACTTCGGTTGGTGGGCACAGCCCACCCTACATCTCTGATCGCCTCACGCCCCCGGCAACCACCCCAACAACCGGAAGTGATCCCAAGTCAGTACCACCAACACCAACGGCAAATAGACCAACGAAACCCACAGCACGCGCCGGGCGCTTTCGCGAGTCTCATCCCACGCGAATTGAATCGACGCAACGAGGTACACCACCCCCAACACCAGTGCCGTCACCGAATAGGCCAAGCCCGCGAGACCAAAGTAGGCCGGAAGCAAACTGACCGGAATCAACCCCAACGCGTAGCCCACCGCCAACAGCCCCGTGACATGCGGCAACGACCGACCGGCCGGAAGCATCCGCAATCCGGCGGCACAGTAGTCATCTTTGTGCAGCCACGCGATGGCGAGGAAATGCGGGAACTGCCATAGGAACAACAGACCAAACAACGACGCGGCCGACCAATCCAAGCGGCCTCCCGCCGCCAGCCATCCCAACACCGGAGGCAACGCACCGGGGATCGCCCCCACCGCCGTACACAACGAAGTGACTCGTTTGAGCGGCGTGTAAACACCGGCATACAGCACGAACGTGAGAGCCGTCATCGCCGCTGTCGGCCCGTTGACGAAGGCCGCCAAGTACGCCGTCCCGACTCCACCACACACGAATCCCAACGTCAGCACTTCCGCCGGACTGAGCCGTCCCGACGGCAGCGGCCGGTTCATCGTCCGCCGCATCCGTCCGTCGGTCTCACGTTCGATCCATTGATTCAACGCCGAAGACCCCATCGCCACGAGCGCGATTCCAATCCAAGCATGAACCAGCGTCGCGGGACTCCACGCCCCTTCGAGACTCAGGAAATATCCGACCGTCACCGTCAGCAGCACCATCAGCGAGATGCGTGGCTTGGCGATCTCAATGTAGTCAGCCAATCTCGACGCCATCGCGCTCGACCAACCCAGACCCACCGGCTTGGCGGCATTCGCGCGAGATGTCGTTGAAGGAGCGATCGCACTCATGTCGCGGCTCCCATCACGGCACCACTAAACTCCACCCGCTCGGCCGACTCACCACGAGTCGATGACAACACTGAACCAACACAAACCACCGACAACACCGAAGTCATCAGCGTCAACATTCCGACGACTTTGTGCAGCGAACAGACCACGATCTGGCTGACCGACTCCTGCTGAGCCACCACGCCCCACGAGGGAACACCGTACCGCACAGACCACGTCGCCAGACCGAGCAGCCCCTGCGAGATCACCAAGCTCACGAGAGCCATCGCACACCGTTGGATCATCGCTGAGCCAGCCCGTCGCGCCACGAAAGCAAACACGATCACAGTCACCAGCGGAGCGAGAGCGAACCACGGATGAACCGACCACGCCCAGCCCAACTTCAAATGCCGGAGAACTCCGCCGAAGAAATACTGCACCGCGATCAACACCAATGTGGTCACGGCCCAACCGAGCAGGGTTCGGTTGGGGCTTCGCAGCGAAGAAATCAACTTCGCCCGCAGCTCCCAACCATCACTCGTCACCAGCACGAGAACCGCCATCAGGCTGAAGACGCACGCCGCGAAGTCACCGTGAATGAGTGCCAGTGTCTCCTTGTCGAGCAGCACCCGCGCTCCCCCCAACATCCCTTGGACGAAGACCGAGGCAAAGATCGCGGTGGCCAGAACCTTCGCCAACCGACCACAGGACACCGACCAAGCGAACACGGCGAGAGCGATGCACATCAAGCCAATCGTCAGTCCCGACAACCGGTGACCATGCTCGACGAACTGATCCCGAGCCGAACTGAGCCACGGATACGCGAGCATGTTGTAGCCGTCGGACGAAGGCCAATCGGCGAACACCATCCCCGCCTTGAGCGTGGTCACGACGGCCCCCGTGGTCACGGGCAGCAGCAACGTCAGCGTTGCCGTCAGCCACGCGAACCGATGGAGCCAGCGACGAGCGGTCGAAGGATTCATAACGGCGGGCGGGTTCTGGGTCTGGGAAATCGAAGCATCAAACACCCCAACCCCACCGGGCTTGCCCCGGTGGAATCAGGTCTTTGCACTACTGCCGAGTTCATTCAATACGATGCGGGAGTAGTGCAGAAACCTGCGAGCCACCGGGGCGAGCCCAGTGGGGTTGCTCGATTCAATGACCGTGAGGCAATCAGTGACCGCCGTGAACCTTTCGCTGAGCCAGCGGCACGTACTCGGTCTGCATCAGGAAATCTTTGTCGCCGCTGACCGGCGAGCTGTACTCGTACGGGCCGTGATACACGACAGGAGGGATATCAAAATTGCCGTGCCCCGGCGGCGAGGGAGCCGACCATTCGAGGCCGTTCGCGTTCCAAGGATTCCGGCCACACTTCGGCCCGAAGAAAATGCTCAGTACGAAATTGCCCAACAGCAGGAACTGGGCGACACCCATCAAAATCGCAGCGCCCGTTATGAACTGGTTCAGCGGCAGCAGGTGTTCGAGGTACGGGAAGTGGTACGGATCGGCGTACCGACGTGGCATCCCGGCGATCCCCAACAAGTGCATCGGGAAGAACGTGCAGTTGAAGCCGATGAAGGTCAGAGCGAAGTGAATTTTTCCGACGGTCTCATTCATCATCCGGCCCCACATCTTAGGGAACCAGAACTGGATTGCCCCGAACACCCCAAACAGTGTCGCGCCGAACAGCACGTAGTGGAAGTGAGCGACGATGAAGTACGTGTCATGGATGTAGATGTCCACCGGAACAGCAGCCATGAAAATACCGCTCAGTCCACCGACGATGAACAGCGACACGAAGGCGACACAGTTCAACATCACGGTGTTGAACTGCACCCGTCCGCCCCAGATCGTGCCGATCCAGTTGAAGACTTTGATGGCGGATGGCAGCGCGATCATGATCGTGGCGACCATGAACGTCATGCCGAGTGCGGGATTCATGCCGCTGGTGAACATGTGGTGGCCCCACACGATGAACCCGAGTCCCGCGATCGCGGCCATCGAGTAGACCATCGGCTTGTAACCGAAGATTGGCTTGCGGCACATGCAGGCCAGCATGTCGGAGACCATCCCCATCGCGGGGAGCAGCATGATGTACACGGCTGGGTGCGAGTAGAACCAGAACAGGTGTTGCCACAGCAACGGCTGACCACCACCGATCGTCGGGGCGGCGTTGTTGACCACGATCCCGGCCGGAATAAAAAAGCACGTCCCGAGCGTCCGATCCGCGACGAGCATGAACCCCGCCGCCGTCAGCACCGGCAAAGCAAACGCTTGGAGAATCGCCGTGATGAACATCGACCAGATCGTCAACGGCATCCGGAACAACGTCATGCCCGGTGCCCGCATATTGATGATCGTCGTCATGTAGTTGACCGACCCCATCATTGAGGACACACCTACGAACGTCACCGCCAATAGCCACCACGTTTGTGCCGCCTCAGAACCGGGAGCCGCCGAGGCCAGAGCCGACAGTAGCGGATACGAGGTCCAACCCTGAGCCGCCCCGCCCGCCAAACCGCCCCGCACGACGAGCGCGTTCAAGCCCATTTCCAAAAATCGCTCGTTCAACCAAGCCGGAGCCAATCCCAGCGCACAAGCAAAACAGGCAATCGCAGGCCACATGAACCAGTAGCTGAGCATGTTCAGCACCGGGAACGCCATGTCGTCCGCCCCGATTTGGAGCGGGATCAAAAAGTTACCGAAGGCACCCGCCAAGATCGGGATGATGACCAAGAAGATCATCACGGTGGCGTGCATCGTGAAGAGCATGGTGTAGGCTTCGGGCGAAATCTGACCGCCGTCCGACGCGAAGCTCAGATCACCGAAAATCGGCATGTATTCCCACGGCCGGGCCAACTGCCACCGCACCCCCAGCGCCAGAGCACCACCGACCATCAGCATGATCAACGTAGTGAACAGAAACTGAAGGCCGATGACCTTGTGATCGGTCGAGAAGACGTACTTCTGAACGAAGCTCAACTCGTGATGGCCATGCTCGTGCCCACCGTGATCGGCGTGGCCAGCATGTTCGATGGAAGGATGCAGCGTACTCATAATTCTCTCGCCTCTCGGCATAACAAACTGCGGCCGATTCACCGCTTCAATCTTCGTTTCGTTGACTTTGTATTTGCCTTGTCCCCTCGCCCCGGCTCGGGCACCGCCGTTTCGGTGGTCGGGAGAGGGGGCTTCCGCTTCAGCCGAATCGCGTTCGCCTTTGGCTTGCGGTTAAACGCAGGCCGCGCGGCCAACCGCCTACTTCTCTTCAGCCGGCTTGCGGAACCCGTCATCGAACTGTTCAGCCGATGCCTGTTCCTTCCAAGCATCGAAGTCCTCGTCTGACCGCGCAACGACCTTGGCCTTCATCTTGTAATGGCCCCAGCCGCACAACTCGGCACACAGCATTTCGTAATCGCGGTTTTCGAGGGCATCGAACCAAACCGGGATCTTCAGACTGGCCACGGCGTCCTGCTTGATCCGCAGTTCGGGAATGAAGATCGCGTGTTGGACATCATCCGTCCGTAGTGTGACTTCGACCGGTCGCCCCGAGGGAACATGCAATTCATTCACGCTGTAGATGTCATCCGGTTGCGGCTGTGGCTGGAGCGGCTTCCCCTTGGCGGGGTAGCGAATCCGCCACTCGAACTGGCGAGCGGTCAATTCGGCGACCGGCTCGGGCCGGACCATTTTTCCATGCGAATCCCGAATCGCACCCTTGATGCGGAACTGTGCCCACACGTCGAGTTGATAGAGGGCGATGAACAGCAGCACGGCCGACGGAACGATGGTCCAGATCACTTCCAGGCTGTGACTCCCGTGAGAGAACAGCGCCTTCTCTTCGGGCTTGATCGTCGCTCCGCGCCACAGGACATAGCCCAGCGCGGCTTGAGTCCCGATGAATGTGACGGCCACGATGATCAGGATCAGGTGAAACAGGTCATCGATTTTCCCGCCGAGCGTCGAATGAGCCTTGCCGTCGCCGGGAAACCACCATTTCCAATCGGGCGCGAACCAGCACAGGGCCACCGCGATCACGGCCGAAAACATGAAGAACAGGGACCAAAGCTTACCCACGGCATTCGCCTTCACTGAAAACCCAACACCAACTGCGTCGCACGCCGACTTCTCGCCAACACCCACCACACCGCAGCCAACATCACTTGGCTACCGGCACATCCGTCGCCACCACATGTCCACCCGCATTGGTCTTCGCGGGTTGAGGCGACTGGTACTGGAGACTCATCACAAAATTGACGATGTCCCAGATCTCCGCGTCCTTCAGCGCCGTCTTACCGAAGCCCGGCATCGGTGTTCCCTTGATCCCGGCATACACCCGCCGGAACACATCCACCGGACGCCGCCCGCCCCGATATTGGCCGAGCGTCAGATTACGAGGCTGGAGCGAGTTGCCCCACGCATCGTGCAGGCCGCGTCGAGGGTACAACTCCTCCGAACCCGGTTTCTTCCAGAAGTCTTCCGTCGCGCCGCCATCACCCTTGCCCAGCATTCCGTGACAGGTGTAGCACTTGGTTTTGTCAGACATGTATAGCAGCCGTCCTCGCTCGCGCGATTCCACACCATCGCGGACTCGCGCTTCCGTCGGCACGATCCGGCTCGCGTCATCATCAGCGCGGGTCCAAGCCTCGGCGAGGAAGGTCGCCGTGTCTTCCACCGCGCCCTCCAAGTCCTCGGTCAGATACTTAGCGAACGCTTCCGAAGCCAGCTTGCGTGCCTCGCGTTCCTTCACCGGACTGGCGGGTTTTTCCCCCGCCTTCTTGGCCGCTTCAAAAGCCGCAGCGGCCTTCTTCACCGTGTCGGCCACCGCATCTTCGGTGAAGTCGCCCAGATCGTCGTCGGTTCGTTTCTCGAACTCGCCGCGCACCGCCAGCCAGCGCACATACTCGACCGCCGACTTCGTTTCCTCCTCACCGAGCAGCAGGAACGACGGCATGTATGTCCCCGGAATGCCGTACTTCACGATCCGGTGCAGGTCTTCACGGCTGACCTTTTCAGCGGAGAGCGTCGAGGTGAACTTGAAGACTCCGAGTCGATAATCGCGCGGACGTGGATTAAGAAACTGAGCCGTCGAACCGTTACCGTCACCGCTCACACCGTGGCAGTGCATGCAGTTCTTCATGTAGACCGTACGACCTTTTTGCAGTGCATGACCAAAGCCCACGATCAACACGTCCCCCACACCGGGAACAGGCTCAGCCGAGCCGGACCACGTCAGCCTGTTGGTCTTCGCGTCGAAGGTGTCCACCGTGTCGGCAGCCACTTTCTCACCGGCACGAGGCCCCGTGAGCCACAGCAACTCGGCAGCCGCTTTCTCATCGGCACGAGGCCCCGTGAGCCACAGCAACGACGCACCAGAAACCAACTTGGACGCATCGCCTTCAATGGTCATTGTGATCGTCTTGGCTGCGGGTTGAACTCCCTCAGCCGGAGCAACCACACTCGCTTTGACTCCGCCGTATGCGACAGGAAACCGTTCCCATGCGACGAGGTTGTGCGGCGTGCCAAAGCCGTCTTCGAGCGTTTTCTCGAGTGCCTTTCGGGCGACGGGGATCAATTTTTGAGTGGCCTCGCGGTAGGAGAACTCGGCCTTCGGGCCGGTACCACAACCAACCAGACCGCTCGCGATACCCAACGCCAGTCCACAGACAAGCTGCCAACGGGCGGTCGTCGCGCTGCAATGATTTGAACTGTGCCGAAACATCATGAACACCGTCTCTGCGATTCGTGGCGGCGGCAACTCGGTTCGTCCGAGTCCTCCGCCGAGAAACTGAACTTGCGCCGGGAAACTTATTTGCCCAGCTTGCTGGCGGGCACCTTGATCGTGACTTCGTTGTCGCCCGGCTTGATCGTCACCACGAGCGCCTTCTCAACCATCTTGCCCGCTTCATGCCAGACCTTGAACTCGTGTTTTCCGGCGGGCAAGTCCTTGATTTCAAATGTCCCATCGGCGGCGGAGACCGCTGCGAACGGATGATCGAGCGGCAGATGATAAGCGGTCATCCACGAATGGATGTCGCAACCGACCTGAAACGGCTCCTTCTCAGCCTGACCGTAGACCAGATCAACACCGCCACGATCGTTGGGCTGAACGACACTATTGAACGCTGTGTTCTTCTTCGGATACGTGTGCGTATTGTGAGCAGCACCGTCCGCATTGAGTACCTTCACCGCCTGCTTGACCCGCATCACCATCGCATGAGGAGTGAAGATGCAGACCTTTTGATCAAACACAACGGGATCACCCGCAGGCGGAACCACCGCCCCTTTGGGAATCTTGTCGAGGTAAATGAACGCATTCGCCAAGCCGCCATCCTTCACGAGAATTGACTCATTCGGAATCACCTCAGCACCGCAGACGCTCGGATCCTTTGCGGCCCCACCCTTGGCGAACAGTGGCGCGAGCGGAACGAATTCTCCGACGAACTCCACACGTCCTTTGAGACTGCCAACTCCCCCTACAGTGGGAGCGGCATCACCGATTGCGACCGCCGCCGTCGTGTCCGCGGACCCGGCCACAGCCACAGCTTCCTTCGACGCCGGGCGATACGTCACAGTCGTCGGTGAATTCGCGCCGCTCACCAAAGGTCCGCTGCAACCGACATTCAACGCCAATACCAAGGACACACAGAGAGCAACTCCCGCGTTCCATTTGACTAAACGTGTCATCAGGCTCCTCATTACTGACCACCTCCCGCAGTGGCGGCCGCTGGCTTCGGTGCCTCAGCCGTCTTGCCTTCGCGTTCCAATTGCCTGTGGTAATTGATGAGTGCATCCCGCAACGAAACCGTCTGCTTCAAGCCATCCGCTTTGAACAATTCGGGATAGCGCTGTTTCGCATCCGCCTGTTGCGGCGGCAGCGGAGACGGCATCGACGTGTACGGCGTCACCCACTTCGGATTGAACAACCACAACTGCAACCAATCTGGCTTGAGTCGCTCAGCGGCGAGATCGAGGTCCGGGCCGCGAATGTCTTTGGCGGGATCACTGATCACCACCTGCCGACCGCCGACCGAGTGGCACTTGATGCAGAGGTCTCCGTTCAGCATCTGCCACGAATCATGCAAGTATTGGCCTTTCTTGTCTGGGAACGTCTTATCAAAGTCGTCGCCCACTTGGGTCAAATAGGCTGGCTCCCGCTCCTCAATCAACTGATACGGGAAGGGCGTTCCGTCCACGGCCGCGAAGTAGTTGGCCAAGGCCTGTGCCTCGTCATCGCTCAGGTTGAACCGGGGCATCCGCAGCACGGTCGTGTGCCGCAGCTTGCCGGGATTCTTGAGGAAGTTGAACAACCACGGAGTCTGAACCTTGGTTCCCTCTTTGTAGAGCGGCGGAGGCGACATTTGCCAAGCCAGTGATTTTTCCTTGGCTTTCTTGTTGTTGACGAGCCGCTCCACGAGCCATTCGGCGTACTTGCCACCTCGTGCCGCTTCGATCTTGTCCAAGTTGGCGGCCGGGAAGATGAACTTGTAGGTCGGGAAAAGCTCTTTTCCGGCAACCCTCAATGTTTCCCAAAGCTCGACCACGTACTCTTGATCCTCCGGCAAATCCTCGGGATTCGGTTCACCCGCGATCATGCCGTGGAACTGGACGATCGGCAGCGACTTCATCGCGTCGCCCACCTTGACCGACTTCATTTCGCCAGTGGTGCCGTCACGCATCGGCCGCAGTTTCTTGAGCAACGCGATGGCCTCCGGATACTCGATGGACGTATCCGACGCGGTGATCCCGTCCACATCCGCCGCGTAACGAATTTTGGGGAGTTCCAGCATGTGACATCCCGAACAGTTGAACTGCTCGATTAGTTTCTCGCCGCGAATCCGCGCACCGGCAGGTCCGGACGGGTTGTACAGGTATTCCGCCGCCGGTGGCTCCGCGACCAAGCCGAGGACGAACGTGGCGATGGCGTCGATGTCGTCTTCCGAGAACGGGAACTTCGGCATCCGCAGTCGATCGTCGTAGGGCTTGGTCTCGATCATTTTGTGGTCATAACTTCGCGGTTGGCGAAGCTTCTGCCACAGGAACCCGGGCCGTCCGTGATGGAGCAGACTTTCGACATAGAACGCGGCCGATGTCTCGCGGTCGCGCGACGCTTCGGTCTTGAATTCGTCACGCTTCGCACGGCCAATCCCCTCATCGACGCGGTGGAGCAGCGAGGCGTCCGCGAGCAGGTTGATCGTTGTTTCATGCTCGTCACGGATGACGCCCACGGCCACTTGAGATCCGACAACCGTCCGGGCCAGAGCCGCCTCGTACTGTTCGGCATCCAGCACCGGAGTCCTATCCAAGCTGACGATGACATCATCCGTCAGCAGTCCCCCCTTGCTAGCATCGCCACCTTTGGCGACTCGCACGCCAGTGACCGACGCCAGCTTCAAGCGAGCTGCTGATTTGGCGTTGACCGACTCCACCTTCACGCCGAGATCCGGCTCACCGTGGTGGTGCAGGTATTCGTGAATGTGCTCGAACGCCAACCGCGACCGGTCCTTCTTGCCCCAGTCTTGCAGGGCCGTTCCGATCGGACGGGCCTGTTCAAAGTTCGGAATGTCATGGCAACCGTAGCAGCCATAACGGGTGATCGACTTGCGACCGAGGTACGTCAGCTTGCGATTTTTCCATTCGGTGGCGTCAAACTCGGCCTGGCCCTTCGCCAGCAACTCGATCTCATCGCCCTTAATGCGGTCCGCGAGAACGGGATACTCGCCCTTCCTCTTATCCGCAGTCCCGTCAATGAAGCCCTCGATCTGCGACTTCGTGAGTACCTTCCCGAGGAAGTGTTTGACCAGTTCATCCAACACGACATCGTCCACCGTTGGAACTTCAAACGGCGTGGCGGGCATCGGCTTGTAGTCTGCCGGTTTTTCCTCCGGCTTAAGCTTCAACAGGAAGGCGGCGATATCGGCGGCGGGGTCGGTATCAACACCATCCACTTTTTCCACTTCGAGCGGCTGGGCCGGCATCCGCGTGCGCGGGTGATAACGGCTCGGTTCACGCACCCAAGTGTAGAGCCAGTCAAAACCAAAATTGCCCGCCTTGAGCTTCTCGTGAACGTTGGAAAGCTCGGGACCAAAGGTCATGTCGAGACCTTTAACGGCATCGTGCGTGTGGCAGTTGATGCAGCCCTTGGTCGCGAAGAATTCTTTGCCTCGCTCGGCGCTCGGAATGGCATCCGGAAGCAATCTTGCCAGCGGCTTGTAGGCGAGTTGTTTGTACTGGTCGTCGGCAGCGGCGAGCTGCTGAAACTCAGTCGATTTGGCGAGCAGATAGTGTGTGATCGCCGCGATTTCAACCGGGTTGAACTTCTGGCCGTGAGCATCCGATTGGTTGTCGAGCTTGAAGAACTGAGGCATGCGCGTCGTCGGACGGAACCGCTTCGGCTCTTCTGTCCACGAAGCCACGAAGCCCGCATCGGCCTTCAAGGCGAGGTGCCGCAATGACGGACCAACCTTCCGCATCTTACCAGCAACCTGATTGGGGTCGGCAGCGATGGCGATCGCTTCTTCAGGAGAACTCGGCTCGAGCCGCAGGTCGGGACCGATGATCTTGATCCCTTCAAAACCTTGAATCTCGTGGCAGCCGAAGCAGCCGTAGGTTTCGACCAAGCGATGACCGCGCGCGACTTTCGGAGCCGTCGGGCCGAACTTCGGGTTCACCGCCAGTTCGGTCACGTTCACATGGCACTTGATGCAGGAGGATTCCTCGAACCGCTTCGGGTTCATCGGTCGTTCCCAGAAGTGATTATCGAACCAGTTGTGACCGTGCGGCGTCTTTTCAGTTTGAGCCTGCGCCCATTCTGCCATCTGAGCCGGATCGTTCGGCGTGTGCGAAGCATTCTGGAACGAGGTTCCCGAACCCTGTCCCTCGTGGCAGACGGTGCAGCCGAACTTAGGCAGCGGATGCGGACTGGTCGCGCCGAGGTAAACATCGAGGCGGGGGTGCGACGCAAACGGATGCGGGAACTTCCCGTCCGCCGTCTGCTTGCCATCTTTAGAGAGACCGTGGGGGAAGGCTCCGGCAACCGAAGTCTTGATTGTGTCATCGACCGAATCGATCATCGCGTGACAGGTACGACAGCGGTCAAACCGCGATACCACGCCCATGCCGCCCAGCGGGAATTCCAGCCGGGGCAACCAGTCCTGAGTGATCCTCTCGGGGGAATTAAAACCGTCGATAATCGGCAACAGCATCAGGTTGCGCTTGGTTTTTGACAGCCAAGTGTCCGGATCAATCTTATTTAAAGCGGCGTGAAGCAGGACGATCTTGGTCTGTTCGCCCTTCAACTCCTTTTGAGCTTTGTCCCGTTCACCGGTGACGGCACTGAGACTGGCTTTCGCGCTGTCCAGCTTGAGCCTGTTCTCGGCGTTGTCCGACTCCATCTTGCTGACGTCCGCTTCGATGGTTTCGTATTCATCGATGACTTGCTTGAGATCATCACCTTGCAGATTGTCGCGAATAGCGAGGTTGTAGTTGGCACGCGCCACGTCTCGCTTGGCACGCTGAACCTTCAGGGTACGCAGAAAATTCGCGGACGTGTCGCTGGCGTCCTTAGCGTCCGTTGTCAGCGACTTCACCTCAACATCCCGCTTCACCAACTCGGCTTCCGCCGCTTTGATCTTCGCTTCAAGCTCGGCGACATTCTGCTTGTGTTCCGGAGCCGCTTTCTCAGCCGCTTCGCGCGAGCGGATCCGTTCGCCCTGATACGTGAACGCTTGACGCTGGTACGTGCGCCACTCGTCGTTGTTATCGGCGTACATCATCCACACCGTCGTGAACAGCAGCAGGAGCGCGCTGGCACAAAAGACGCGGTGCATCAGTTTGGGGCTACGGAGATAGTCGTCAGTCGCCGGCATGGTACCGAACCATCCTTCGGGTCAGTTCTGCGGAAAGGCAAACCCGGCCCACTGTCGGCCGGACAACTTCACTGAATCAATTCCGACCGCAGCGGAAGGGCTGCAATCGTCCTCGCGTCAGATGTTAAAGAACCACTCTGGAATCGCCACGATGTACTTGAGGTTGATCACCCACCTCAACACCATCTTGATCGGCAGCGACATCATGAACAGCATCAAGTTGGCGAGAACCATGTATCGGAGAAAGCCCATCTTGGTGAAGAACTTTCGGAACACAGTCGCCGCCATCAGCGGAGGCAAGGCAAACAAATAAGCGGCGACCGCCACCAACCCCAGCCACTCGCGTATCAAAATCATGAGAATCTGATACGGAAGGTCAGACCCGGCAGGAGCGACCGGTAGTTGCTGGCCTACGATCGACAGCCAGAACCACTCGGACAAGTTGACGTTGTTCAAGAACTCCAGCTTGTGAACATCCCAGTATTCATACGGGCTGAAGAAGTTCCAGTTGGGACCTCGCAGGAACGTTCCCAACACGATCATCGCCACCCACAGCGGCAGGAAGCCGAACAGGAACGTGGAGACCGCAAACTTGCGTTCATTGAACGTGTAGTAACCGTTGCCCAGCTTATTGAA
The DNA here is from genome assembly GCA_043721755.1 of Schlesneria sp. Taxonomy (GTDB): domain Bacteria; phylum Planctomycetota; class Planctomycetia; order Planctomycetales; family Planctomycetaceae; genus Schlesneria. The sequence goes on from JAYSQC010000583.1 coordinate 57,835, forward strand.
GTCGATGTACGGGATCGCCATCAGTCCGACGAGGATCACGCTCGGCAACACCACGCCCGCCATCCACGGGTCAAAGTAAACAAGCATCTCTTGGAGACCGAGGAAGTACCACGGAGCCTTCGACGGATTGGGCGTCTTCGCAGCCGAGGCCGGTTCCTCCAGAGGAGCCTGCAACACGATCCCCCACGCCACCAAGATCGCCGTCACGACGACCATGCAGATCAACTCGGTGTACACGAGGTCGGGCCACGTCAACACCTTCTCGTTGTGCTCCTGCTCGAACAACGGTCGGCCTTCGGCCTTACGCTGGTCATTATCAACCGACTTCTTGAAGTAGAGCCAGGTGAAGAAGCCGACGATGTAAAGCATCGCCACGATCGGCACGTTATCGGGCTTCCCCACGATTTGCCGAAAGTCGTAGTCGGTCACACTGAGCGTCATAAACAGCATCGACAAGTTGAGCAGAACCCAACCCGCGGTGTCGGTCGTCCACGTTTTGCGGAACACGATCATCGCGATATAGATCGCCGTCGATCCCACGAAGAACGCCACGGGATTCGACCCCGCGTTGATGGGAGCCTTCAGAATCTCGGGCATCTTCAACAAGAACGCCTGCGGACTATTCAGACGGGTGAGATGCGTCACGGCGACGATGAACAGCATGACGGCGTAGGTCGCCCAGAAACCCGCCACCGGCACGCTGATGCCCTTGCCCAGCAAGCCACCAAGCCTCAACTGAATATCACCATCAATGGCATAACTGCGACGCACCCAGAAGGCGTTCATGACGGACAGCAGCAAATAGACCCAGCCCAGCCCGAAGATCACGGACGCTGTCAGATCGGGATTGTGAAGCAGATTCGTTTGCATAAGTCAGTAGCCGCAGATTTCCAACACGCGTTTCCAAGACAACCGCCCGCTCTGCACAGAGCGAATCCTCGCGACAGACCCACGATACGATCAGAGCGGCTGGCTGATGCCGCCGTCTTTGCGGACTCGCCAAAAGTGAATCGCGATCAACAGCGAGACCACCAACGGAATGGCCACGCAATGCAAGATATAAAACCGATTCAAGGTCGCCTCGCTCACGAAGCGGCTCCCCAGCAACAGGAAGCGTGCATCGCTGCCATTCGTAATCAGATCGAACCCGCCGATATTGAGCAGTTGAGCGCCAGGACCTTCGTAACCTAGAACAGGCGTCGCACGGGCCATATTGGAACCGACCGTGATCGCCCAAATCGCCAACTGATCCCACGGCAGCAGATAGCCGGTGAACGAGAGCAGCAGCGTCAGCACGAGCAGCAGCACACCAATCACCCAGTTGAACTCACGCGGCGGCTTGTAGCTACCGGTCAGGAACACACGGTACATGTGCAGCCAGACGGTGATGACCATTGCATGGGCCGCCCAACGATGAATCTCACGCATAATCCCGAGCGTCGTTACGTCACGCAGAGCCAAGATGTCGTTGAAGGCGAACTCCAGCGTCGGCCGGTAGTAAAACATCAACAGCACGCCGGTGATCGTCTCGACGAGAAACAGAAAGAACGTGATCCCGCCCATGCACCACGTGTACGAGAGGGCAATTCCCTGCTGCTTGATTGAGACCGGATGCAGATGCAGGAAGAAGTTGGTCAGCATCACCACGATGCGGTTGCGCCGATCAACGGGAGCCGGATGACGAAAGATCGACTTCCAGATCTGCGAGCCGCGAATGTAGTCGCCAACAGACATCAATGAACCCTCAAACATGCGGGAAGACCGTTATACTTCACGCGATACACGCTGACACTAACCCGAAGCGTAAGCGAGGATGCAACACACGCCCCACAACAAACCAAGCCACCGTCACGCCAACTCGATGAACGACGCCGCATCGACCCACTGACCCATCTCTTCTTGAAACTTCACGCTTTTATCGACTTCCAGCATTCCTTCGGCGATTCGCAGCCCGACTCGCTCCAGCGGCCTCGGCGCGGGACCTTCAAAATTGACGCCCGTCATATAGAAGCCCGAACCGTGGCAAGGGCACTTGAATTTCTGCTCACCATCCAGCCAACTTGGCGTGCAGCCGAGATGCGTACACACGGAAGCCAGCGCAACAATCAAATTGCGACCCTCATACTGGTCAGTATGAACGATCCAGACGCCGTATTGATCTTTCCACTTGTTCGACACCGAGTTGAGCGGGTAGTCCGAAGCTGGCCCCACCTTGAACTTGGAGGGCGGCTCAACAAGGACGTTTGGAAACATGAACCGAGCCGTACCGAGCGTCGCGATCCCCGTGACCGCCGTGATGCTCGTCCATGCCAAATTGAAAGCCGTCGAGAACGGTGTCAACGCAACCACGAGCGCAGTCATCAGGAAGCCGCGACGAGGTTGCTCTATTTTTTTCTTCGAGGCCACCACGGGCTTCGAGGGCATGGGCGGAGCGACAACAGGAGCCTTCGCAGACGCAACGGCCGATGCGGGAGCCGCCGCCATCGTGCCAGCCTTCCCTTCACGCACCGCCTTCAACATGTCCTGAACCGACGGACGCGGACCCGCTGCTACCACAGGTTTTACCACCGCAGGAGCGGACTCATTCGCAGATGCGGAGACCGAAGGCGCTGTCGGAGCCGCAGCCCCAGCCCCCTTCGCGCGAATCGCCGCCATGATGTCCTTAGTAGAACCAGGCTTTGCCGCAGGAGCCACAGCGACCGGAGGCACCGCCGCTTGAGCAACCGCAGCTACGGAAGTCACTGCTTCAGGAGCAGATACCGCAGCCATAGTTTCGGCGACCACACCCTCACTCGACGCTGCCGCCGCCGCTTTTTGTGCTCGGATCTTGGCGAGGATATCAGTGGTAGAAGGTTTCTTCTCGTCCATTTCGACTCGCTTCCGCGTGGCAGGAAGTGCGATGGAATGCACAGACAATGTGCGTTTGCCCCATTCGCCCGCCTTGTGTCGCGGCGGATTCTGGCAACATCCATTCGGACTGACAACCACACGAACTGAGTCGTTCTGGAATTTCTCAGAAGCAGGAATGAAACCCGCAACACAGCGGCAGGAATCACCTCACCTCAACCCTGATTTCGAGTGCATGAACCGACTTCCTTGACGAACACGACGCGGCCTTCGGTATCAGACTCACACCTCAACGACGACACGCGCGACGGAGTTTGTTTCCAGTGAGCGGTCAGACTACAACCGAGTGAACTCATCAGCGAAACCAGTTGCAGCCATCTTTCCCGTCCCAAGCCTCGCACGCACGAAAGAGCTTCGTGACCATTGACTCCCGGCTCGCCGAAATGGAACGACTGATCCGTCGCGATCCCGCACGGCGCGGCCTGATCGCATCGGAGGCCGCACAAGGCCCACTCTGTCCGGGACATCTCGCCGCCGCCGCGCGGCATCTCGCGGAGCATGGCCGGCGAGTCCTCCTCGTGACGGGCTTCTTCATCCCCGGCGCTTCGCCTCCTGCCGCTGAAACAGATGGCCCACCAGGAACCGTGCTCCTCGCTGCCGCACTCAAGCAACTTGGCCTCTCAATCCAGATCGCGACCGACGAACCCTGTCGCACCGCCGTCGAAGTCGCCGCACAAAACATGGGACTCGCATCAGAAGAAGTCTGCACGATCCCGACTCGGCGCGAAGAGCATGAATCTTGGTTCGCACGCCTGCTGGCAACAACCTCACACCAACAGCGACTCACACATCTGATCTCACTTGAACGAGTCGGTCCGTCGCACACGAGTGCCTCCGTTCAAACTCAGCTTCTCGGGTCGAGCAACTCGGAACCATCCGCGCAACAAGACTTCGACCGCCTTGTACCGCTTCGGGATCAAGATCGCTGCCACAACATGCGCGGCGAGTGCATCGACGCACACACGGCGCCGTTGCATCGGCTGTTTGAACTGGCGAACACTCGCGACGACATTCGCACAATTGGGATCGGCGACGGTGGAAACGAGATCGGTATGGGAAGCATCCCGTGGTGGGAACTGCATCGCCGCCTGAATGGCCCTCACGCCGCGCGCGTGCCCTGCCGCATCACCACCGACTGGACGATCTTGGCGGGAGTCAGCAATTGGGGCGGACAAGCCCTCGCCGCCGCCGTGCTGTCACTCACAAACAACACGCGCGCGGCACAAGGCTGGACGACCGATCAGCAGTTTCAGTTACTCGAACGCCTCGTCACAGCAGGCCCCGCCGTCGATGGCATCACGCGGCTGCGCGAACCGACCGTGGATGGACTGCCGTTCCTCACCTACATCCAACCGTGGGAGGGACTGCGCCGCCTGATGGGCTTTGCTGTTTGAAGCCCTTCACACGCGTAAGAAACGCGGGCCAGCAGACGATTTCTTCGGCAACGAGATCGCACAGCGCGGCTTCACTTCGTTTAGCCGCAACCAAGTCGGATTCTTGGGCGTTAGCCCTCTTGTCCGTTTCGGAGCGGGGTGGCGTCAGCCCCCTGGTTCTTGGAGTTCCCTGCCACTGAAGAAGGGCTC
>JAYSQC010000584.1:0-4539 GCA_043721755.1 Schlesneria sp.
GGGACTACAGTAGCGCTGTGCGACTCCACGAGAATTCCTGTTCCTCAACAACGAGTGTCCCCCACGGGAACGGAATAACTACGTGAAAAAGGCGATGGCCCTGGGGTGGAGTAAGCCCCTGGTTCTTCTCGAACGGGCTTACGCCCAAGAACCAGGGGGCTTACGCCACCCCGCTCAGAAACCTCTCACTTTGGGCCGCGAGGAGTATAGAGTCCGCCGCACACGGATCGACCAATGCGAATTGTGCTGGTCGTGTGATTCTTTTCCCGCCACTTTGTCTCTGTGCCTGAATAGGGTCTTGCGATGCTGCGATCTGTTGCGCGAACGAGTGACTTGGCGGTGATGCTCGCTCTGATTGTCACGCTCGCGACCGGATGTCGCGGCCAAGTCGTCGAACCGATCTCGCCATCGGTCGAGACCAAACCGGTTGCCGTCGTGGAAGCGGTTCCGCCCGAGCAGCCGTTCGTTCTCGAAGACGGTTTTGAATCGCTCGTCTTCTCAGACTTTGAATCCTTCGCAGCGGAAGCCAACACGTGGTCGGCCACTGCCGACGGGCTGAAGTGTGGCGGGAAGCCAAAGGGCTATCTGTACTCGAAGCAGTCGTACCAAAACTTCACGCTGCGGCTCGACTACCGTTTTCCTAGACCCGACAACCTCAAGGACGAAGCTACGTTCAAAGGGAACACGGGCTTCTTGGTCTACATCACTGGCGAACACAAGCTCTGGCCGATCTGTCTCGAAGTACAAGGCAAGCATGTGCAGATGGCCGCGATCAAGGAGAACGGCGGTGCGGAACCCGTGAAAACCGCAGACGATGACGTAGCACGACAGCAGGCCCGTAAGCCGGTTGGTCAATGGAACAGCCTCGATATCGTTTCCAAGGCCGGCGCGTTGACCGTCTCGCTCAATGGCACGCCGATCAGCAAGTCCGACCCCGACTTCATCAGCGAAGGCTCGATTGGCATTCAGGCCGAGGACCACCCGTTTGAGGTCAGACGACTGAGATTGAAGCGAGAGTGACGATCACCGTAGCACATGCTGCCAGCTTGTGCGTTTCCCGGTGAAGACACGACCGCACGACCAAGATTTGCATCGGATCACTAGGTCGCAAGGGACATCACATGGCCAACAAAGGTGAGGTTTACTTCGCACTCTATGGTGATGAATTCGATCCCCAAGAAGTCACACGTTTGGTTGGAATCGAGCCAACATCAACTAAGCGCAAAGGGTCTCCACGCCCCAAACATACCGTTTGGCAAGTATCGTCAGGAAAAGTCGAAGGTGATGTCGTTGATGTTTATAAAATGTCCTCGGAACTCGTGTCTCGCTTGCGACCCCACGAGCAGCGAATTGCGGATGCAAAACAACAGCTTGGGCTTGAAGCGGAGTTTCAGGTAGTGCTTTGGATTTCCACCGACGAAACAACGCCAACTCCAGCTATTGGGTTCGAGCAAGACTGTATTTCGTTTCTCAATGCTGTTGGTGCGACCATTGATATCGACACTTATTTAACTACTTAACACGCCCTAATGCCCCGCCCCCTGATTCACACACGCCTGATTCGTTGTGGCACTTTCCCCTGAAGGAGTCCTCCATGTCCAAGCCACTGCTGCTCACTGCTCTCATGACGAGTTGCTTCATCGCAAATGTCCCGCTGGTTTCGGCGGCCCAGAACGGGAAGAACAACAATCAGAAGAATGATGAGCGGCGCGAGAACGAAGCCGTTCAAAAGGCGCAGAAGGATGTGAACGCGGCTGAGAAAATGGCACACGATGCCGAGAAATCGGCGAGACAGGCGGCTGAAAAGCACAAGGCGGCGATCCGCGATCAGTCCAAGGCGGCCAGTCAAATTCAAAAGCGACGCGACGATCTCGAAGAGAAACACGGTGACTTGGTGGGACTGACGGAAGCGCGACGAACACTCGATGCGGCTCGCTCGTCATATGAAAATGTCGGCTCACCCATTCTGAAGCGAGTGACCGAATCAACCTCATATAAAGAGGCGCTCGAAGCGGCCAAGCAGGCTGACCGCCGGTTGTCCACTCTGCGCGAGGACACGGACATGGAAGATGCCGAACGTCTGAAGCAGATGGCCGACGCGGCCAAAACCAAACAGCTTCCCGCTCGATTGGAACGAGAGGCCCTTGATGCGGAAGAGTCTCTCAAGTCGGAACGGAACGCATTGAGAGCCGCCGAACAGGCTGTCGCCAAGGCCAACGATGCGATGGAAAAGGCGGTCGAGAAGGATCCCGAACTCAAGTCGGCAAAGGAGGTTTTTGAATCGGCGAAGAACCAGATCGCCGCCGCTCGCCGCGAATCATCGAAAGAAGCGAAGCAACTGGCCGACGCGAGACAAAAGCTCAGCCGCGAACAGAATGATCTCCAACAGAAGATCAACGCTGACCGCAAGGACGACAACAAGCCGAAGAACAAGAACAAACGATGACGCCGGGGATGAATCCTCCTTTCCGTTCTGCAATGCCTCCACTCCAAATCGAGGGAACGAAATGGCCACCCGCAAGACGAGTCCACGGAAGACGGCACTCAACACCAAGTCCGTCGCGAAGGACACCTCGCCCACGATTGGCGAGTACCTCATCCAGCGGCTGCAGGACTATGGCCTGACCGACATCTTCGGCATCCCCGGAGACTTCGTCCTTCAGTTCTATGGGATGTTGGAGGACAGTCCGATTCGCGTGATCGGTTGCACACGCGAAGACTGTGCGGGCTTCGCGGCCGATGGTTACGCCCGCATCCACGGGATCGGTGCGGTTTGCGTGACGTACTGCGTCGGCGGGCTGAGCCTCTGTAATTCCATCGCCGGGGCGTTTGCCGAGAAGTCGCCCGTCATCGTCATCAGCGGCGCGCCGGGCATGGATGAGCGGAAGTCGAACCCGCTGCTGCACCACCGCGTGAAAGACTTCAACACGCAGCGCGAAGTCTTTGAGAAGATCACAGTCGCCAGCGCGGCGCTCGAAGACCCGCTGACCGCGTTCCGCGAGATTGACCGCTGTCTCGAAGCGGCCCTGCGTTACAAGCGGCCGGTCTATCTGGAGCTGCCGCGTGACCGAGTCCACTCGCGCTGCCCGCATCCTCACGTTCCGAAGTCCGATCCGCCCGTCAGCGACAAAGCCGCGCTGGACGAAGCGTTGGCGGAGGCTCAGCGCGCGATCAACGCTTGCAAGAAACCGGTCATCATCGCGGGCGTCGAACTTCACAGGTTTGGACTGGCCGATGCGGCGGTGAAGTTCGCCGAGAAGAACTCGATCCCGATGTGCGCCACGCTGCTGGGCAAGTCGGTCGTGAGTGAAAAACATCCGCTCTACCTCGGCATCTACGAGGGAGCAATGTGCCGCGAGGCATTGCGAACGTATGTCGAAGACAGCGACTGCGTGATTATGCTCGGCGCGTTTCTGACCGACATCGACATGGGGATTTTCACCGCCAACCTCGACCCGCGCAAGTCGATCTACGCGACGAGCGAAGAGACCCGCATCTCGCACCACCACTTCCACGACATCTTGGTGACAGACTTTGTGCGCGGGCTGAGCAAGCTGGAATTGAAGGCTCCCAAGCGACCAATGCTCGCCCGACCAAAGGGGGCCGACGCCAAATTCAAGCTGCAACCGACCGAGCCGATCACCAATGCCCGTCTCTTCGCCCGCATCAACGACATGCTCGACGAGACCATGGTCGTCGTGGCCGATGTCGGCGACTGCCTGTTCGGCGCGGCCGACCTCACGATCTACAAGAAGACCGAGTTCGTCAGTCCGGCGTACTACACGTCGATGGGCTTCGCGATCCCGGCGTCGATCGGCGTGAACGTCGCGGCTCCCGACCGCCGTCCAATCGTCCTCGTCGGCGACGGTGCCTTTCAGATGACGTGCATGGAACTTTCCACCGCCGTCCGCCACGGATTCAATCCGATCGTGATCGTCCTCAACAACAAGGGCTACACAACCGAACGCTTCCTGCAAGACGGCCCGTTCAATGACATCCTCAACTGGAACTATCACCGGATGCCCGACCTGCTCGGCGGCGGCTGGGGCTTTGAAGTTCACACCGAGGGCGACTTGGATCAGGCGCTCAACGCCGCCCTCGCCCACAAGGACTCTTTCAGCATTCTGAACGTTCACCTCAAGCCCGACGACATCAGCCAAGCCCTGAAGCGACTGGCGGAAGGCTTGTCGAAACGGCTTTGAAGCAAGTGGAACGAGTTGTTGGTTCGTGTCTATACCTTGCGAGGCTCTGGCTGAGTCGTTTCACCGCGTGAAGCCGCAGCCAAAGTAGCCTTCATCGCTCCGCGTGAAGGAAGCCGTGCGCGAGTCCAACAGGGATTGGCAACCTCAGCGCCCCACACGGAATCGGCTTCCTTCACGCGGAGCGATGAAGGCTACTTTTTGAAGACGGAAATGCACGCCGTACGACAGGATTCGAGACCTAGTGGTCTGCCAATTTTAAGTTGATCGGTTCGATGACGGGATAGAGTCGTTTGAGCTTGACGCGGGCATCGGGAGTGGTGAATTGCCAGTTGATTCG
>JAYSQC010000585.1:0-1936 GCA_043721755.1 Schlesneria sp.
CTGTTGAAAAACGTAGGATGGACGCCCTCGTCCGTCCGTTTTCAACTCGAAATCACTCGGACGAGGGCGTCCAAGTTACGTTCTTCAACAGGCTGCTAACTCGGGCGGGGGTGACTCGGCTCGACATGACGAACCGTTCGCGATGTGCCACTGCTTCGGAGTCCTCAGAGAAGCCGTGTGATTGGGCGTTGACACTCCCACGGCACTGCTTCTCCGCAGACTGCTGAAGCAGTGGTGTGACTCCCCCTTTTCGATGGCTCTTGGCGGCTGGGAGTGCATCCTTGGTGACTTGGAGTGAGTCATTGGCGAGTTTTGATTGCTCAATAGCCTCTTGGAGTGGCTCCTTAGCAACTTTGTGCGTCTCCTTATTGTCATTTTGAGACTACTTACCGACTCAGTGCCACTCATTACCGAATTGATGTCACTCCTTACCGTCGAATGGTGACTCCTTATCGTCTGTTGATGACTCCTTACTGCCTTGGGATGACTACTTAGCTGGTATTCCGGCAGGGCCCACGTCGAAAAGCACTGGTGCCCGACGATCCTGAGTTCGGACCTTGTGGGCGGCAAGCCGTTCAAGTTCAGTGAGGACACCCGCGCGGCGAAAAAGTGACGTTCAGATTCTTACGTCACAGGGACGAAACCAACTCAGTCGACTCGGTTTCAGCGACTTGTCGGCCTGCACATTTTCTGATGCTTCAAAGTAGCCTTCATCGCTCCGCGTGAAGAAAGCCGCGCACGAGTTAGCCGCGGGGTGGCCCGGCTCGATCTCACGAACAGCTCTGGATGCAGAGCCGGGCCACCCTGCCAGGAATGCCCTCGTGTGGGAAAGTGTTTTTAGGCCCGGTTCCGGAGAGCGGAAAGCTCGATCAACGATTTCCGAGATCGAAGTCGATGACGAGCGGCAAGTGGTCGGAGGCGTCTCGCGTGGCGCGGCTCTTCACGACGTGGACACGCTGCACGTCGATCGCGCCCCGCACGAAGGCTTTGTCCAGTGCAAGAGTGGGCAGCCACGCGGGAAAGGAACGGAATCGGGAGGCCGGAGCCGTGATCTGGCGAAAGCCATGCACGTCGAAGGGGCCACTGGTCAGTGTGTTCCGCCAGTCGTTCGAATCGCCGACGATCAGCGTGGGATGCTGCTTGGATTCTCGAAACAAATGGTGTTCGAGCAACCGGCGGGATTGCCAGTGTCGCTCGCGTTCTCCCAAGCCGAGATGCCAGTGGGCCAGATGCAGCGGCCCGCTGGGCGTATCGATGACGGCCAGTTGCGCCCCACGCACCTTACGGGTGTGGTGCGTCAGCGAGATGTGATGATGGCTGAGCAGCGGCCAGCGCGACAGCAGCAGGTTCCCGTAGCCACCCTCCTTCAGCCGGACGTTGAGCTGAAACAGATGTGCCGCCGGCTGAAAATGCTCGACGAACAAACGGGGCTGATCGTCGTGGCGGCTGCGGCGGACGAGTCGGTCCACCTCTTGAAGACAAATGAGATCGGGAGCCTCGGCGTCGATGACATCCAGGATGCGACCGAGCCGATAGCGCCGGTCCCGGCCACCGATCCCCTTGTGAATATTGAAGCTCAGTAGTCGCACTGAAGCTCTCCTGTGTGATGCGTTACGCCGACAACCCTCGTGAAGAATTCCAGCTTTTCTGAAGTCCAGACTTTATACCTCTCGCGGCACAAAGTGAGAGGTGTCCGAGCGGGGCGGCGTCAGCCCAATGGCACTCACTTTGTCATTCACCCAGTGAGCGGCAAGGCGCTAGCCGCCGGTTCTTTGCTTGGAAAGACAACTCCTTCCACCGGCAGCTAGCGCCTTGCCGCTCAAAGTGAGTGCCATTGGGCGTCAGCCCAATGGCACTTACTTTAGCCCACCAACCCGAAGCGTGAGCGAGGGCGATGAAGGGAAACGCCTCTTGCCATCGTCCTCGCTCACGCTTC
>JAYSQC010000586.1:0-5965 GCA_043721755.1 Schlesneria sp.
GCGGGAGAAGCTGACACTAACCCGAAGCGTAAGCGAGGATGCAAAGCACGTCCTCGCTTACGCTTCGGGTTAGTGTGAAATGTGCCATCCTCACCCGCGCGAGGTATATGGAAGCCTGACGCGCCAGCGAAGAAAGTTTGGCGACGGCTCCTTCGCTGGCGCGTCAGGCTTCGATTCGCGGAAGGACAACACGGCTTGGATCAAATGGCGACGATCCTGGGTCGCAGTGCGTCCGCGCCCTGAATTGTCCGTCCCGTCCCGTCTTTCATTCGCGCTCCCCTCAATTCGCGCGGAACGATTTCCGCGCGAATTGAGGGGAGCGCGAATGAAAAGCGGGATTGTCGAGTGAGTCGAGCTGCTACCAACTTGAACCAAGCCGATAACACTCGCCGCGCGTCACCGCGTTCCAACGCTGGCATCTGACTCGCCACCGTCTCCGATCGCGTTGGCACGCGCGCAGGGGTCTGTTACGCTCAGCCGCACGCCCGCTCAGCGGTCCTGCCGATCCCGCCCTGCCAGACCGCGCACGGTCTGTTTTGCTCGTTGTCACCGCGTGAGTCCTGCGGCGAAACGACTGTATCCCACCCCGAGTTCACCTTCCGCCGCTTGGAGAACCCGCTCATGTTGCTTGCTCTGTCGTCGTCGAGTCCCCTCACCCGTCGTCTCGTGTTGCTGCTGTTGATGGGCGCGATGGCCGTCGATGGGGTTGGCTTGTCGCGTCGCGTTGAGGCTCAAGACGCGGGTGCGAAGAAAGCGGACAAGGCCACTGGCGGCAAGTCCAAGAAGAGCGACAAGCCGGCCGCAGACGACGACGCTCCCGAGGCCGCCAAGGTAAAAGATGACAACCCGTTTCCCAATCGCTTTCCCGCGCCGGAGCTGGATGGTGGGGTCGAGTGGCTCAACACGGGCGGGCCGATCTCGATGAAGGACTTGCGCGGCAAGATCGTGCTGCTCGACTTCTGGACCTTCTGCTGCATCAACTGCATGCACGTTCTGCCCGACTTGGACTTTCTCGAAAAGAAGTACGGCAAGGAGATCGTCGTCATCGGCGTTCACTCGGCCAAATTCGACAACGAGAAGGAGACGGGCAACATCCGCAAGGCGATCCTGCGTTATGAAATTGAGCATCCCGTCATCAACGACGCCAACATGATCGTCTGGCGCAAGTTCGGCGTGAGGGCGTGGCCGTCGTTGGTCCTCGTCGATCCCGAAGGCCAGTACTGCGGCTATGTCTCGGGCGAAGGGAACCGCGAACTGCTCGATACGGTCGTGACGAAGTTGATTGCCTATCACAAGGCCAAAGGGACACTCGATGAAACGCCGGTGAAGTTCGATCTGGAACGGAACAAGGCGGCGGCGACTCCGCTCCGATTCCCCGGCAAAGTGTTGGCGGATGAGGCTGGCCAGCGGCTGTTCATCTCCGACAGCAACCACAATCGCATCGTCGTCAGTTCGCTGGACGGCAAGCTCCTGGATGTGATCGGTAGCGGCGCGATTGGGTCGAAGGACGGAGGCTATGCCGAAGCGCAGTTCGATCATCCGCAAGGAATGACGCTGATCGGCGACACGCTGTACGTGGCCGATACCGAGAACCACCAACTCCGCACCGTGGACCTCGCCAAGAAGACGGTCTCCACGCTGTCGGGGACTGGCGAACAGGCTCGTACCCGCGCGAGCAGCGGCAAGTTGCGCGAGACGGCTCTGAACAGTCCGTGGGACTTGTGCGTGGTCGATGGCGTGCTGTACGTCGCGATGGCCGGGCCGCATCAGATTTGGGCACACAAGCTCGGGTCCGACACGATCTCCGCGTATGCCGGTTCGGGGCGCGAGGACATCCAAAACGGAGACCTCGATGAGGGAGCGTTGGCTCAACCGTCGGGGATCACGACCGATGGCAAAAGCTTGTTCGTCGTCGATAGTGAAGGCTCATCGGTGCGGCAAATCACGACCGATCCGGACAACGATCTCTCGGAGCCGAAGGGCAAAATCTCGACGCCCGTTGGTCCGCACAGTCTGCCCAACGGACGCACGCTGTTTGAATTCGGTGACATGGACGGCGCGCAGGACGAAGCTCGCTTTCAGCATCCGCTCGGCATCCTCTTCCACAATGGCGGCCTGTTCGTGGCCGACACCTACAACCATAAGATCAAGTTCGTGGACCTGAAGACGCGCGAGTCGATCACCTGGCTCGGCACCGGTAAGAGTGGTGAGCAGCTCGATCCCGCGCAGCTTGCAGAACCGGCCGGAATGGCCATCGCGGGCGGGACGCTCTACGTCGCCGACACGAACAACCAGCGCATCGTCGCCGTGGACTTGGCCTCGAAGAAATCGCGCGAGTTCCCGATCGAAGGCCTGACTCCCCCGCTGCCCGTCGTCGAGCCACACGCTGCCGACTCGAAGGTCCGTACGGTCGAACTCGCACCCCAACAAATCGCGTCGAGCAACGGCATCGACTTCCACGTCGAATTCACACTGCCTGAAGGCTACAAGCTCAACCCGCTCCTGCCGGTCACGTACCGCGTTGCTGCCGACAACGAACAATCACTCGTCGCCGCCGATCAGTTGAACACCCGCATCAAGGCGACCACTGACGACAAGGGAACGACGTTCCGCATCCCCGTCACCAAGTCAGCCGGCAGCGCCACGCTGCTCGTCACGCTGACCTACGGCTACTGCCGCGACGGCAAGGGCGGCCTCTGCAAGCTCGATTCGGTGAAGTTCAAGCTGCCGATCGAACTCACGGCCAAGACTGAGGCAAAGTCGGTGACGTTAAAGGTCTCGCCGAAGTAACGCCCGTGTGTGAAGACCGCGATTAGCGTTGCCGTTCGAGATCGGGGTCGGTGCGTTTGAAGAACTCGGCCGTTTCTTGATCGATCAGGTTCAGCGAGAGCCATTGATGGCCCCACTGCTGAAGGATCAGCCCCGAGAACTTGTCGTCGGCCGCTTCCACGTCTTTGGCCATCCGATCGACGGTTGCCTGGTCATCGGGAAGCTCGATCAGCAGAGCCAGTGCCTGCTTGGCGTTGTTCGGTTGCGGAACCACCCACTGGCCCGTGCGGGCTGTCTCACGGACCTGCTTCAACAGGGGTAGCACCACGTCACGGTCCACTGTCGTCGTGTCATCGTCGTCAAAGAAACGACCGCCTTGTTCAAAAAAAACGACGGCCTCACAACGGCCCTCCAGTTTCAAGAGGTTCTCTTCGACCATGTGATCGGCCACCTTTTTATAGTTCTTGCGACAGCCGCCTACGCAGAGAACCAACCCCAGCACGAACGGCATGAAAAGTCGCACTCGGTGAGATCGCGTCATGGGATTGGCCTCCAAGTAGGAACCGAACAACACAGACAATGTCAGGGATCGTTCCGTCGAACGAGCCGACTCAAAACGATCCCGACGATTCGCCGCCATTGGGTGTGCCGAGTGCCTCAAAGACCAAGGAGTCGAGATGTTCACTGAGAAAGTGGACTGAGCCATCGGCCATCCCAAACATCGCTCCTCCCGCGTGGCGGCTACTGAAGTGTTGTGGACTGGCCAGCGAGCCATTGATCGGAAAGAGCCGCAGAGCTGCCATGTGGGGAACCGATCGGTATTCGTACTCGTCGGCAAACGCGATCTGTCCGAACCATCCCGAAGTGTGTGGCAAACTGCCGTTGAGGCTCGGCTGCACGCCCCGCTCACCAAGCAACAGCGTCTGCGAAGTGCCATCGGTGACATCGGCCATCCGCGTGCGAGACATCTCGCGCAGCAGGCCCTCGACGCCGCAGTAGTTTCCCGACGCGATCTCGAGCGGTGGGTAATTCCACGGCACGATGTGCATCTGTGCGGGAGCGGTGTCGGACGGACAACGCCAGATTGAGACCGGCGTCGCGATCCGAGCGAGGTTCGCTCCGACGGCCGTCCCATGATCGAAGTCGAGCTGTTGATAGAGCGGCGTTTGCTCGATGTGGGGCAGAATCATCGCACCCCAACCCCAACCCGACTGCGTCTGAAACGCGGGACCGAGGACATAGCTTCCCGCCGGAAAGCAGGCATGAGTGTCGTGATAGTTGTGCAGCGCGAGGCCCAACTGGCGCAGTTGGTTCTGACACTGAATCCGCCGCGCCGCCGCACGAGACGCTTGGACGGCGGGCATCAACAGCGAGAGGAGCACTCCGATAATCGTGATCGCGACCAACAATTCGATGAGCGTAAACCCGGCTCGGAAGTGAGTGCGTCGCTGCATTGCAGGATGTCCACCAGAGAGACTCGTGTCGCAGGACGTTCAACAAAATGGGCCGCAACCTCACCTGCGTTGCGGCCCATCCGTTCAGAACAGATTCAATCTCGCATTGCCCTTAGAGTGCTGCCATTCCTGAGGCGGCTACTGAGGCGGCACCCTTTTTTGAGACTGAGTAACGACTGCTCGTCACAGTGACACCCGGAATATTGACCGGGACATTTGTAAAGGTCTGCGTTTTACCGGACAGATTCTGGACCTTCGCTTTTCCCGAAGCCTTGAATTTTCCGGTTTTCGTGTTGATGTTCGCGTTGACGTTGGACTGCGCTCCCAAGGCGTCACTCAGATTGCCTCCCGCGTCAACACCTGGAAACAAGAATGGAACTTGAACCGTCAACGCCCAAGCGGTCGTTGTGGTCAAGCACAGGGCCAACGCCCCCAGAACCAAACCGCGTCGGCTGACATTCGAAATCAACTTCATCATTCAAAATCTCCCCAAAAACATGCTGAAGCATCCTGCACAAAAGTTTAGCTCACGCCCTCCGGACATGAGCCACTAGACAATGATGGACGCCGGTCGAGCTATACTTCGCGCGACCGTAACTGACACTAACTCGAAGTGTAAACGAGGACGCAACTCATATCCTCGCTTACGCTTCGGGTTAGTGTGACTCAGTGTCAAAGGTGTCAGTTTCGGCCGCGCGAAGTATAAGTGAAACGCTTCCCACGAGAAAATGGAAACAACCCGGAGAAGGCTGAAGCACCACGCATCGTGGGGGGGAGCGTACTGGTCGATACGGGGCGATTGCAAACATTGTTTTAGACTTCACGCGGCGGAAACTGACACCAACCCGAAGTGTAAACGAGGACGCAACTCACATTCTCGCTTACGCTTCGGGTTAGGTCGTGTGAACATTGGTCAGTCTGGCCTGTTTTTTGACTATGGGAGCAGGATTATGAGGGAGGCGAGGTGGACGAAGGCGAGGACGTTTGGGGCCTTTTTCTCGGACTGGGTGGCCACTCGCCGGGACTGCTTCCCCTGCGCCCAGAAGCGTTCGACTCGGTTTCGGTCCTTGTCTCGTGACCCATCGGTCTTGCGCGGCGACTTCGCGTTCGACCGGCTGGGCACCACGGCCTCGCCACCTTGAGCTTCGATGGTCTCCACGACTGCTGGGGAGTCGTCCCCTTTGTCCGCGATCACGGTCGCGAACGGCAGGCCCTCGATCCCGTGTTTCGCCGGCGTCACGTCGGAGGTCTGACCCGGAGTCCGGATCAGCCTGACCGGCAGTCCCAGTCCCTTCACGGCGGCGTGAATCGGGGTTCCGAACCCGCCTCGGCTGCGGCCCCACTGCTGATCGGCCTGGCCACCGGTGCCGTCCGCTTTTTCTGGCTCCCGCTGCGCAGGGGTGGGCTCGAATCACGGTCGAATCGAGGCTCAGCCACTCCACATCGGGGTCTGGCCACACTTCCCACACCGCGAGCCAGACGCCCTTCCGCGCCCTGCGGTCGAATCGCCTCCCCGCAGAGTTCCCGTGGCCGAAACGCGCGGGCCCGTCGCGCCACGGGGCACCGGTTCGAGCCATCCCAAGCACGGCCTTGAAGAACAGGCGGTGGCCGGTGCTCACCGGGCCCGGTTCCCCCCCCCGCGAACGGGAAGAAGAGGTTCGATGCGAACCCCATCGGC
This sequence comes from Schlesneria sp., assembly GCA_043721755.1. Classification (GTDB taxonomy): domain Bacteria; phylum Planctomycetota; class Planctomycetia; order Planctomycetales; family Planctomycetaceae; genus Schlesneria. Next base: position 5,902 of record JAYSQC010000586.1, read on the forward strand.
CGCTGAAATCGCGTGGCGAGACAGCATGGAGTGCCTTCCTTGGCAGGAGCGGAAAGCCGACCAT
>JAYSQC010000587.1:0-25903 GCA_043721755.1 Schlesneria sp.
GGCGTCAGCCCCCCGGTTCTTCCAAAGAGGGCTAACGCCCAAGAACCGGGGGGCTGACGCCGCCCCGCTCAGATGTCTCATCATTGCCCACGCGGTTAAACGATGGAGTTTGTTTTGAGTGTCATCGAACTGTCAGCGCGAGGATGTTGTCTCGCATGAGACCGCGTGAGGATGTCATGACCAATTGGGACTGGTGGGGGACTGTGATGCGACACTTTTGTCTGACCGTGCTTGTGATGCTGCCCGCATGGATTTGTGTGGGAGTGATGCCGACAGCGCGGGCCGCCGATTCACCCGGTGCAGCATCCGGGGTGACGACTGCGGCTGTCGCTCCAACGGCTCCCGTCGCCGTTGTTGCTCCCACTGATGAACAGCGTCGGTCGGCGGCGGTTGCGCTCAATTACAGTCGCGCGGCGCTGCATCGGATTCGCAAAAACCCCTCAGTTCGGGTGATGGTTGAGGAGCAGGAGAAGATCCTCAACCACCTCAACTTGAATGGCATCGCCGACGAAGAAGTGATGAAGCTGTACTCGTCGGTCTTGGATGAAGTCGCCCAAGTTCAGATTGCCGACCGCGAACGTGAAGTCCTGCGAGAGAAGTATCGCCGCACATTCAACCGCAACGTTGGGTTGAGCGCGTTTGAAATCGCGGCTCAAGTGGCGACCGTTCAGTACGCCACGGCCGTGCGCACGGGAGCCAACAGTTGGTGGGACCATCGCAATCAAACGGTCTCCAAGGAACTGGACCTCTGGCAGGTCGATAAGCGACGGATGACGACCGTCGTGGAGAAGTCGAACCTGTTTCTCGACACGTCGTGGAAGATGGCGCGCGCAAAGCAGATTCCCGACCGGTGGCTCGTGCGCAACGATGATCTCGACAAGCTGGAAGAGGCGTGGAACGAGAAGGACACGACCGTGCGGCTGCGGGTTTTGAAGCGGATGGAATCGTTCATGGAGTGCTATCCGCCGTACTACTACTACGTCGCGCGGACGCAGCAGTCTCTGGGGCAACTCTTCGCCGCCACCGAGACCTACGAGAAGCTGGCGACGCTGGGGATCGGCCACTTCCGCAAGGATGAGATGCTGGCGGCGGGCCTCGCCAACCGGGCGTTCATTCAGGCGTTCCTCGGCCAGCCCAGTGCTCCCGAGACCGCGCGGCAGGCACTCGCGTTCTCAACCGATGCGTGGGAGGCGAACCTCGTCTGTGCCTCAGTCCTAGAGAAGTACGGCCGTCACCAAGAGGCCGAAGACGCGATCCTGAGGAACATCGATGTGAACTTGGAGCGGCCTCAAAGCCGCGTCGCGTTGCTTGGCGTTTACTATCACAGCGACAACCGGCCGGAGCTGGCCGCACGATTGACCGACCCCGAGTGGGTCAAAGACATCTCTGCCGCGCAGCTCATGCTGTGTGCGGCGAAGCTGTCACCGGCCGTTCCGCTGGCAGTGACCGAGCAACTGCAATCGTCGTTGCAGGGGACTCCGCGACTGGTGTTTGGCAAGGATGACTTCGTGTTGTCGGCCAGCCCGAGTTGGCAATTGCAGACGGCGACGATCGCGCTGCACATCGGCGACAAAACGTTCACGGCTCCGCGCGTGGCCGCCGGTCGTGACGCGATGCTCATCAGCTTTGATGGCATTGCGGAATTCGGAGGCCCGCTCGCACCGGTCCAAGATGACCGTGAGATCGCCGTGACGATCCGCTACCCCGACTCGGCCCCCGTCCGGCTCACGTTGAAGTCGCGGGGCAGCGACTCGCGCACGACATCGGAGGGACTCGGCGGTGTCTCATTGGCGGGACGGCAACATCCGGTCTTTCGCATCTCGTCGCTCGAACAGAACGACGTGAAACTGACGCTGCGCACGATCAACAGCGGCAGTCCCTCGGCCGACATCACCGATGTGATGGTCCCGGTCTCACGCGCCACAGCCAAACCGGTGCTGAGCGAGAAATCGCCCGATTCCGACTCGGAAGAGAAGACGCTCATTACTCCGACGCTCAAAGTTCCGGGAGCCGGTTCCGCCGGTCGGTGACGCAGGGCCATCGCCTTTTTCAACGTAGGGTGGGACCAGCTCGCTTCGAGCGCCGGCCCACCAGTTGGGAATCATCGAGTCATCATGGTGGGCCGGCGCGGCGAAGCGCTGCTGGTCCCACCCTACATCCCACCCAACTTCAGATAGGCATTGGCCCTGCGACCTCCGATCACATTCACCGTGCGAAGAATCTGGGAGCGGCAAAACTCGGTTCCTGACTCGCGCACACGACCGCCCCCCACTCGTTCACGGTTTAGCGCTGATGTCGCAGGTACACAGAAATTGTCCGCAGCCGGGGCAACCGTTGCCGTACTTTTCTCGCACGGCCGCTTCGAGGTCCACGCCTGCGACATTGGCGATCGTGGCCAGCCAGGCGAGGACATCGGCGAATTCGAGGGCCAACTCTTTTGGAGTCCCCTCGCGCAGCGCTGCGGCCAGTTCGCCGACTTCCTCCATGAGCCACATGAAGGTTCCTTCGATTCCGCGCGCCTCGTCCTTCGCCCCGTACATTTTCCGGATGAGAGATTGCAGGTCGCGCAAAGTCAGCGGGGAGGGTTCGGTCAAGGTACGGTCCTTTCGAGGGTGTGTTGAGAACAATCTGTCGATGGAGCGACGGGGCTACAGCGACAGAAACTCGAACGCGAGATTCGCGGCGAGAATGGACGTGATGTTCGCGTGATCGAACGGCGGCGAGACCTCGACCAAATCGAAGCCGATGAGATCGAGACCGCGCAGGCCGCGAACCAGTTGCAGCATTTCGTAGCTGGTCAGGCCGCCCACTTCCGGCGTTCCCGTTCCCGGTGCGAAGGCGGGATCGACGACATCAATGTCGAGCGTCACGTAGGTCCGTCGCGAGCCGACTCGCGCCCGAACCTCTTGCAGCACGTCGTCCAGGCTGCGGCGACGGAACTCCTCGTGCGTGATCATTCGCGCCCCGAGAGCCAGTGCGTCGGCGTAGTCTTGCGGCCCGGCAGTCGGGCCGCGAATGCCCAACTGCACGTAAGCCTCCACGTCGATCAGCCCTTCCTCAATCGCTCGTTTGAATGGCGTGCCATGGCTGTAGGGCTGGCCGGGGTATTCGCTGTCCCACGTGTCGGGATGAGCGTCGAAATGAATGACCGCCACCGGCCCGAATTTCTTCGCGTGCGACCGGAGTAACGGCAGTGAAATTGAGTGATCGCCGCCCAGCGTGAGCAGTCTCGCCCCCGCTTCAATCACTCGGCTGGCGGCCAGTTCGATCTGATGATGTGTTGCGCGGATGTCGGGCGGCACGACATCGACATCACCCAAATCGACGACCTTCTGACTCGCGAACGGTGCGACCTGCTGCGCGTTGTTGTAGCCCCACAGCAGCAGCGACTGCTCGCGGATGGCGCGCGGGCCAAAGCGTGTTCCGCTGCGATACGACACCGACCCGTCGTAGGGAACACCGAGAATGGCCACGTCCGCACCAACGGCATCGGTGGCAAAGGGGACTCGCCCAAACGTGGCGATCCCAGCATAGGGCTGAGCGGCGAAGACGGGTTGAGTCATGGTGTGGTATTTCGGTGGTGGCTGTTGCCACAGGGCGGTTTGCCAACGCGGTTAGGCGAGCGGCAGGAAATAGCTGACCCATCAAAGCCTGACGCGCAAGCGAAGGATTCTCAACACCCCAGGCTTCGCATGCGCGTCAGGCTTCAATTGCCGGTATGACAACTTGTGCCGGTCGCCTTATACGGGGGCAGCATCTCGACCAGCACGCAGACCACGCAGTGCTGTCGGTTGCCGAGTCGTTCAACCCGCAGTGTGAGCATCAGGCTGGCGAGCACTTTCAGCGAGATGAAAAACGGGATTACGAGTTTCATCGGATCAGAAGCCTGATCGTGTGAGTTTGTCGGCGGGTTTGGATTCGATCTCGATCCAGTCGATCTCGATGGGGGATCTTGCTTCGGCAGGTAGACGCGAACGATGCCGAGTGGACCGGTCGAGATTGTCAAATCCCGCCGCCCGGTCCCGGCTCAACGTCCGCGCCCAACCCGCCACGACAGTGCCATTCGGGTCAGGTGGTTCAAAGGGGCAGGATCGTGATCCACAGACTCTCGAAGATTGATTCTGCACAGCCCATTCACCAAGAACATTCCTCTTTCGATCCCTCGTGAATCCACCGCAAACGTCACCCAGACGTTCACGCTTCCTGTCGCGGAGCGACAGGGCGACCACCAATGGTCACGGTCTTCGTGTCTGCACGGATTTCGTGTCTGCACAGCGTCGCCATTGCGTTCCCGCGTGATGAGCCGAACGCTTCCAACGGCTGGAATTCCGGCAGCTTTCTGCCGCGCTCGGCTCGTTCTGCGGAGCGAGGACGGCTGCGTCTTTCCGGCCTTTTCGAGTTGTGTCGATACGAACGTTTACGGTCAGAGGCTGTCCGAGAACTGGATTCGCCCCAACAGGTGTAGAGGCATTGTCTTGGGTGCCACGGTCACGGCTTTGCGTGGCCGTGGCTTCGCTACGACCGAAGCACGGCCACACGGCAAGGCTCCGTGACCGAGGCCCCGGGCCATCGCCTTGTTAGGTCTGCGAAAGCTGTAGGGTGGGACCAGCGGCGTTTCGCCGCGCCGGCCCACCATGATTTCTCGACGATTCCCGATGGTGGGCCGGCGCTCGAAGCGAGCTGGTCCCACCCTACGTTGAAAAAGGCGATGGCCGTGACCGAGGCCCCGGTTTGAAAGCGGCGTTGTCCCCGGCTCCGCTCCCGCCCGCGCAGTGCCATGCCAAACGAGAGCTTTGATGACGGGACCGGCGGGCAAAATCAGCGATCACCTCGGCGGGTGGCTCGCGAACCGGCGGCATCTGCGAGTCCATCCGTCCTTGGGCGTTCTGGAGATGGGCGTCGCCGCCGGGTTTCTGGTGGGGTCTCATAGAAAGGCTCACCCCTAGAGCCGGAGTAAGCCGAATAACCAGATCACGCGGAAACTCGGCTAGGACCGTTGCGTCTGGAATTTATCAATGACTCACCGATCGCATGGCAGCGCAGTTGAAACCCTGAGGGCTGGACGAATGTACCCACGGCGACAAACAAGCATTCAGAACACGCTCCGAAGCGCTTCACTGCTGGTTCTTCTGGCATTCGGGGCGAATGCCTCGGGGCAGGTGGACGGCACCGCGCCGCTCGCCAGCGACAGCGGGGTGACCACGCTGGAGCAGGACGGGTTCAGTGGAGGCGTGAGCCTGAACGGGACGTACTTCGATGTGCGTCACCAGACCGGCAAGGGAGTCGGCTATTCGTCGGACGGCTTCACTCAGTTCGGCCTGTTCACGCCATTCTGGGGTTCGAGCGACAACTGGTTCATCGCGCCGAACGCCCGCGTCAATCTGACGAACGATTCCCGCAGCGGCTTCAACGCCGGGTTGGTCTCGCGTTTGTACTCCGAGCAGTTCGACCGCATCGTCGGGGTGAACGCCTACTGGGACAACGACAAGTCACAGCTCAACAATCGCTACGACCAAGTCGGCTTCGGGTTCGAGACGCTCGGCCCGATCTTGGACTTCCGGGCGAACGCTTACGTACCGACGACCAACGAGTCCAACTTCGTGCGTGCCACGGGACTCTCAACAGATATCGCGTTCTTCGGCAATCGCCTCGGACTCATCGGAACGCAGGTCGTGGAGAGTGCCCTCAAGGGATACGACGTTGAATTCGGTGTGCCGCTCACACCCAGTACTCCGTGGCTGCGCGGCTACGCGGGGATGTACGCGTATCAGCAAAGTTCCGGGACAGATCCGGTGGGTTTCCGAGGCCGCGTGGAAGGCTGGATCTCGAACGATACGTCGCTGGGATTCATGGTCACGCACGACAAACACTTCGGAACGAACGTGAACGCCACCGTCGATTGGCGTTTCGCAGGCTTTGTCCCGACGCGCTACTTCCCCAACTTCTCGACCCGCGACCGGATGCTGATGCCCGTTCAGCGATCGTGGCGTATTACGGCGAGTCAGTACGAGGAAGAAGTCAAAGTCTTGGCCGACAATCCACGCACCGGGAACAACTACTTCGTCGTCTGGATCGATCCGGATCGGAACGCCGCCGGCAACGGAGTGGGGACGTTTGAGAACCCGTACACCGACCTCCCCGCCGATGTGCCAAATCAAACCGACTTGGTCCTCGTGAGACGCGGCGACACCACGCAGGCCAATCCGTTGAATGGTCAGATCGCTCTGCCGAACAACACTCGTTTGTTGGGTGAAGGCTTCGCACACGTCTTCGATGCGACGGCGACCTTCGGCGGTGTCACGCGAGTCGCGGACAACTCCCTGCTGCGTGACGCGGGCTTCAGCAACACGGGGCTGTATCCGTTCCTGAGTAACAACACGGGCGACACGGTGCGGGTTGCCAACGGCAACGAAGTGGCGGCGTTTGTGATGAACGGTGCGGCGGGAGCGGCCATCACCGGCCCGAACGTGCGCGGTTTCAACTTCCACCACTTGGAGATCTCCAACAATGCCGGCGGCGGCATTGTGCTGCCGGGAGCCGGAGGAACGGGGCTGGTCACAACAGATGGTCAGACGATCCTCGGTGGTCGCATCGCCGACATCAATCGCAACCTCGTGGGCGGCTGGGCCAACCCTGACGGGCTGGGGGACAATGGCGGTCCTGGCGGCATCGTGGTCGGAACCGGGATCGCTCCGCTCGACTTGGCGATCGAACGCGTCTCGATGAATGCGACGCCGGGCGGCCAGCAATACGGTGTTCGACTCAGGACGGCCCAGGGCGCGTTGAATACTCGGATCGACGATCTTTCGACCAGCGGCGGCAATGTCGAAGCGGGCCTCAGCATCGAACAAACGACGGGGCCGATCGCAGCGACAATCAATCTGCTGCAAGCGAGTGACAACGACGGAAACGGTCTCCGCTTGCTGACGGGTGCTCAGCGCACGATGCGCGTCGATGGAACCAACATTACCGCGAATCGCAACGGAGGCGACAACCTGCAAATCGCCGACAATCCCGCGCTTGCAGCGCTCCCTCACAATGTCACCTTTGATGGTCTCTTCTCGAACAGCAGTTTTGATGACAGCGTGAATGGCAACGGTGTCTCGCTGAACATGACCAACGGCATCAAGTCGTTGTCGCTGACGGACGTGTCCGCGTCTGGCAACGCCCTGTCCGGCGTGGACCTCGTGTCCACGGGCGGGAGGCTGAATTTCAACGCGAACCGTTTGACCGCCAACGACAACACCGGTCACAACTTGAACGCCCTGCTGTCGAACACCCGCTTCACAGGTGTCGCGACGGACAGCGTGTTTGATCGCAGCTTGGCAACCGGGATCATGCTCGACGCCACGGGCGGTCAGTCGTCGTTGCTCCTGAATCGCGTCTCCGTCAGTGAGAACCAGTTCGGCTTGGTTGTGAACGGACACGGCAATGCGCAGATCGGCAACGCGGCGAACGCCGTGTTTGATGGTGTGTCGGTGATCGACAGCACGTTGACCGGCAACACGTTTGACGCGATCAATACGCTCGCCGACGGCGGTTCGCACCTCGAACTGTTCGTCGATCCGACCGATTTGTCGGGCAGCGGTCGTCACGCCTTCCGCTTCGATGTTCAAAGCACGTCCGACTTGGTGGCGTTCCTCGATCAAACGAACTTCGACAACAGCGGCCAGAACCCCGGTGCCCTCGATCTGTCGGCTGTCGGCGGGCAGGGACGAGCGGTATTCGGGTTGGTTGATGGAGCCGGTTCGCTGGCGAACGTCACCATTCAGAACAGCACGTTGCGGAACGCGGCGGATGACGGAGTGTTTGTCGGAGCGACGAACGGTTCGATCGCAAATGTAACCCTCACCGATGTCACGATTGTGGATAGCGGTCGCACGCAAGCGGGTGCCAGCGGGATTGAGGTGAATGCCGCCTCGGGCAGCACAATCAACCTCGATCTCACCGGCGTGACGAACGTCGATAACACGGCTATCGGTGGTTCCGGAGCCTTCGGGCTGACGGTGGTTTCCCGTGACCTTGGCTCCGTCGTGAATGCGACGGCCACGGGAACGACCTTCGATAACGCGGGCGTCAATGCGGTGGATGTGTTGGTTGATGCGGGTGTGGCGACAGTCACGCTGACGGGGACAACCTTCAACAATGCGGGCGTCAACGCGATGAATCTGCTCGTGGATAATGCGGGCGGAGCGACGGTCACTTTGACCGACACGTTCGGCAATGGCGCGGGTGCCTCGGGCCTGAACGCCCTCGTGAGTAACACGGGCTTCCTGACGCTTGATCTGCTCCGCACCGGCTTCGACGGCGCGGGACAGCTCGGCGCGGGTGACGGATTGAACGCGGTCGTCAACACGGGAGGCATCCTCAACGCCTGCCTCGAAGATTCCAGCTTCAGCGACGGTGTCTCGGGGGCCGGTCTACGGCTGCTCGCGACGGGTGCGGGATCCCTGGCCAGCGTGGATGTTGAGAACAGCTTCGCGAACCGCAACCTGCAAGGGGGCTTGGTCGCGAATGCGGACGCCGGTGCCGCGCTGCATCTGCGGACGATCAATTCAGAATTCAATAACAACGGCACGGTCGGGGCGCTCGATTTCGACGGTGTCTTCGTGCGGGCGAATGGATTCGGCACCGAGGCGTTGATGCTGTTCAACACCACCAGTGCCGATGACAATTCCCGCAATGGCTTCAACTTTGAAGCGGCGGGTGGTGCGGTGATGACCGCACGAATTGACGAGATTTCGGCCTCGAACAATGGCGCGTTCGGCGTGCGATTGGATGCGACCGGTGCAGGCACGGCCGCCATTCTGCTGCCGTCCGGAACCAACACGGTCATGGGCAACGGGCTGGGGTCGTACAGCCTCAACTACGCCGGTGTGGACTTGGCGGTGGTCGCTCTGACCGGATCGTTCAACGGTGTCGCCGGGGATGGGGTCCATGTGGACATCAACAACGTCGGCACGGCCGTGGTCAGTGTGACCGGTAACGGGACGACGGACACGATCGACAACAACATGGGCGATGGCGTGGACATCCGGATCAGCAACGCTAACTCGGTGGGAATCCGCATCGCGGACTACAACTCGATCAGCGGCAACGCCGAAGATGGTGTTCACATCGAACTGACCAACATTGCGACGGCGGCGGCGGTCGAAGTTCTCGGCGTCCCTGGCCAGACCGACATGACCAACAACGGTGATGAGGGCGTGGACATCACCCTGACGAATGTGGCACTCGGCACGTTTGTTCCACCGGCGGGACTCGACCCGCTGCGGATCATTCCGCTGGTGAACGCCGACCCGACGATTTGCTATCCCGTCCCGATCGACGTTCCGTTCGGCACCTTCGTGACCATCCCCGCTGCTGATGGGATTCTCATCGACAATCTGAACATCAGCCGCCCAGTCGCCGCCCCTGCCGGACACAACGGCATCGCGGTCACTGGCACGAATGTCACCGGTGCGGGCAACGTGGCTCTGACCAACAACACGATCAACAACTTCGACAACGGCATCGCGGCCACGTTTGGCGGCGGCTCCAGCTTCGGCGGCTTGGTGATCGACAACTCGGTGATCACCAACAGTGCGATCTCGGGCATCAACGTCGGTCTGAACGCCAGCAATGTTCCGCTGAGCATCACCAACACGAATGTCACCGGCAGCGGCGGAACGGGTTTGAACGTGCTGCTCACGAATGTGATCGGCGGCGCGGGCATCACGATCACCGACACGAACGTGACGACCAGTGCCGGGCACGGCGTCTCGGTCGCGGGCAATGGCGTTCTGGGCGATATCGCCCTCACGAATGTCAGAGCCGGTTTCAGCACGCTCGGTGACGGCGCACGGGTGGTGTTGACGGGTGGCTCGGCCGATTCGGTCGTACTGACCAACGTCGATACCGACAACAACTTCCTGAACGGCACCAACATCGATCTCAGCAACATGCTCGTCAACAACCGAGTGGTCGTGGACGGACAAGGCTTGGCCACCGCCAACGGCAATGGGAACGGCCTCGTCGGCGACGGCGTTCACGTCGCCCTGCTGAATGTGACGGGAGTCCCCGATCTCCAAGTGGGCGGCTTCGCCTCGATCGACAACAGCCGGCAGGACGGCATTGATGTCAGTGCGCTCGGCACAGATCTCGGGGCGGTGGACCTGTCCAACAACACGGTGACGGACAGCTTCAACGGCAATGGCCTCAGCCTAGTACTCGATAGCAATGTCACCGGCCCGATCACGATGGGCTTCAACAATGTGAACAACAGCGCACTCGACGGCATCCGCCTCAACTTGGATGGCGTCCTCGGCGGAGCGGATGTCACCAAGACGAACAACATCATCTCCAACAGCGGGATGATCGGCCTCCACTTCACGGCGGTCGGGGCCACGCTCGGAAACATCGTCGATCCCAGTATCGTTACGAACAGCCAGTTGGACGGCGTGCATGTCGATTTGACCAACGCCACGTTTGACAGCTTCCTCTTCGACCAGTTCACGATCTCGAACAGTGGCTTGAGCGGGGCTGGCGACGGACTGGAAATCCTCATGAACGGGGCGACCAGTACCGGCCCGGTGACGGTCAGTAACACCGCGATCACGAACAGCCGGAACGACGGCGCCCGGCTCGACCTGACCAACGCCACGATTGCCAGCCTGCTCGTGGATCAGTTCACGAGCACGGACAGTGGCCTAGGTGGAACCGGCGACGGTTTGGAGATCATCCTCGACGGTACGAACGGCACCGCACCCATCACGGTCAGTCGGACGAATGTCACGAACAGCCGGGACAGGGGCGTCTTCGTTCACGGCAGCGGTGTTCTCGATCTGGGAGATGTGACGCTGACCAATGTGACCTCGACCACGACGACCAATCAGGAGGGTGTCGCGGTGTTCCTCGACACGGGCACGGTCGGTTCGATCAACCTCAACACGGTCTCGGCCACCGACAGCGGTGCGACCGGCATCCGGGTGAGCCTCGGCCCGCTCACCGTTGGTCCGACTGTCTCGATCAACGGCGGCAACACGGCCGTGTCGAACGACAACGGCGGCGACGGCATTAGCCTCGTCCTGAGCAATGTGGTCGGAGCGGCCGGCAATCCCGACGTGAACATCAGCGGCTACAACTCGGTCAACAACAACGGCAATCGCGGCATCGCGCTACTCAGCAATCTCACGAATGTCGGAGATGTGACGGTGTTGGACAACACCGTCAGCCGCAGTCTGGGTGCGCAGGGCGTGGTGATCGACCTCTCGAACAATGTGGTCGGTTCGCTGATCATCGCGGACGAAAACATCAGTGACAGCTTTGGTCGCGGGTTGGATGTGATCCTCGACAACGTGACCGGATCGCCAGTCATCAACCTCAGTAACACGTCGGTCCTGCGGAGCGGCGGTCGCGGTGTTTCGATTGAAGGCAGCACGGCCACGCTCGGCTCGGTCACGCTGACCAACGTCTCGTCGGACACGACGACGGCCGACGAAGGTGTCGCGGTGATCTTCGACACCGCCAGCACAACGGGGTCGATCGCCCTCCGGAATGTCTCCGCCACGAACAGCGCCGCGGGCGGCATCCTGGTCGATCTGAACACGGTCACGCTGACGGGTGCCAACCCCGGTGTGAGACTCGACGGCCTGAACACGGCTCAGTCCACCCTCAATGGTGGCGATGGCATTCTGGTCCGACTCAACGCCGTCACCGGAGCCGTGCTGGCACCGGATGTGAATGTCAGCAACTACTTGCTGGTCGATCAGAACGTCGGTCGCGGCATCGGGATTGAGAGCAACGGTTCGGCCGTGGACGCCGTGACGGTCCTGAACAACATGGTGAGCAACAGCACGGCGGGACAGGGGATCCAAGTCGATCTGACCGGCAGTGCCCTCCGCTCACTGATCGTCGATTTCAACACGATCAGCGACAGCTCGGATCGCGGCCTCGACGTGATCCTCGACACGGTCACCGGTTCGTCCACGATCGCCGTTCGCAACACGACGGCGCTCAACAGTGGCGGTCGCGGAATTTCGGTGGAAGGGAGCACCGCCACTCTCGGCTCGGTCACGCTGCTGAATGTCTCGTCGGACACGACGACGGCGGATGAAGGCGTGGCCGTCGTGTTCGACACGAACAGCTCCGTCGGGCCGATCGTTCTGAACAACGTCTCCGCCACGAACAGCTTCGCGGGCGGCATCTTGGTCGATCTGAACACGGTCGCGATGACCGGGCCGAACGCGGGGATCAGCGTCAACGGTCTCACGAGGGCGCAGTCCACCAACAACGGTGGCGACGGCATCCTGGTGAATCTGAATGCGGTCATCGGTGCCCCCGATGTCAGCGTCATCAACTACCTGCTCGTCGATACGAACTTCGGTCGCGGCATCGCGGTCGATAGCAACGGCTCGACGCTCGATGACGTGACGGTCTCGAACAACATTGTCAGCAACAGCACGAACGGCCAAGGGATTCAGGTCCAACTGGCGGGCAGCACGCTCGACACGCTGGTGGTCAGCAACAACACGGTCAGCGACACCAGGGCGCTGCTCATCGGTCAGGGGATTCAGATCGACCTGACGGGCAGTACGCTCGCCTCGCTGGTGGCCAACAACGACAACGTGACCAACAGTGCCGATCGTGGCATCGACATCGTTCTGACCGGCACGCTCGGTTTGCCGACGATCACGGTCAGCAACTCGACCGCCACGAACAGCGGTGGGCGAGGTGTGTCGCTGGACGGAGTCGGTGCGACGCTCGGCGATGTCACGCTGACCAACGTCACTTCCACCCTGACCACGGCGGATGAAGGTGTTGTGCTGAGTTTGAACGCGGGGACCGTCGGGTCGGTGCTGCTCGATACTGTTTCCGCAGACCAAAGTTTTGCGGGCGGCATCCTGGTGTCGCTGGTCGGTGGCGAGAACGTCGGACCGTCGATCACCTTAAATGGTCAGGGAAATGCGTTCTCCACCAATAACGGTGGCGACGGGATCCTCGTCGATTTGAATGTGATCGGGACGCCGGATGTCACCATCGAGAACTATGCGTTCGTGGACACCAATGCCGGTCGCGGGATCGCGTTGCAGACCAATGCCTCGACAGTGGGAGCCATCAATGTCTCCAACAACATTGTCAGCAACAGTACCGCCGGACAGGGGATGCACCTCGACTTGACCGCCAGCCAGGTTGGCTCGGTACTGGTCGATAGCAACACGATCAGCGACAGCTTCGGTCGCGGGTTGGATGTGGTCCTCGATAACTCATTCGGCTTCCCGGGCATCGCGATCAGCAACACCACGGTGACCAACAGCGGCGACCGCGGAGTTTCGGTCGGTGGCACGAATGCGTTCTTGGGAGATGTCACACTCACCAACGTCTCCTCAACCACCACGCTCGCCGCGGAAGGTGTCGCCGTCGATCTGGACAACGGAACCGTCGGTTCCATCGTGCTGAACAACGTCTCCGCCGCCGCCAGCTTTACCACCGGCATCCTGGTGGATCTCAACACACAGACAGTTGGTCCCGAGATCACGCTGAACGGCCAAGGAGCCGGACAAGTGACCGGCAACAACGGCGACGGCATCTGGATCACCTTGAACACGGTGAATGGCACGCCCACCTTGGCGGTCACCGATTACGGCGTGAATGGGCTGATTGGGACGAACCAAGGTGACGGTGTGATCATCGACCAAGTGAACGCCGCCGATGTGGGGACGGTCAACATCGCCAACAACATCATCAACGCCAACAACACCAACGGCGTGTTGTTCCTGTCGAACAACAGCGACACGGGGCAGGTCACGCTGACGGAGAACCAGATCACCGGCCAAGTCACCGGCGACGGCGTGCATGTGACCGCTTTGGGTGACAATGATGGCCTGTTGGACTTCGACTTCTTCCGCAACACGATTTCGGGCAACACGCTCGGCCGAGGTGTGAACTTCGACCTGCAATATCCCGCCGCGCTCGTGCCCTCCATCACGCTGAACGCCAACTTCGAGAACAACACGGTTGCTTTGAACGGGCAAGAAGGCATCTCGATCGTCATCGACAACGATGTCACGGCGAACGTCAACGTCCTGAGCAATTCCGCCGCCCTCGCGGTCAACCCGATCAGCGGGCTGTTCAACAACGACATCAGCAACAACGGCAGCGCCGGTCTGTTGATCTCGACCGATGACACCGCGCGATTCAATCTGCTAGTCGGCTCGGTGGATGCGATTCCCGTCAATGCGAACACGTTCGCCGACAACGCCGACGCGGGAATCGGCCTCCTGATGAACAACTCGGGCGGGCAGACCGGCTTGTCGAGTACGTTCAACATCTCGAACGTCTCCGTCACCGGCACCGCAGCCGGGACCAATGCCAACTTCACCGGCCAAGGGATTGGTGTCGTCCTAAACGACACATCCGAACTGCGGTTCGCCACGGTCGGCGATGCCGCACTCTTCAACACGATTGTCTCGGACAACGAGACCGACGGCTTCGGCCTGACGATGGTGCAAAGCTCGATCGTGCAGAATCTGACAATCCGCAACAGCAGCTTCATCGAGACGGCCGGAACGGGTTCCGCGCAAAACAACGGCATCAACATTAACCGCCGCAACGACTCGAAACTGACCGGCACGATCATCACCGCCAACACCTTCACGGGGAACTCGACCACCGGTGTCCTGCTCGACCTGCAAGGGGGCAACAACAATATCGAGGCTCCGTTCGGTACGTACACCATGGATGTCCGCATCGGTGGGCCAGCGGCAGCCAACGGGAACACCTTCACCGGCAACGGACGCGGTATCGACTTGTTCCTCTCGGCCGATGCCCAAGTGGACGCGGATATTCAGTTCAACACCTTCACCACGAACACCTCCGACGGCATCCGTGGTCGCACCGACTTCGATGCCGACATCGTGACCAGCGTCTGGGAAGACAACACGTTCATCAACAACGCGGGCGACGCCATCAATCTGGTTGCCGACCGCCGGTCTTCGATCAACGTCGCGATTGACGACACCGTTGTGAACAACACTCCGGGGACGGGTCTCGACGGGATTCAGATTGCAAACTCGATTACAACTCCGGGGACTTCACAGATCACGGTGAATGTGACCGATACGTCAATCACCGGTGTCGGACGCGACGGGATTCAGGTCGATACGACGAACACGGCACCGTTCCTCGGTGTGACCCTCAACCTGACCGATGTGAACATCACCAATGTCGGGCAGGATGGCATCGACCTGTTCAATGGTGGAGGCGGCTTCCTCAATCTGACCTCGCTGAGAACAACGGTTGTCGGCCCAGGTTCGGCGGTCGGAACGGGGAACGGCCTCGTCGCCACGGGCACGAATGTTGGGCCGATCAACATCAACTCTACCAACGATATCTTCCGCAATTTTGGCGGAGACGGTGTGAGCCTGAACGCCAGCGGTTCAAATGACTTGGCGTTCTTGTTGGGGCCAAACCTGACCGCGAACTTCGTCGATATGCAGTCGCGGTTCAACGGCGGGCGTGGTGTGGAACTGAACAACACCAACGATGCCACGATGGACGTCTCCATCACGGGCACGGTCAATCCGACTCCAACGGGTGGTGCGGTTGCCAACAGCCGAATCGAAGAAAACAGCCTGAATGGTCTGTTTGTTGAGAACCGGGCGAATGGGTCCGGTACGAATAACTCCATCGAGCTTACGGTGGATCAAGTCAGCATCCGCGGCAACGGTGTGACCGCTGCCGTCGTTCCGGATGACGATCGCAACGGTGTCTGGGTCCGCGCCGGAACCAGCAGCGGTGGACACATCAATGCGACGATCACACGCAACGAGATGTCGGGTAATCAAAACATCGACTTCGTAACGCAATCGTTCACCGCCACGGACCCCGTAGCCGTGGTCAGCCAGTACACCGACAACGCGAACCATATTGCGGACCCGCTGGCGCGTCTCGGCTTGATCTTTACCAACAACAACGGCGATCAGATCGACACGACACGCTTCGGTGCCACCTACAACAACGCCGATGGCTTTAAGTCTCCACTGGCGGTCTTCAACGCCACCAACCGACTGCGTAATGCTCAGCGGTTCGTCAGCCCCGCAAACCTAAATCGTGCCGACACAGTACAAGCGGCACCGGCACCGGCAGCGGGAGTCTTCGCCGGTGCGTTAGGAGGGATTGGGCCGAACACATCCCTCGTGGGCTTGGGGGCGGTCATCCCCGTTGGCACTAATCATGACATCACCGTCTTCAACAACGGCAATAACGCACTGACAATCGTTCCCGCCTTGGGTGCGGCTCCTGCCGTGGGAGATAACTTCAATGTCCTCGCCAACAGCATCTCTGGAACGGGAACGTCCACCTTCCGAGTCAGCAACGTCTCAACCGTGTTGAACGGCAATCCAGCCGTAGGAACAGAGAACCTGTTCACCAACATCATCACCAACTTCGGTTCGACCGTGAACCTGATCGACGGTGCAGGCGGCAACCAGGACGACAATCCGAACGCGGGAATCTTCGGTGGCACGGTTCTCAACTTCCGCTGGAACAGCGTTGCGGCTCCGCTCTATTGATTCCGATGATGAGCCGTGTCGGCCCGGTCCTATCGGCCGCTGCCTGACCAATCAAACTCAAATGCCCGACGCCCCGGTGACTTCACCGGGGCGTTTTTCATTAGAGGCCCGTCGTGCAGGGCCGAGAGAGACGGGGACCCCGAAGTGACCCGGACGCTCCGAAGCGTCCGGGTCACTGGGCGCGGTGCCGTGGGTCAGTTTTTTGGCTCTCCGCCATTTGTGTTGGATGCTTGAGTGAGCGGCAAGGCGCTGGCCGCCGGTGTCGGCGAAAACGACCGGCGGCTAGCGCCTTGCCGCTCACGGGACACCATTTTCAACAGGAATGGCGGAGAGCCATTCTGCGCCGATCGTTCGAGGCTTCACTTGCCACGCACAAGAACGAGTGCGACGGGGCGCAGGAGATCCTGCTCAATGCGTGCGCCGCCCAGAACCAACTTGGCGGCGTCTTCACGGGAAGGCGAATCGACTGAGCGTCAGTTGTTTTCTGGAAGTCCTTCGGCGTGTCCGATGTTCTTCACCGGCGCGAAGATCGCCTGCACTTCGCGGAGCAAGTCTGCATCGATCGGTTCGGCGAGCCACTTCGCCCAGTTGCGGATGTTGTGGGGATTCGCGCTGCCCGCGACGGTCGTCGTGATGTCGGGGTGTGTACACGAGAACTGCACCGCAAGTTTGGCGATATCGCTTCCGTGCTTGGCACAGAGTTCAGCGGCCTGACGAGCGGCGGCCTTAACGGCTTCCGGTTCCTTCAGCCACGCGGGGAGCGGTGCGTTCGTCAGCAACCGAGCGGAGAACGGCCCGGCGTTCATGACTCCGACGCCCTTCGCGGTGAGGTACGGCACGGACTCGTCGGCGAACCGGGTGTTCTGGAGCGTGTATTGGTTGTACGAGAGGACGCAATCGACATCGGTCTGGTCGCAGATGAATCGAAAAATCTTCTGGGGGTAACCGCTGAAACCGATGAACCGAACTTTGCCCTGTTGCTGAATTTTCCTCAACGCGGGGATGGTCTCGTCCACGATTTGCTGCATCGGAACGAACTCGATGTCGTGGCAGAGAATGATGTCGAGGTGATCGGTTCCGAGCCGGTGCAGGCTGACATCAACGCTCTCGGCGACCCGCTTCGCGCTGAAATCAAAATGCGGCAGGTCGTAACGTCCGAGCTTCGTGCAGAGCGTGTAGCTGTCGCGTGGCACGCCTCGCAGAGCGATCCCCAGCAGCACCTCGCTCATGCCTCGCCCGTAGAACGGCGACGTGTCAATGAAGTTAAGGCCGCAATCGAGCGCCACGCGCACGCTGTGGAGTGCCTCGTCAAGTTGCACGCTGCGGAACTCTTGCCCCAGCGAGGAGGCTCCAAAACTGAGGACGGGCAGTTCGAGTCCAGTCTTTCCAAGCGGTCGAGTTTGCATGATGCCTTTCGGAGCGAGGGACTCACGGAGTCGAGTATTGGGGCGGTGAAGTTTGGTGGAATTGCGTTGAAGCAAATGTCTGTTGAGTACATTTCAAACCCCGCTTCGCCGGAAAAAACTAGCCCGACGCGCGAGCGAGGGTTCCAACGTTATCGAATGTTCAGCCCTCACTCGCGAGTTTTGAAGTTGCGCTCTTGGGTTTGGGCGATGGAAACGGGTCTGGCAAGACAGCGCGTCCTGTCCCAAGACGGGCTCTGGGGATTCTGGCTCTCCGCCATTCCTGTTGAAAACGGTGTCCCGTGAGCGGCCTGGCGCTAGTCGCCGGTCGTTTTCGCCGACACCGGCGGCTAGCGCCAGGCCGCTCACTCAAGCATCCAACACAAATGGCGGAGAGCCGTTGTTCTTTACTCTTCGTAGAGCCGCACGCGCACCTTGCCGTCTTGGGTGATGCACGCGCGGTAGAGGCCCTCGGAGTTGTAGGCGGTGGCGAACCGACCGGTCTTGTCGAGGACGATGGCGGCCCCTTCACCGCCCGCGTCTTTGAGTTGTCGGTTGATGACATCGTGCGAGGCGGCTTGGGCCGACGAACCTTTGTATTTCATCTGCGCGACGATCTCGTGTGAGACCACGTAGCGGATGAAGAACTCACCGTGACCGGTACAGGAGATCGCGGCGGCTTCGTTGTCGGCATACGTCCCCGCGCCGATGATTGGTGAGTCACCCACGCGGCCGAAACTTTTGTTGGTCATTCCGCCGGTGGACGTTCCCGCCGCGAGGTTCCCGGCGGCATCGAGCGCCACGGCACCGACGGTGCCGTACTCGGACTTCTTCGCGGGGGGCAGGTTCTCGACCGGAAGCGCGCCGCGCTTGTTCTTTAGTTCCGCTTCCTGTTTCCAAATGGCCTGGATCGCCTTCCAGCGATGCTCGGTCCAGAAGTAGGACGGATCGACGATGTCCAAGCCCTGCTGCGTGGCGAAGATTTCCGCGCCGCGTCCGACCAGCATCACATGCTTCGACTTCTCCATCACGGCGCGCGCGCCGGTGATCGGATTCTTGATGATCGTGACCCCCGCCATCGAACCGGCTTTTTTCGTTTTGCCGTCCATGATTGAGGCATCCAATTCGTTGCGGCCTTCGTGCGTGAAGACGGCTCCCTTGCCCGCATTGAGCAGCGGCGAATCTTCCATCACGCGAATGGCTGTTTCGACGGCATCCAAACTGGAGCCACCACTCTTGAGCTTCGCGTGTCCGGCTTGCAAAGCCTCAGTCAGGACCGCGCGCACCTGCTTGTCGAGGTCCGGCGTCATGTCCACCTGATCCACACCGATCCCGCCGTGAATGCCTAGCACCACGTTCGAGACCACATCGTCCGCCGCCGACATCAGGTTCGTCATCGTGAAAAGTACCATCCCTGAAACAAGTAGAGTTCGAGTCATGACGGGTTCCGCAAAGTGAGAGTGACGAGTCCGAAGAATGGCGAGCGGGGCGGCGTTATACCTCGCGCAGGTGAGGATGGCACATTTCACACTAACCCGAAGCGTAAGCGAGGACGTGCGTTGCATCCTCGCTTACGCTCGCGGGTTAGTGCCATCTTCACCCGCGAGCGGTATAGCGAGACTTTTGCCCTGCTGCGGAGCTTTTTCGGGATTGCAACTGCTGAAGTCCTGGAAGCCTCCTTGTGAGTAGACTTCGGTTGTTGCGATCAAAGTTCACCCGAGCAAGGAGGCTCCCGTGAAAGTTGTACCGGATGTGTTGCGGGGTGTCTTCGGGGTGTGGGGAGACGGCAGGGCCAGCGACTGTTTCAACGTAGGGAGGGACCAGCTCAGTTCGAGCGCCGGCCCACCATCGGGAAACGTCGAGACTTCTTGGTGGGCCGGCGCGACGAAGCGCCGCTGGTCCCACCCTACAAGTGACGCAGTCCCAACAAGGCGAATGCCACGCACCTTGCAACCCTGTTTTGACCGGGGTAGGTTCGCCCCGTCAGACACCTCCTAAAGGCGCACGCCATGAAATCAATGTCACTTCTGCTATTCACGAGCCTGCTGCTCGCGGCATCCACACCAACGCGGCTTTCCGCCGAGTCGTTTCGGGCCGGAGCGGCGACGAGCGTCATCACGCCTGAGATTGGGCGTGAGATCATCGGCGGGTTCGTGCCGTTTCCGTCCAAGCACATCCATGACGAACTCCATGCGCGATGTCTCGTGCTGGATGACGGGACGACGAAGATCGCCCTCGTCGTGTGCGACCTGTTGGGGATTCATCGTGTGGTCAGCGATGAGGCTCGACGCCTCATTCAAGAGAAGTCGGGGATCGCGCGCGAGTGCGTGATGATTTCGGCGACGCACACGCATTCGGCTAGCAGTGCCCTCGGTGAGGCACGCTGGCTGATCGACCAGCAACCGGACGTTTACCAGCGATTTGTGGCGGAGCGAATCGCGGACGGAGTGGCCCGCGCACTGAACAACCTACGGCCAGCACAGCTCGCGTTTGGGGCTGTCGATGTTCCGGAGCATCTCAACAATCGTCGCTGGCACATGCTGGCCGGGACCGTGCCGCCGAATCCGTTCGGTGGGCAAGACCTCGTCAAAATGAACCCTCCGTCGGGTAGCCCGAACCTCATCGAACCCGCCGGGCCGATTGATCCGACGGTCTCGTTCCTCGCGGTGCGCGGGACCGACGGCTTCCCGATTTCGATCTTCGCCGCTTACTCGTTGCACTATGTGGGAGGGACCGGCCCGGCGGATGTCTCGGCCGATTACTACGGCGACTTCTGTGAGAGACTCAAGCAGCGGATGACGGCGGGTGACGCGGTGCCGCTCGACGTGGATCGGCCTCCCTTCGTAGCTCTGATGGCGAACGGCACCAGCGGCGACATCAACAACATCGACTTCCGCAAGCCGCGTGGAGCGAAGGAAACCAAAAAACCTTACGAGCAAATGCGGTTTGTCGCCGAGGATGTCGCCCAGAAAGTTCACGCGGCGACGACGACGTTGGAGTACCGCGAGGGCCTCACGCTGGCGAGTCGCTACCGCGAACCGACGATCGCCTGGCGACGCCCCAATGACGAGCAAAAGAAGTGGGCCGCCGACACGATCGCCGCCGGACCGAAAAGCAAGTCGGACCTGTCGTTCATCTATGCCGGGCGTGTCACGAAACTGGCTTCGTACCCCGAGACCACCACAATTCCGCTCCACGTCATCCGGATCGGCGATGCCTGCCTCGGAACGATGCCGTGCGAAGTCTTCTGCGAAATCGGGATCGACTTCAAACGCCGCTCGCCGTTCGCCAAATCGTTCATGGTCGAGTTGGCTCACGGTTACGTCGGCTATCTGCCGACTCCACGGCAACACCAACTCGGCGGTTATGAAACGTGGCTCGGCACCAATCGCTTGGAAGTGACCGCGAGCGACAAACTACTCGACAACCTGATCGAGATGGCGAAGGAGCTGCACGACGCGATGAAGTGATGCGGCGACTTCGGCTCGTTCGCTCACGTTGCAAGGGTGGCGTGATCTCCAGCCGATCCCGTTCGGACCACTGGAATCCGTTTCAGTCGGAACGCCTTTCAAAACTAGCCCGACGCGCAAGCGAGGGCGGCACCGTTATCGAATGTCCAGCCCTCGCTTGCGCGTCGGGCGAGTTTTTCAATACAGAAACAGGTTTTGAAATGCCCTCTGGCAACAACACTCACCACCCAACGCAGCCTCTGCGGCAAGGACGGCCACGACCGGCAGACGATGCATCAGAAATCAGTCGGAGGAATTCTGACATCTCCGATGTGGTCAGGCGTCAACGTCAGACACCACAAGACTAGCGCCTGCTCCCGCGTCACGTCACGGGGAAATTGAGAATCCTCGGCCAACGTGACTTCGCAAAAGGGACCATCGCGGTTGTAGCGGTTCGCGCAACGGCAACGGTCGTCCAAGTCATGGCGATCGGAACAACCGAGTGCGGTCCTCGCGGCCTCGACGAACGTCGGCTGCGAGTGCCTTGTCATGCCTTAATTTCGGGGTTGGGTGGCCGGGGCTGGACTGCTTGAACTTACCCACATCTTTGGTTCATTGCGACGAATCCTCTGATGGCGAGGAGGAGTTTGTCGAGGCCGCGCCAGAGGGTGATCCAGCCGGGGTCGCCGTCGCGCTTTCTCAGGAGGAAGCCGCCGAGGCCGGCGAGGTGGCGGAAGAAGTCGCGGACCGTGGTCAACTTTCGTTTGCGCAGCGCGCCGAGCATCTTCAGCCAGATCGCCGGGACGACTCGGGTGGCGGGAAGATCGGGTGTGGTGGTGGCGACCGTCTTCAGTTGCAGCAGGCGGACGGCCAGCACGCAGGTGAAGCTCGCGACCGCTTCGAGGCGATGGGCTTCCCTGAACTGACGGGCTTCGAGGCGGCAACCGGTCTTGATGGCCTTGTGGAATTCCTCGATGAGCCACCGGCGTTCGTAGTACTCGATGATCTGCCACGCCTCGTCGAACGACGTCACGGGGAGCGATGTCCACAACACCCACTGCAGCGGTTTGACGCCCTTCGGCGCATCGACCTCGCGGGTTTCGACGACCCATTGCGTCAGTTCTTGGAAGTCGATGGCTCGCTGGTATTTCGTCCGTCGCTTAGGACGACGAAGGGTCACCCGTGCGAAGCGGACTTGCAGGCGGGCGGTTCGCGCCGCGTGATCCTTCGTCGCGCCGACCGACAGCTCGTACGTGCCGGAGAGCGGCTGCTGCGCGAGCACCGCGCGCAGTGACAGACGCTTCACATCGTCACGTTCACCGACCTGTGCTTCGTCGGTCTCTTCGACCACGCGATGCCACTGCGCGGCGCGGATCACCCAGTCGGTGCGCTGCGCGCGGCAGTGGCAGAAGACATCGAGGTTGTCGGCACCGCGATCGAAGACGTGAACGAAGCGGACTCCCTCGGCGGGCGGTCCGACCAGTTCGACCACGCGGCCCCAGACTTCGGACTCGCGCGACCGTGGCAGCTTCTGGTACGAGTTCTCGTCCTTCGGCACAGGCTGTCGATAGAACAGCTCTTGTCCCGCCCGCCCGAGAATCTCACCGCGGCCCGCATCGACCATCATCGAACTGTGCAGGAAGAACCCGAGACCGTATCCATCCCCCGTCGGCCCCAGCCCTGCGACAGCCCGACGAATGCCAAAGTCGGTCTCGGTCGTGTCGCCAATCAACAGCACCGTTCCCCGAGCCAGCGACCGCGTGCGCTGCCAATGCGGAGTGGCCAGTGCGGTGAAGGTCGCCTCATCGGCATCGAACAGGCGATACATCGCCTTCAGATCCGACCACTCCTCCGCCTGATCGGGTGTGCTTCCATCCGGATGCTCCGCCATCTGTCGAGCCACCGTCACCGCCCGCCGCGTCCGACGAACATCCCCCAACTCACACCCGCCAAAGTTCTCCTCCGCCCACTCGCCAACATCCAACGTGAGAGTACTCACGGCCAGACTCCATCCCGTTTGTTCCTTCCTTGTGCGACAGCCTCCCGCCATCGACGACCGGACTTCAACGCTCCTTGAAGACCGTTCAAACCTGCAATGCAACCCACATGCCTCCCCACGGCAAGAACCCACTCAACACACGCAACCTGAACCCACCAAACAACTCAGACCTAAACGACACTCCAAACTAACCTTGGCAAACATTGTAAAAATGTGGGTAAGTTCAAGGTCTTCACGCGGAGCGATGAAGGCTACTTGGAAGGCAAAACGAACACTTGACTCAAGGAGTCAAGTTTCAAACTCGAAGACTCCACGCACCCTACAAAGACCGTTCCGACTCCAACCGCTGCCGCGCGATGTCGGCCCACGGGCCGCGTTGGTCGAACTCGAGATAGCGCCGCCAGTGCGTGGCCGCTTCGTCGCGGTGGCCGCTTTGTTCGAGTAGCTCGGCCAGATGGAAGTGGGCGTCCGGGTAATCGGGATGCAGGTCGAGGGCGACTCGAAACGCTTCTTGAGCCGACGTGGTTTTGCCGGTCTCGGCGAAAAGACAGCCGAGTTGAGTCCACGCTTCGAGGAAGTCGTGATCCAGCTCGACGGCCATGTGATAGCGTTCGATCGCCGCATCCGGTCGGCCTTCGCGGTAGAGGGCATCGGCGAGATGAAAGTGATGGAGCGGGTTAAGCGGTTCGTCGATGAGAGCCAGCCGAAACGCTTCGATTGCCGCGTCGATCTCATATTCTTCAGACAGACGGCAGCCTTCGCGAAACCACTCGTCGGCGGTCCAGTCACGGCGGTTGATCGCGTCGCCGGATGAAGCGACATTCATATCGAGCCGCATCGGAATCGTGGCGGCGTGTTCATCCGAATCGTCTTCGTGAGTCTCGGCAGGGCAGGGGGAAAGCTCAAAGTCGAAGACTCGCTGGCCGCTGGAAGGTTCGACGAGTCCCGTGGCGTCGCGATAGAGAAACTGCTTCCCGCGCGACAGCACTTCCAACTGGGCAAGCGGCCGATCGACATTCGGCAGGATCGCTCGCAGGCGTTCCAAACCGGAGGCGAGTTCAACGAGACTCACACCGGAGCGGGCGAGTTCGTTGAGGCGTCTCGCGCCGGTCACTTCTTGGAAATCGAAGTAGGGCAACCGGAAGACCTTCTTCACCGCGCGGATCAGCCCGTCTCGCTCCCAGCGACGAATCTCGTGGACTGAGATGTTGAGGAGTTGGCTGAGCATGGCCGGGGTGTAAAGCTGCTGTTGCTTCCGTTCACCCGGCTCAACACCCAGCAGGTTGAGCCATTCCGATTCGGACAGAATGCGCAGCGGTTCGCCGTTGTCATGAAGCTGCTGCGCCTGTTCGAGCTTCACCGAGATTCGACCATCCGCTTCGAGCGGCCAGCCTTCCTCGCCGACGACCAGTAACGTGGTCTGATGGCTGACATGTTGCCCCGTCGTCCCACCGTGTTGCTCAGCGAGGTCCATCGCCTGACGATGCGTCATCGACGCGAGCGTGCCGGTAAACGCCACCCGCTCACCCTGTAAGACGGGCGAACTTTGGATCGGCTTTGCGTTGGGAGGCAAGTTCGCATCAGAATCGGCCGGTTCGGTCATGGCATCTCGCGCAGTCAGTGGCAGGTGATTTGGCGGGCAGAGTATAAACCCCGCGCGCCAAAGCCGTGAGTGTTCAGACGCGACGAATTGGAGTTCCCATGCCAAACAACCTGCCGAAGGTTTACTTGGAAACAACGGTCGTTAGTTACCTGACGGCTCGTCCGCATCGGGACATCGTGGTGGCTGGCCATCAGCAATCCACTCGGGATTGGTGGGAGACCGCACGTAACCGCTTCGATGTTTACACCTCAGAGTTGGTCGTTCAAGAGGCTTCGCGAGGCGATCCTGTTGCAGCACAAGAGCGGTTGACGATTCTCCAATCACTGCCCGAATTGAAGATCACAGTGGAGTCGCTCGAATTCGCCAAGGACTTCGTGACGATTGGAGCCATTCCGCCAGGAGTCATGAACGATGCGGTCCATTTGGCAATCGCCGCACTCAACGGTATTCAGTATTTGGTAACTTGGAACTGTGCGCATTTGGCAAATCCGCAGGTCTATCCGAAAATTGTGTCCGCCTGTCGGGCGGCAGGATGGCTCGCCCCGGCAATTTGCACACCTGATGTCCTGATGGAGAATCTCGATGTGGACTGACCCGATTGTCGAAGAGGTTCGCCAAATCAAGCGCGCGATCTCTGCCGAGTTCAACCACGATTTGGACGCGCTGTGCCGAAGTCTCATCGCGCGGCAAGAGTCGAGCGGGCGAACCTATGTTTCGTTTCCGCCCCGTCCGATTGTCGATCCGTCGAAACTTGACGAAGCCAGTTCAACCGAAAGTCAAAACGCGGACAAAACACTCCCCACCAACAATGGCTTGGCAGGAAAGTCACCTGCCGCCTGACAACCCGTTTTCAAAACCATCGCTTTCGTGTGTCATCCGTACTACTAATGCTTCGTTTC
>JAYSQC010000588.1:0-18920 GCA_043721755.1 Schlesneria sp.
ACGCGCGAGCGAGGGCTGGACGTTCGATGAGTACGAAGCCCTCGCTCGCGCGTCGGGCTAGTTTTGAAAATGCGGACTAATACTTAGACGAGTTCTAAGAATGACGTTGCCAGAGAGTGCCAAGGGCCAGCGCGTCGTGGGCATCTCTTGCCCGTCCCACTGACGAAGCTAGGTATGCCCCGGCCATCGTGTGCCGAGATTGCACCTCGCACTCGGAACTCGTCCAGACCTGAACGGCCACCGGCTTGAGGCTCGTCACCCGCAGCTTGTCCTTCGATCACGCTCCACACAAACTCGCCGAAAATTCTGCGGTCTGTTTCTCGTGGGATGGCGTCTATTCACAATAGACCCTGATGAATCGGTGACACAGACCATGACAAACCCTTCCCCAGCGACGATCTGTTCGAGCCTTACCGAGGCTATCTCCGAGCATTGGCGCTGGCTCAGATTGACCGGCGGTTGCGGGGGAAGCTGGATGCGTCGGACATCGTGCAGCAGACGTTGCTCCGGGCACATGCCGCTCTGCCGCAACTCCGTGACCGCAGTCCCGGTGTGTTCGCGGCGTGGCTGAGACAAATCTTGACGACCGAGTTGGCCGATTCACTCCGTCGCTTTCGGCGAGACAAGCGCGATGTCACTCGCGAGCAATCGCTCGCAGCCGACATCGACCAATCGGCGGCTGGCTTGGAACACTGGCTCGCCGCCAATCACACGTCTCCCAGTCAAGCCGCCGCGCGGAACGAAGAGTTGCAGCATCTGACCGAAGCCCTCGTCCAGCTCCCCGACGACCAGCGGGAGGTGGTCATCTTCAGACACCTGCGCGACTGGCCGCTCCAACAGATCGCCGATGAGACCGGCCGGACCACGGCCGCCGCGTCTACGCACGAGCGGGCATTCCAACCTACTGGATCGTGAACCTGGTCGATTCCCAGTTGGAAGTCTTCACCAATCCCGGCGACACCGGCCGGGCTGCCGACTATTCCAATGAGGCGAGACTCACTCGGACGGATGTCGTCACGATGTCGCTCCCCAACCACGTTCCACTCGAAATCGCCGTCGCCGATTGGGTGCGATGAGGCGGGGTGGCCCGACTTGATTCGCCAGCCACGTTGTTTGACGTGCCACTGCCGATGCTGCGGAGAAGCAGTGCCGAGGGAGTGTCAACGTCCGATCACACTGCTTCTCCGAGGACTCCGAAGCAGTGGCACGCCTCAACTTCAAAAAGCGGCCCAAGCCGGGCCACCCAGCCGTCGGTTCATTCGAGCCGGAGCACGCGGGGAAGATGGATTTCTATTTGAACCTGCTCAACGACAAAGAACGCGCCCCGGACGATCAGCCGTCGATCGGCATCATCCTCTGCGCGGAAAAGGACGAGTTGGTCGTCGAGTTCTCGTCAAAAAAACCAAGACCAACCCGATCGGCGTCGCGGAGTACCAGCTCACCGACAAGCTGCCGAAGGAATTCCAAGGCAAGCTGCCGAGTGCCAGCGAATTGCGAATGGCTTTACTACCCGACAAGTCGCTGCCAAAGCAGAAGCCCGCGTCGAAGAATCCAAAACGGAAGTGACGCCGATCTACCCACGCCCGACGAACACAACCCTGTTCAAGCCCACACCATCACCGACACGCCACAGGTCGATTTGACCTGCGTGTCGGTCTCAAGAGACCCGAGAACAAACGAGAAATCAGGGCAGCACGTAGAGATCGCGGCCATTCAGACGAACGCAGAAAGCCGTTACGTCAGGCACTCCGTCAGTTGTTCTGACATCACTTGAGTAATCCGGGTGATACCAGCTTGGCTGCGTGTAACCGATCTTGGTTGGAAGATTTGGGGCATCCGTGTCTGGGTTGATCCCCTTCGCTCGGCGTGCAACACCGAGCAGACACATCGCGAGCGACATGGGCTTTGGACCGTACGGTGCCAGAATGAGCGAACTCATGTAGCCCTCTTGCGTCTGTTGGAGAAGTCGATCAAACGTCAACGACACATCGCCAACGGGGACTCGAATGATGTCGATGTCCGACGTGTCACTGTTACCGTCGGAGCGACTCCGGTGCTTGTTGATGTGTTCGACGAATCTCCAATTGGGAATGAACCCAGGGTGTATCGAAGGAAATGGAAACAGCAATTTGATCTCGACTCGCCGCGACTTGTTCTCTTCCAAGATCTCTTGGATGTTCAGCGGGTGATAGCCAACCCCCACAATCAAGGTCACGTCGGGCGGCTCATTGATTGGATCACCCTCATACAGCGGCAGCGGCTTCCAATTATCAGCGTCGCCAGCCAGAACGTCCCCGTAACGAAGGGGAGACGTGTTTGTGACGATCAAATTACGAACGTGGTTCGATTCGCAGAGCCTGGTCAGCAACGGAAAGAAGTACCGTTTGGGCATTGTCGAAACGTCAAGGATGACATCGGAAGGAGATTGCTCCGCCAGCATCGTCGCCATGTCATTGAGTTTGCTTTCCTCTTGAAGAAATGGACCTGCATCGACGACTCCAACGTGTGCCCCAAGTTCAGCTTCAACTCGCCGCAGATTGATCGTTCTCTTTTGTTCTGACGCGATTGCATGTTCATTCGCGGGGCGTGTCGGTGGCGTGCTGTTGAGTAACCGTGGCGTAATGCTGAGTAACTTACCGGTCGTTCCTGGGGACAAACGCAGCGTTTCCCGCGTGGCGGTCAGACAACGATCCTCGGCAGACAACGCCCCAATGATGGTCCAAGGCCCAGCGGCTGGAAGCTTATCCAATATCCAAGAAAGTGGACCAAACGGCCGCAAACGATGAGGCGAAGACATCTCATTGGTCCTCATCGTCACCGAACTGAAGCCGTTGCTGTCGATCAACTGGCTGTTGCTCGGGCAGATTGTTGGTCACGGCATTCATCGTTACGTCATCGCCATCCACGTCGTGACTGAAATTCTGATTGCCGACCTGAGTCGATGACGAGACCGAATCGACCGTTGGTGCAAGATCTTTCTTAACCTCAAGCCAGCGACGGAGCGTCGCGACGTTCAGGTAAAGCGGTTCCTTTGTCCGGGGTACAGTGAGTCCGTAAAACGGTGCCAGGATCGGATGCGGATACCACTTCACCGAAATGCCGCGAGACTTCGACTTAGGCGTGTGTTCTCTTTGGAGCAAGAAGCACTCCGCCGTTGCGTCGATGAGGAGTCGCTCGATTTCGGGAGCAGTCTTCAAGTCATCGACAGCAAGTGAAATGCCGTTCGCTCCAGGATACGACATGGCGCGGTCGTCGATGAGTTGAGCGTGCAACTTTTGCCCAAGGACATCCATGAATCGCTGTAGTGAATCGCCATCAGCCAACTCCGCGATTTTCCCTCGCCAATCGCGGCTGGCGTCTCGGATACCTTCGGCTTGGCGGAATCGCGTGAAGGGAACTAACCGTTCTTCGACAGTGGATTCCTTGGCCGCCGCCTTGTGGCGCGCATCACACTCCCAGATCTCTTTGCAGATGAGGATGAACACGAGAATGTTTTCGCCTGCGAGCGAAACGATGTCGCTCTCTCCAAAGTAAGGCAACCGTTGTGCGTTTTGCATTGCGACCTGTAGCACGGCCTGCGGCAGGCGTTCCTTCTTCCACCACTGTTTGGCTTTGGACTCCCACGGACGAGATTCCACTTCAGTCCAGCAGGAAACATCCACTTGTTTTTCTCGCGACAACTGCTGCCGAACCCACGCTTCCCCCAACTTTGCCGCCACCGCATCGTTCTTGGCAAGGTCTTCAAGTACCGATCGGATTTCGTCTGACCAATCCTCCTCAAATCGAAGCACTCGACCGGGATTCTTCGATGCACAGAATGTGGCACGTTCTGTATGCGATGGACTGTCACCAAACACCTGTGTGATTGGATCGACCGAATTGCTGATTTCATCTTGAAAGGGATGTTCACTTGCAACGATTCGCCGACGAAAGGCATCTTCAGCAAACTGCTGAAATGACCATCGTGTTTTACTGCCGCTTTCTGTTCGTTGCAGGATCGCGTCGAGATTGACGACAGAGTAATCACGGGCGGCGTCGCTCAACTTCTGAACGGCGTTGGGGCGTGTACCAATGCGATAGGAAACTTCGGGGTTCCGCGAAGCAATCATTTCGTAGATCAGGTCAATGAACCGCGTGTGCTTCTGCTCATCACCGTCGTCCTGAGCCCGCCGGACCATCTTTTCGAACTGGTCGATGGTCACGATCACGCTCACGTCTGGCTTGATTACGCCCACCGAGCGCAGTGCTCGAGTTGCCACGGAAAGAGGTTCACCCAGAATACTGCGAGTCTCGTCGATCTCCGACGCAAGTGGTTTTCTCGGGTTGCTCACGAGGCCAAGGTAGGCTCGCAACCGCTTTTCCAATGCAATCCGAGCCCCTGCGACTGTTATGTGGCCGCGAAGAAACTGACACGCCGGATCGTCAGACATCAGACGCAGTGCTTCACAGATCATGCCGACATCGTCGCAAATTCCAACCTCTGCACGACGCTCGGCGGGTGCCGTTGTAATTAGCGACTCCAGTGAAGCCAACAGATCCCGAAGCACCCAGCAATTCAAATAGTCACCAAAATACGCGCGGGTGAGCCGAATGTTCTCGCCTCGATCGTCGCTCGCAACGATCTCATTCAGCTTGGTAGCGTAACTCTTCGACAGATTGATTCCCGCTCCAACAAATCGACGTTGGGCGACCGGAAGCGGGTCGCATCTTGAGATTGTCTCGCGACGGCTGGCGCTGTTTTCGTTGGCCCAAAACTCGAGCCGAACGTTGGTCTCCAGCAATGACAACAGCATCGTTTTGCCGGTTCCCTGCATGCCCCTCAGCACAACATTGCCGGGTAAGTACAACGGTGCCACAAACGGGACCAGGACCGGACTGAACATCAACGGAATATCGATTTGGCCCACGTTCTCGGTGAGATACAGCGTGTAAAACGGATTGGTGATTGATGGCATTCGTTATCCCTCCCTCGACACGCGAGGAAACAACGGCTTCCAACATTCGCTCTCGTAGTGAACAAGCGGAGGCACATTGTCGGGGCAATTGAGATAGCTCAGTACGAGCGAACCAAAGCGTCCGAAACCAAACGGGCCGTCTTGAAGTTGTGGGCTTGGATTACTTCCCCGCACCGCGTCCCAAGTGTCGTTGATGAGGGATCGAAATTGATTGGACACAGGGGGCTCGGCAATTGTTGGTGCGACTTCCGGCAGCGTGGCATTCGGAGGAATGACGAAAAGCGGCGAAAATGTCATGTGGGAATTGTGGGGTTTTAACTTGTTGATCCACGTGTCCACCCCAGCCGGCGCAACGACAATCGGACAGAGCAGAACCTTGATTGGATCGACATGAGAGAGAATTGGAGACGCCTCAAGCATCTGAGTTCCAGTTCCAACCATATCCTCAACGGCGACAATGCGATCGAAGCCTTCCGTTGTGACGCCGTTTAGAAATTCGTCATAGTCTCCATAGCGTGAAAGCACACGAAACTCTGGGCGGTCACCCTGACCGCTGAGTGAGTTGACGCGTGCGAAGCTCCCGATATCCATACCGGCCATGCTTCCGAAGAATGTTGTCCTCACTGCTGCTGCAAACTTTTCAGGCAGCTCAGGGTCGGCAATTGCCAGTCCGGCATGATCGATGATCCAGCGCGAGATCGGCCCCGTGAACGCGGCTCGATACATCGTTTCCATTTCATGACGGCCGATGAACAGCAGCCAAGGAACGAACTCAAACAGGAGTTGTTGGGCAGGTTCGTCGTCGCGGAGGTTATCAAGCCAACGCGCCAGGCGATCAAGGAAGTGAGGGCCTTCCGGGAATGGCTGGTAGTCCGCGTACAGTTTGCGGCTCAGCAAATGAAGTAAGTTGCGAGTTGCTCCGTATTTCAAGGGTTCTCCTGGGTTCTCAATGTCCCCCGGAACGTCCGTCCAACGATTGACGAGTTCATCGATCGTTGGCACCTGATTCGGCGAGTGTTCTTCAGCCACGAATGATCACCTCACAGCACCTGGTCGCGGATCGCGAGAGCGATCTGCTTGGCGAGTGGAGGCGGCACGGCGTTACCGACCATGCGAAATTGAGCGGAGCGCGAACCGGTGAAGATGAAATCATCAGGAAAGCCTTGAATGCGAGCGGCCTCGCGAACTGAGAGACCTCGGTGTTCTTCCGGATGCAGGAAGTAACGGGGCTCGCCAAAGCGCGTATCGACGGCCGGGGCGACGTGCTCCCAAGCCAGCCGCCGGTACTTGCCGTTGAACGTGTGAGCCAGATCGAATCGCTGGCCAATCTTCCGCAAGTAGCCTTTCGTCAGCAGACGCTTGACGGTGGTCGTCGCATCACGTCCGCAGTGCTCAGAGATTTCATGGAGCGATAACGGGTCTGCATCACCATGATCGCGTCGCCGCAATTGACGCCGTAGCTTCTGAATCAGCACCAATGCATCACGCTCTGCAGCAGTCGTCTTGCCGAAGACATCTGGAATCTCCCAAGTCGGAACCGCGCGGTCGCCACCGCGAACGTTGCAGAGCTTTTGATGGGGTTTGATCCGCATCGCGATCGCGTAGTCGTCGCTTCCCCGTTTCAGGTGTTTTGGTTCGTGATTACCAATTCCATCCAATGACCGCAGCGTCGAACTCAGCGTGATTTTCTTCCCTAGGCCGATCAGGGGCGCGGTATCCGACTTCGACTTCCAAGCGATCAATACAACTCTGCGGCGAATCTGCGGCACGCCATAGTCCACTGACGCCAACTGCTGAGTTACGAATCTGAAGCCCGCATTTGAAATCAGACGCTCAGCTTGATGCCAGTAAGTCGCGTGTGGTCCCGACATCGCCCCCGCCACGTTTTCCAAAACGATGACTTGCGGCTGGTGCTGAACCGCCAATTGTGCGGCCGTGACGACCAGAGAGTTACGCGGATCGTCGAGCATTCGCTTACCGAGTGTCGAGAAGCCTTGGCAAGGAGGTCCGGCAATGACAACATCAGGGCGAAGGATTTTGTTCTTGGGAAACGACGCTTGATTGAGGTCGCAGACGTGAGCGCGTGTCTTGAGATTGTGGTTGTGAACGGCGACAGCTTCTGAGTCGATGTCGTAGGCCGCCTGTCCAACAAATCCAGCTTGTTCAAACCCCAAATCCAATCCGCCGCAGCCACAAAAAAAAGATGCGAATGTCGGAAGCGTCACCATTTCTGATCGTCCTGATCGCGAAGGTATTCGTAGGCCGAGTAAGTTATGGCAATCGCTTGAAACAGTAAACGGAGGCCGAGAATATCGGTTTCTACTCGCTTGGTCGCATTGACAGTCCTCATCCTTCAACGCAGCGGGGCAAGACATGGCTGGAATCACGGTTGCGGTGCTCACAGATGCGGGGGGAGCACACCTCGGGTCGTATCTTGCGGCGCTGGCTGAGATCGTGGAGCTGGACGCGGTCGTCGTGGCCGATTCCAGTGAGGCGAGTGAGGCGGCGGCGCGGAAGGCGTTGGGGGCGAAGCTGAAGGGGTTTGAGAAGGACCATGCGCGGGCGCTCGCCGAGTACAAGCCGGGGATGGCGCTGGTGACGCTCGAAGCGGTGCAGGCTCCGCCGGTGATTCGGGCGGCGCTCGAAGCCAACTGTCATGTGCTGGCCGAGAAGCCGTCGTGCGTGCGGGTTGAGGATTTTGAGCCGCTCGTGCGACTGGCCGACATGAAGCATCGGCTGCTCATGCTGGCTCTGGCCAATCGGATGCGGGGGACCGTGCAGGCGGCGAGGAAGCTGATTCGCACCGGGCAGATCGGCGTGTGAGTTCGACTTTCGCCATTTTTGGAGTGCGGGGATTCATCACCGCTTTCCTTTCTGGTTTGGCCAACTCATTTTGACAACCTCGCGTGCGACGGTGACTTTCCACAATTCTGACTCACACGAGAAAACAAAGCGGCGATGAATCCCCGCAGTCCAAAATAGATGGCAAAAGTCGAACTGAGTTGCACATCACCGACTCGAAGATCGTCGAGGCGGCGGGGTTCACCGGCATCGTCGGCGGGCAGCCGCTTAAGTCGGAGGACTCGGCGGCGATGGCCCTGCGGTTTGACAATGGCAGCTTCGGGACGCAGAAAGCATCAAGGTGTCAGGAACCGAAAATCGCCAATGCCAGAGCTATTCGCTTCCTGCCGCCTTTGTTTTACCCCGTTGTCGCTTCCTGTCGCGGCGCGACAGGGCGACCACCCCTGCACGACGGCACCCCCTCGGGGCACCGGCCCACCAGCAATTCTGGAAGTTCATGAGGGTGGGCTGGCGCGGCGAAGCGCCGCTGGTCCCACCCTACAGATTTCGCAGACCCAACACCGCGATGGACCGGGACCTGCTGATGACCTCGCTTGCGAAACGACTGCCGCGAGACAACACTGTCGCCCCTTTGGGGAGTGTGGCCCCGAGAGAAGCCGCTGCGGTGGTTGTCGATGTTTAGGAACGGGAGCGCAATAACTTCCCGAAGTGAAACAGGCTGCGATCAGCCGCAGAGCGTCTCCGGTCTGCCACGGGAACGCTTCGGGTTGTGTCGTGAGGCCGTGACTGCGAGGCAGGGCGTTGTCTCACCGAGCAGCCACTTCGCAGCGGAGGTCGTCGCAGGATGAGTCCGTTTGATTTTTGGAACAGCTTTTCGTTGAGGGGTCTTGGGTTGAACATCATGCAAGCGTTGGGCCGCAGCAAGACCAAGGGCAAGGTTCCGATTTACAACGAGGACGAACGCGAAGGTCTGCGAATCGCCGGGCGGTTCAACGCGCAAGTCATGGACTTCCTCAGACCGCACGTCCAGCCGGGTATCACGACCATCGAGCTTGATCGCCTCGTCTACGAGTACACGCTGGATCATGGTCATACGCCCGCCTGTCTCGGCTACAAGAAGTACCCGAACAGCATCTGCACCAGCGTGAATGAGATCGTTTGCCACGGCATCCCGAATCGCATCCCGCTGCGAAGCGGTGACATCGTCAACGTGGACCTGACCACCATCGTCAACGGTTGGCATGGTGACTCGTCCGAAACATTTCTCATCGGCAACGTCGCTGAGGAAGCACGCAAGCTGGTGCAGACGGCGTTCGATGCGATGCACGTTGGGATCGACGCCATTCAAACGTACGGCAAGCTCACCGAGATCGGACGCTCGATTGAGCGGTTCGCGCGTGTGCGAGGTTACTCCGTCGTGCAGGAGTATCAGGGTCACGGTCTGGGCCGGCAGTTTCATCAGGAGCCGGGCGTCCCGCACTATGTCCCGAAGTCGAAGGCTTCCAATTTGGTCCTCGAACCGGGCATGTGCTTCACTGTCGAACCGATGATCAACGCGGGGACGTGGCGTACCATGCTCGACAACCGCGACAAATGGACCGTCCGCACGATCGACCTTGCGCTGTCGGCTCAGTTTGAACACACCGTCCTTGTCACCGAGTCCGGTCCCGAAGTGTTGACCTTCACTCAGAACGGCCCACTGCCGGGCCACAAGTTTTGAGGAACTGGTTCAAAATACCTTCCCGTCTTTCGTGCTTGTTCCCTCCCCTCGGCGGGGAGGGTTAGGGAGGGGGGGAGTGGCAAATCGACCTGACCATCCTCCCCCCTCCCCGCCGAGGGGAGGGAGGAAAGCGGGAAGTTGTTTCGCACCGAATCCTGAGAGGGTCTCGCTCAGCCCAAAACTCCCTGATTGTCACGCCCCGAACTCGGGGCTAGGATGCCCGCCGTTGGCACAACCTTGTGCATCAATGAGATTCATTTCCCCTGTCCGGTTTACGTGACCTCGCCCGTCGCGTGGCAAGGATTTGATCGTCATGAGCGACCGACTGAGTTGGATGCTCCTGTCCTTTCCGCTCCCATCACTCGGGTCGTTGCGGGTCCGTGTGAATTGGTTTTTCCTCATCTTTGCCGCCATCTTTGTCCTGCGTTTCGGCGCGGCATTCGGGCTGACTCTGACCGGACTGCTCTTGGTCTCTGTGTTCCTGCACGAATGGGGTCACGTCATTGCGGCGCGGCTGACAGGGGGAAGTGCCAGCGAAATTCATCTCTCCCCGCTCGGTGGTTTGGCCACCGTGCAACCGGGGCGTGACACGTTTTCTCAGATTTTCACGGCCGCCGCCGGTCCGCTGATGAACCTGTTGGTTTGCTTGGCAGTGTTCCCAGGCATTTCAGGTTCCAAGTCGATCTGGGACATCTTGAACCCGCTCAAGCTGCCGATTGGTCAGTTGAGCGACGATCTTTCGCGCGACCTGATGCTGTTGGGGTTCGCGGTCAACTGGTTGTTGCTCGTCGTCAACCTGCTGCCGATTGTTCCGCTCGACGGAGGCCAGATCCTGCGGGCTGTGATGGCGACACGCATTCATCCCGAGTTGGTCGTTCGAGCCGCCGCGAAAGCCTCAATGTCCTTCTCGGGCTTGTTGATGCTCACCGGATTGATTGGAGATTGGTCAGTCGTCGTGTTTGTCGGTGCGATTCTGCTGGTCATTAACGTGGTGCAACTCATCGAAGAACAGACTTCGGAATTCATGGACGAAGAGTTTCAGGGCTACGATTTTTCGGAAGGCTACACCAGTTTGGAACGATCGGGTGCCGAGTCTGCCTCGCAACCGGATGGCACTCTCAACCCGCTGCAACGCTGGCGCGAACAACGCCGCATCAAGCGTGAACTGGATGAACAACGCGAGCGGGCCGATGCCGAGCAGCAACTGGATGGCCTGCTCGCCAAAGTTCACGAGTACGGCATGGCGTCGCTGACCGCGCGCGAACAACGCCAGCTCCAGCAAGTCAGCGACCTGCTGAGAGAACGCGGCAAACGCCCGTCGTGACTCGCGACGACGCTCGGCCCGCAAACATCTGTTGCGGCGTTATACCTCGCGCGGTCAGGAGTGATGCCTCTTGGACTAGCGTCAGAAGTCCGGCTTTTCCTAAAGCCGGACTTCCGTGCATCGAGAAAGTCCGGCTTTAAGAAAAGCCGGACTTTGAATGCAATGGCCTCACTTCTGACCGCGCGAGATATAGCTTTCTCACAAGAGTCACCAAAGTCGGCGAACGGGATAGGCATCGAAGGCCTGATCCGCGCTGATGATCGGGCATTTTTCGTGCATGGCCTGAGCAATCAACAGCCGATCGAATGGATCGCGGTGATGCAACGGAAGCGTCTCCACCGCCGTTGCATGGAGGAGGCTGATTGGTAACAGATCCAAGTTGTTTCGCGACATTTCTCGGGACAAGAACGTCGCGGCCGGTTCACCCAGATCGAGCTTTTTGATGCCCGCCTTGATCGCGATTTCCCAACACGACGCCATGCTGACGAATTTGCGATGGCTGGCGTCTTCGATCAGAAGCTTGGCTGTGGAACTCAACTGCGGATCGTCCCACAGGAACCACAAGAGAGTGTGCGAGTCCAGTAGCAATGTCATTGCATGTACTCTCGAAAGTCGTCTAGTGGTGCATCAAAGTCCGGGGCCATCCAATGTGAGGTCTGTTTCGCGCTGCCCGCCTGACACGGCCAAGCGGATCGCGGCGTACGAGTGACCGTTGCTACGGGACATCCGTCCTCGGTCAGACAGACTTCCTCGCCGGGACTCAGCGCCGCCACGATGTCGCGCAGTCGATTTTGGGCAACGTCGATACTCAATGTCGTCATGTGCTTTCTCCCGCCCTTGTTGTCCCGCCGAGGAGGCTGTTACGTTGAATCTCATGATTTGCACTTACCACGACCACTTTGATTCGCCAAAACGATGGTAAGTCCGAACGGAGAGGATTACAAAGTCGCCCGCCACAGAGGTCAATTCTCGTTGTTCACCAAGTTCACCAGACAGATGAGCATCTGTGCCCATCCG
Source organism: Schlesneria sp. (assembly GCA_043721755.1). Taxonomy (GTDB): domain Bacteria; phylum Planctomycetota; class Planctomycetia; order Planctomycetales; family Planctomycetaceae; genus Schlesneria. The sequence continues at coordinate 11,819 of JAYSQC010000588.1, forward strand.
TCAAAGTTTCGCCTTCTCCTATTTCGCCATCCTTGAGGAAACACGTCCATGAGCAAGCCACTCAACGTCGCCATGATCGGTCTCGGGTTCGGGTCGGAGTTTATTCCGATTTATCAAGCTCTGCCCGGAGTCAACGTCTACGCCCTCTGCCAGCGGAACAAGGAGAAGCTCGACAAGGTTGGCGATCAGTTTGGAATTGGCCAGAGGTACACCGAGTACGCCGATGTACTGAAGGATCCGAACGTCGATTTCGTCCACATCAACAGCCCGATCTCGGAACACGCTTGGATGTCGATGGAGGCTCTGAAGGCGGGCAAGCACGTCCTGTGTACCGTCCCGATGGCGACGAATGTCGAGGACTGCCGCAAGATTTGTGAACTCGTCCAGCAGACCGGCCTGAAGTACATGATGGCCGAGACGGTCGTTTACTCGCGCGAGTTCCTGTTCATCAAGGAGATGTACCAGAAGGGCGAGCTTGGCAAGATTCAGCATGTCGCCGCGTCGCACCCGCAGGACATGGACGGCTGGCCCGACTACTGGCAGAAGATGATCCCGATGCACTACGCGACGCACGTCGTCAGCCCGTGTCTCGGTCTGTTGAACGGTCGCGCGGAGACCGTGAGCTGCTTCGGTTCCGGAACGGTTCGCGACGACATCGCGCAGAAGAGCGGCAACAGGTTCGCCGTCGAGTCGTGTCACATCAAGATCAAGGACAGCGATGTGACCGCTCACATTTGGCGGTGCCTCTACGACGTGGCCCGTCAGTACCGCGAGAGCTTCGATGTCTACGGCACGAAGAAATCGTTCGAGTGGACGCTGTCCGAACACGACCAGCACGTTATCCACACCGCGAAACTCCCCGAACCGGAAATCGCGTCGAAGGTCACGGTCCCGGACTTCGCGCACCTGCTTCCAGAACCGATCCGCAAGTTCACGCTGCCGTCCGAGATTCACGACACCGAGCACCTGTCGTTTATTCAAGGAGGCGGTCACGGCGGCTCGCACCCGCACCTCGTCAACGAAATGGTGAGCGCCCTGCGCGACAACCGCGATCCGTGGCCGAACGCGACCCTCTCCGCCAACTGGACCTGCGTCGGCATCCTCGCCCACGAATCGGCCCTGCAAGGCGGAGTGCCCATTAAGATGCCCGAGTTCACGCTGGTGTGAGGTTTCGGCGACTTCCTGTTGCGAGAGGTGTTCGATGCCCGATCTCGGTGCCAGTCAGGAACAGCAGCGGCAGTACCTCAGTCAGTGGAGGTCTGTCGGTCCCGTGCTGGATGGGATTCGCTTTCAGGAATTGCGGGCGATGACCGACGACGACCGGGTTCGTTCAACGGCAGCGCTCTTGGCGTGTTCCAACCGCAGGATTCCCAACGATGCCACCGGCTGGGTGGCATGGCAGAAAGTCAGGGAACGATGGATGAACCGGGGCTGATTGCGGAAGCAATGGGTGAGCTGCGGACGTTTCTGGACGAGCGGCACTGGGACTATTGCTTGGTCGGTGGACTGGCAGCCACGCGCTGGGGTGAGCCGCGGTTCACCAAGGACATCGACATTGTTTTGCTGACGGGATTCGGCAACGAGTCGCAGTTCGTTCAGCCATTGCTGGAAGCATTCCCGGCACGGCTGGCGGATGCGGCTCTGTTTGCGAGAGAGAACCGCATTCTGTTGCTCTCCTCCAAGAATGGTGTCGCCTTGGATATCTCGCTGGGCGGCCTTCCGTTTGAGGAGGAAATGCTGTCGCGAGCACGCTCCACACTGATACTGCCAGGCGTCGAGATGCGGACGGCCAGTCCCGAAGACATCGTCATCATGAAGTCGATCGCCAACAGGCCAATCGACCTGAAGGACATCGAAGGGATCCTCTCCAGCCAGGGAGACAAACTGGATTGCGACTACATCCGACGCTGGTTGTCCGAACTGGCCGAGCTGTGGTTCGAGACTGATCTTGTCGGCAACTTCGAGCAGATGCTTCGTTCGGTTGCCCACCGAATGAAATCGGCACCGGCACTCAAATCGGCTTCGGAACGACTTGGCGAAGAGTGATGTCCGTCGTGAAAGTCGGGATCGCTTGAGCTTCGGCAATCGGAAGTAGTTGACTGACCTGCACCAACCCGAAGTGTGAACGAGGGCGTCGATCGACTTCGTCCTCGTTCACACTTCGGGTTGGTGTTGTGCGAGTAAACCATGTTTTGCCCGTCGCCTTACAGCCCCTGTTTCAATGGCTGTTTGCGTTCGGTGATCGACGGACAGACGGCTGACATCTCGGCGTTGAGGGCGATGTAGTCGTGCCATTCGGGCGGGACGTGGTCTTCGTGGAAGATCGCACTTTCCGGGCACTCGTACGCGCAGGCGTTGCAGTCCGTGCAACAGTCGGGATCGATGAACAACATCCCGTCCCCCTCGTGAAAGCAATCGACGGGGCAGACGACAACGCAGGCGGTGTGCTTGCAACCAAAGCAGGGTTCTGTGATGACGAAGGCCATGTGGGTTTCTTTCCGCAGATGTAGGGCGTGCTGGTTCTTGGTTTCATCCGTGCCCCGGCTGTGCCATCCGTGCTATCTCTGAGACTTCTTCCTAGCGCGGATGGCACAGCCGGAGCACACGGATGAAGAGCGAAGAATGGGCGTCGGACTCAGTCACACTCCAGATGCGGATACGAGTCGCCGACCGGACAAGAATTCTGAAAACTTCTGCGAGGTTGTTTTGTGGAGCCACTCGATTCGCCGCCGCCTGTCTTGAACGAGCCATCACGAACCGAATCGGCATGGTTGGTGGCGTCGTTTCGAGGCGGGGACGAAGCGGCGGCGACGGCTCTGTTCGAGCGGTACTTCGCGCGGCTGACGGCGCTCGTGCGCGGGCGACTCGGCGCGAAGTTGCGGACGCGGGTCGATGCCGATGACGTGGCCATGTCGGCCTACCGCAGCTTCTTCGTTCGCGCTGCGGCCGGTCAGTTTGAATTGGCCGAGACCGGTGACTTGTGGCGGCTGCTGGCTCGCATGGCGCTTCGCAAGCTGTCGCATCAGGTCGAGCGACACACGGCTGAGAAACGGGCGGTCTCGCAGGAAGAACGGCTGACCGACTCGAAGGGTCTCACGCACGACATCGCGTCGCCCGAGCCGTCTCCCGACGAAGCGGCGGCCATCGCGGACGAGTTGGAGTTCATCATGCGTTCGCTCAACGAGACGCAGCGCAGAACGCTCGAACTCCGGTTGCAGGGCGAACTCCTCGAAGCGATCGCCGCCGAGTTGGGCCAGTCGGAACGGACCGTTCGACGCACGCTAGCTCATGTCCGCGAGATCATGCTCAAACGGCTGCCCAATGCGGAGAAAATGGATGCAGGTCGCAACGTCATGGCGATGGCCGCTCCTGTCCTTCTCCCTCCCCTCGGCGGGGAGGGCCGGGGAGGGAGGCCGATTGGCGCACACGGTCTTGTTCAAGAAGTCACCCCTCCCCAACCCTCCCCATCAAGGGGAGGGAGGAAGACCGAGACTGCTCTCGATTGTGAGCCTGTGCTGCTCGACCACACTGACTTCGTTTTGCAACGCCACATTGGCGAGGGGCTGACCGGCAAGGTCTATCGGGCGTGGTGGAAGAGCCGTGCGTGCGAAGTGGCCGTCAAATATCTGCGGCGGACGCATCTGAAGCATCCCGAGCGAATCTCGCGGTTCTGCGAGGAGGCGGCGTTGGTCGCGGACCTCAAACATCCGAACATCGTCGCGCTGCATGGTCTCGGTCGCGCTCTTCACGGCGGGTTCTTCCTCGTGTTCGATTGGATCGACGGCCCGAATTTGCAGACGTTGTTGGAGCAAAGCGTCTCGAACCAGCAGCCGCTTCCCGTGGAAACCGTCGCGCGCTGGATGACCGATGTCGCGCGAGCCGTCGAGTTCGCTCATCAGCACGACATCGTCCATTGCGATCTCAAGCCAAGCAACCTGCTGCTCGCTCCCGATGGGCGCGTCATGTTGACCGACTTCGGCTTCGCGCGGCGGCTGTCTGCGGACGACGGGCCGCTCGTTACGGGAGGGACACTGGCGTTCATGGCTCCCGAACAACTCGGCTCGTCGCTTGGTGAGATCGGTCCGCACACCGACATCTACGGTTGGGGAGCGGTCCTGTACACGCTGCTCATCGGACAACCGCCGCATCGCGAACGAAGCCTCGATGAGTCGTTGGCCGCTGCTCATCAAGGCGATTCGCTCCGCCCGGTGCGAGAGTTTCGTCCGGTGCGAGAGATTCGCTCGGATGTCCCGGATGAACTCGCGTTGTTTTGCGAGAGCTGTCTCAACCCCAATCGACTCGCGCGACCCGCATCGTTGAGGGACTGGTATTCCTCATGCGGTTAAACGACGCGGCGAAGCCGCAGCCAAAGTAGCCTTCATCGCTCCGCGTGAAGGTTGCCGAGTCTGAGTCCAACATGGATTGGCATCATCAGCGCCCACTCCCCATCGGCTTCCTTCACGCGGAGCGATGAAGGCTACTTTTGGAAGTCCGAAATGCGCGCCGCACGACAGGATTTCGAGGCATCGTAGTACGACGCGGCCTACGACCCGCAATCGCGAGTCGATGGCGACCTCGCTTCGATCTCATCTCGCAAACAGGTCGGGCACAAACAGCTTAGCGTGGGAACGAGCGGCAGGACGGCGGGAAAGTTCATGCACCAGCAATGGTCTCGCCCGGCGGCGATGTCGCAGACGAACGTGGTTCGGCAACGAGGGCACTCGCGAGGGGACGAGGCTATCACGGTGGGGCGGCAGTCGTTCGGAGTCATGCGCGCGATAATACTGTCCGCCTTGAAAGTCGTCGTCGGATCGAGAAACGTAGGATGGGCACTTCTGCCCGTCCGCTCTTCAATTGCCAACTTCAAAACGAAAACCGGACGGACGAGGGCGTCCATCCTACATTCACAAAAAGGCCGATCTCATGTGCGATGCTGTGATGCTGCGTTCTGTCGTGCGGTTGTTCGTGGCGGGACTGATGTTTGCGGGGACGTGCCGTGCGGCGGAGTCTCCCGATTTGATCGTGCATGGTGGGAAGATCGTGACCGTCGATGCGAAGTTCTCGCTGGCCGAGGCAATGGCCGTGAAGGGCGATCGGATTCAAGCCGTTGGCTCGAACGATGACGTACTCAAGCTGGCGGGGCCGCAAACGAAGCGCGTCGATCTCAATGGGCGGACGGTGATTCCGGGGCTGTGCGATTCGCACGTCCATGCTCCCGGCGCGGCGATGTATGAGTTCGATCATCCGATTCCCGAGATGGACACGGTGGCCGATGTCTTGAAATACATCGCGGGTCGAGCCGAGACGCTCGATGACGGCGATTGGATCGTGGTCTCGCAAGTCTTCATCACGCGGCTGCGCGACCAGCGGTATCCGAATCGCAGGGAACTCGACGCGGCGGCTCCGAAGAATCCGGTGATGTTCAGCACGGGACCGGACTGTTCGTGCAACTCGCTCGCGCTGGCCCTGAGCGGCATCGACAAGAACTTCGAGATCACCGACGGCAAGGCGGGGAAGATCGAGAAGGATCCGGTCACGGGTGAACCGACGGGCATCCTGCGGAATGCGTCGCGCTTCGTGAAGTCCAAGTCCAAGTCGAAAGCGGCGACGCTCGATGATCGGGCGAGCAGGCTCAAAAAATTGTTCGCCGACTACAACGCCGTCGGTCTCACTAGCGTGGCCGATCGTGCAGCGAACGAGGAGTCGATCAAAGCCTATTCGCAGTTGAAAGAGGCGGGCGAACTGAACTGCCGCGTGTTTCTGTCTTACGGCGTGAACGGCATGGGCAGCCGTGAAGACGTGGAACGCGGGATTCAAACAGCGGCCGATCATCCGCTGCATCAATACGACTCGCGGCTGTGGCTGCGCGGGATCAAGGTGTTTCTCGACGGCGGCATGTTGACCGGCAGTGCGTTCATGAGGCAGCCGTGGGGTGTGAGCGATATCTACTCGATCACCGATCCCGACTATCGCGGCATCCGGTTCATTCCGCAGGAGGAGTTGGTTCACATGGCCCGCTTCGCTTTGAAGCGCGATCTTCAATTCACGGCCCATTCGGTCGGAGACGGCGCGATCCACGCGCTGATCGAAGCCTATGCCGAGATCAACCAGGACTTCCCCGTGAAACCGTGTCGTCCCTGCATCACGCACTGCAACTTCATGAGCTTGGAAGCCGTTCAACAGATGCAGCAACTCGGCATCGTGGCCGATCTCCAACCGGCGTGGTTGTGGCTGGATGGAGCCACGCTGCGGAAGCAGTTCGGCGACGAACGGCTGACGTACTTTCAGCCGTACAAAACATTGTTCGATCACGGCGTGATCGTGGGCGGCGGCTCGGACCACATGCAGAAGATCGGTAGCCTGAGATCAGTCAATCCGTACAACCCGTTCCTCGGAATGTGGACGGCACTGACTCGCCAACCGCGTCGCACTGACAAGCCGCTGCATCTCGAACAAGCGATCTCGCGCGAACAGGTGCTGCGGCTCTACACGATCAACAACGCCTGGCTCACGTTTGAGGAGACGCACAAGGGATCGCTCGAACCGGGCAAGCTGGCGGATTTCGTCGTACTGAAGCAGGACATCTTGGAGTGTCCCGTGGACGATGTGCGGAACATCACGGTCGATGCGACGTATCTCGGCGGACAGCGTGTGTACGGGGACGAGTAAGGAGCGGGTTCAAAACAAATCCCCGATTTCCCTTCTGGTTCCCTCCCCTCGGCGGGGAGGGTTAGGGAGGGGGGCGAATGGCAAATCGACTGGACCATCCTCCCCACTCCCCGGCCCTCCCCGCCGAGGGGAGGGAGGAAAGGCCAAGAAAGCGGGAAGTTGTTTTGCACCGAATCCTAAATGAGTTACCCGTAGGAGGGACGCCTCGTCCGTCCGAGGTTGCAGGCGCGGACGGACGAGGCGTCCATCCTACGGGTCGATTTATCAGCGCGAGTTGCCTGAGTACACGACCTCGGTTGTCGCCCACCTCTCAACAGGAACCTTCACCATGAGTCACGGTTCGGAACTCAACAACCGCCCGGCGTTGAACGTCGTCGTCTATGCCTCACCGGGTCCAGCGGACGGCGATATCGAGCGACATGCCGCTCGATTC